>DRGS01000103.1 GCA_011053245.1 Phycisphaerales bacterium
GCTCACGGTAGAATGTCTTGAGCACCCGGAATACTGTGCACGCTGTACGGAATGCGTAACGAGAAAAGTATGGTCCGATCTGCAAGATGCCATGCTCGGTGTCCTCGAAGCAAAGACGTTACAGGATCTTGTGGACGACTTTGTGAAGGGTCAGAAAACAGCTAATTATCAGATATAGAAAGGGAGATCAAAGTGCCTGGAATATATGAAAGCATAGTCGATACTATCGGGGCGACACCTTTGGTAAAGATCGCCAGACTTGGCAGTCCGGACGTTACGATTCTTGCCAAACTCGAATCGTTCAATCCATGCGGTAGCGTAAAGGACCGCATCGCCGTTTCGATGGTAGAAGCAGGCGAAAAAGAAGGCTCCATAAAATCTGACACACTGATCATAGAACCGACAAGCGGTAATACCGGCATCGGTCTGGCTTTCGTATGTGCTGCCAAGGGTTACAAGCTGGTACTGACCATGCCCGAATCCATGAGCCTTGAGCGGAGAAAACTGCTTCAGATCATGGGCGCCCAGATAGTCCTGACGCCCGCCGAACTCGGCATGAAAGGCGCCATAGAAAAGGCCGAGCAGCTCAAAAAGGATTCTCCCGGGGCTTTCATACCCCAACAGTTTACAAATCCTGCCAATCCTGACATCCATCGCCGAACTACTGCCGAAGAAATATGGGCCGATACCGATGGAAAAATTGATATTTTTGTTGCCGGTGTCGGAACAGGTGGTACAATAACCGGCTGTGGAGAAGCATTGAAGGAGAAAAATGCGGATATAAAATCTGTGGCAATAGAACCAGACGATTCGGCGGTTCTTTCAGGCGGATGCCCCGGCCCGCATAAGATACAGGGAATAGGTGCCGGATTTATCCCCGATGTATTGAATGTCGATATCATTGACGAGATATTTAAAGTCTCAAATGATAGTGCGATGAAGACAACAAAGCAGCTTGCCACAGAGGAAGGTATCCTCGTCGGTATAAGTTCAGGCGCCGCCATGTACGCTGCCGTTGAGATATCGAAAAGGCCGGAAAACAAAGGTAAGACTATCGTCGTGATCCTGCCGGATACCGGTGAGAGATATATTTCGACAGAGTTGTACATGTAGCCGGGACGAATCGGTAAATAATGAAAAATCAAAACCAGGACAAAATCGCTCAGAAGCTTACTGACGATATTGTTAATACCTATCAGGATGATTCGGGGATCAACTTTATCGACGTCGCAAATCTGCCCGTAAGGGACAAAGTCATCGAGCTGCTTGACTTGCTCATTGAGTTGATCTTTCCGGGATATATGGGGAAAAGAATTGTCACGCGGGACAACGTCAACTCTATCGTCGGTGACATCCTTGTCCGGATCCGCACCGAACTTGCAAAGCAGATCGAACTTGCCCTCCGTCATCAGTGTCGTATGGCCAACTGTCCGACCTGCGATTGTAATAAGATGGCCGTTGAGGTAACTGACTATCTGCTGGCGCAAATACCTGCAATCCGTGGACTGCTAAAGGACGACGTACAAGCTGCCTTTGACGGTGACCCCGCCGCGCAATCGTTCGATGAGATCATTATTAGCTATCCGTGTATTATCGCAATTGCCACCCATCGCATATCACACGAACTTTACAAAAAGGATGTCCCGTTGATACCGAGGATCATGAGCGAAAGCGCTCATAGCAAAACCGGAATAGATATTCACCCCGGAGCCACTCTCGGCAAACGCTTCTTCATTGACCACGGAACCGGCGTCGTTGTAGGAGAAACATCGGAGATAGGCGATAACGTTAAGTTCTACCAGGGCGTCTCTCTCGTTGCCGTCAGTATCCCCAAAGACGCACAGAGCATAAAGGGTACCAAACGACATCCGACCATAGAAGACGACGCTACGATCTACGCCGAAGCTACAATACTTGGAAACATTACCATAGGCAAAGGAGCCATAATAGGCGCTAATGCATGGGTAAAAGAGTCGGTGCCGCCGGCGGTTACCGTTGCTATGGCCAAACCGAAATCTGTAATTAAACGCCACCAACAGTAGCTTGGATAAAGACTTGAGTATCACATTAATCGAAAAAATTCAGCATCTCAAAACTCAACGCAAAGCGGTGATACTTACGCACAATTACCAGATCGGTGAGGTACAGGACATCGCCGATTTCGTAGGGGACTCTCTTGGCCTCAGCATCCAGGCCGCTACCACAAAAGCTGAAACGATAGTATTTTGCGGTGTTCGCTTCATGGCCGAAACGGCTGCGATCCTCTCTCCGGAAAAAACCATTCTGCTGCCCGACAAGACCGCCGGCTGTCCAATGGCCGATATGATAAACGCCGATCAACTCAGAGAATTAAAGGCCAAACATCCAGGCGCTCTCGTCGTCTGCTATGTCAACAGCACCGCCGAGGTAAAGGCTCTTAGCGACTACTGCTGCACCAGCGGAAACGCCGTCGAACTTGTAAGCAGCATACCCGCAGGCAGGGAAGTGATATTTGTACCGGACAAGTATTTGGGCCAGCATGTGATAAATCTTTCCGGAAGGGACATGATCCTCTGGCCCGGATATTGTACAACGCACGCCCGAATAACCGCCGAAGACATCGAAATCGCCCGGAATAAGTACCCTGACGCCGTTGTACTGGCCCATCCCGAATGTAACGATCCGGTAAAGGCTGCCGCCGACGAATTGCTCAGTACCGCCCAGATGATCGCCTTCGCAAAAAAAAGTTCTGCAAAGGACTTCATTATCGCGACAGAATCAGGTATACTCCATTCGTTGAAGAAACAGAATCCGGAAAAGAACTTTATCCCGGTGACAGAAAAGGCTATTTGTCCGAACATGAAGAAGATCACGCTCGAAAAGGTACTGTGGTCGCTTGAGGATATGCAATATAAAATTACCGTTGATGAGAACATGAGGATCAAAGCCAAAGCCGCTCTTGACAGGATGCTTGAGGTTATCCCGGGCTAACTGTGATGACGGCCCGACGCTATAAAGGAAACGTGTATGTGGGACTATACTGATAAGGTTATGGATTATTTTTATAATCCTCGCAATATCGGCCATATCGAAGATGCCGACGGCACCGGCGAGGTTGGCTCGCTCTCTTGCGGAGACGCTTTGACGCTTACGTTCAAACTTGACAAAAACGGTAAGATCGAAGAGGCCAGGTTCCAGACTTTCGGATGCGCAAGCGCGATCGCTTCGTCGTCGGTTCTTACCGAAATGATAAAGGGTATGACCCTTGATGAAGCCGCAAATGTCACGAACCAGGACATCGTGGACCGGCTCGGCGGCCTGCCCGAACAAAAAATGCACTGCTCGGTAATGGGACAGGAAGCGCTGGTCGCCGCCATCGAAGACTATCGCGGAAAGGGCAAAGAAACGGCCCCTAAAGAAGGCACCGTCATCTGCACATGCTTTGGCGTAACCGATGAAGAGATACGCAAGGTCGTTCGGGAACATGACCTGACCACCGTCGAAGACGTTACCAATTACTGCAAAGCCGGCGGCGGATGCGGCGGGTGCCACGGTGAGATCGAAAAGATCATCGAAGAAATTCAAGGCGCCAAAGCTCAGACAAGGCATATCACCGAGCATAAAAAACCGGCCAAGCTGACGAACATCATGAAAATACAACTCGTTCAGGAAACCATAAACGAACAGATCAGACCGGCCCTCCGCAATGACGGCGGCGACATCGACCTGATAGACGTCGATGGCAACAAGGTCATCGTCGCATTTAGAGGCATGTGTGCCAAATGTAAGATGGCTGACTTTACGATGAAAGAAGTTGTCGAAGCGAAACTGAAAGAATTCGTAAGCGACGAACTCTTCGTTGAAGAACTCAAAGACGACCAGGACAACAGGGGGGACATCAAATGAACACCGTTTATATGGACAGCAATGCAACCTCGAAAGTCGCCGATGAAGTCATTGAAGAGATGATGCCTTATTTCGGCCAGCTTTACGGCAACCCTTCGAGCATGCACTCTTTCGGCGGACAGGTCGGCAAAAAAATCGCCCAAGCCCGTCAGCGCGTTGCCGCATTGTTAGGCTGCGATCCCGAGGAGATCATATTCACCAGTTGCGGCACCGAGTCGGACAATACCGCCATAAGAGGCACTCTAACCATGACCGCCGACAAACGCAAAATAGTCACAACACGCGTCGAGCACCCCGCCGTTCTCAGCACCTGCCGCGAACTCGAACACCATGGCTATACCATTATAGAGATCAGCGTCGACAAACACGGACGCCTGAACATTGACGAACTAAAGGACAGCATCGATGACGACACCGCGATCGTGAGCGTCATGTACGCAAACAACGAGACCGGCACCGTATTTCCGATAGATGAAATTGCCGAGTTCGTAAAGTCAAAGGGCGTCACTTTCCACACCGATGCCGTCCAGGCCATAGGCAAGATACCCATGAACCTTGCCGAAAGTAACATCGACCTGCTCAGTATCTCCGGCCACAAGCTCCATGCCCCTAAGGGCGTCGGCGTCCTCTTCGTTCGCAAGGGCACAAGGCTCGCACCGTTTATGTTAGGCGGCCATCAGGAACAGGGAAGAAGAGGCGGAACAGAAAATGTCGCCGGCATCATCGGCCTCGGCAAAGCATGTCAACTCGCCGCAGATGATATCAAAGACGAAAACACCGTGGTCAAGGCCCTCCGCGACAGCCTCGAAAAACAAATCCTCGCTTCCTGCCCCGATTGCATGGTAAACGGAGACGTCGAAAATCGCCTGCCTAACACGACCAATATCAGCTTTGAGTTCATCGAAGGCGAAGCGATCCTTCTAATGTTAGACAAATTCGGCATCTGCGCTTCAAGCGGATCGGCTTGCACCAGCGGATCGCTCGAACCTTCGCATGTACTGCGGGCGATGGGTGTGCCATTTACCTCCGCACACGGCTCGATAAGGTTCAGCCTCAGCCGCTACAATACACAAGAGGAAATAGACTTCGTAGCCGAAAAACTACCCGATACCGTAAACACACTCCGCCGGTTAAGCCCGTTTGTAAAGACTTCATAATACCCAATGAGTAATTGCCACGACCCTGAATCACCCCTCTTTTTATTCTTCGGGTTGCTGCTCCTCGATATTCGTGACCAGGTCGACTACGATCTTTGTCAGGTACTGGGCCTTGTTTTGGGGTATCCGGTAAACCCAACCGGCGTGGTCCTCGGCGAAGTTTTCAGTGGAATCTCTTGCCAGCAGTTTGGCTTCTTTTTCGTTGAGTACCTCTTGCGATTCGACGAGGCCCTGTGTCTTCGTAATATCTCTTTTATCGGCAAACTCGGCGGTGCATTTAATGAAAGTCTTTTCGTCTTTGACAGCCACCTGCAAAGTATAGAATGTTGAATCGGAGAGCTTGCATACAAACGTCTTGTCGAATTTCAGATCGATATCTGCGTTGCCTTGTTTCATTACATCGTCAAAACGCATTCCGGCAAGAGCGTTGAAGACCTGGTCGTGAATTTTTTCGTCTCTTAACTTTTTGCCATCCGGCACATCCTCAAGGATGACGTTACCATCTATTTTCTTTAAGGTGTAACTTTCGGAAGGCAATTCAACGGTTACGCTCTCTATCTCGTCACGGTTGACAACGAAAAGCTCCTGATCGATATAATAAATCGGCGAAGCATCGCGTTGTGGCATATAGAGAATAAGATGGACGTCTTCATTCGTGATGAGCCTTGCATATCTGGTGCGTTTTTTAGGATCGGCTTCGGAGACAACAAGGCCGGTGATAAGTTTCGATCCTTTGTCAAAAAACCTTACTACAAGATCGGCTGTCTCTTCGGTTACTCCAAGGTCGGCGTGATTGGCAGGGTCATCGGTGATAAGTTCTGCGCTCCTGATATCGAGACAGACGGTTATAAGATCGCTGATCATATCGGCATTGGCCGGGTAGTTATCTTTGCTGGCGACGACGAAACGATTGCCGCTCCGGCTGAGTATGACCTCTTCGCTTTTGCCCTTTACTTCTATCGAGCCTATACTGTCCGTTTCCAGTCCCTGTATCAGGTGGGATACTTCGCCTGAGGCGTCGGGCGGACGGTTTATCAGTCTCGTCTGAAAGATAGCAGCGGCCAACATTACCGCCGCGATGATACCCAATAGCGTAAGTTTTTTATTATTCATAAAATATCTCCGTTGAAAACTTTCTTATGATTCCGTGGTGTGCCTTATATAATACCTTCGCAGCATACTCCGTCTTACCGCCAGAATGATAGCGATCACAAGAATGATCGCAGGGCCCGGCAGGGTACAGAAATTGCGAAGCTTAACGCCGAGCTGATCGAT
This sequence comes from Phycisphaerales bacterium, assembly GCA_011053245.1. The sequence goes on from DRGS01000103.1 coordinate 6,318, forward strand.
CCGCCTGCGCTTTTTAAGTTTCGCTTTCCTTAGTTGCTGCTCGGCTTGACGAATCTCCAGTTCAATGGCTCGTCTCTCGTTCAGTATCACATCCTTTATCAAGTCTCCCTTACCTCGGGCGGCGGCGACCTTTTCCTGTAATCGCTGCTGAAGGGCGGTGACCTGCGCGACAAGTTTTTCCTCTTCCGCAGCGGTTTCAGCTTCTGCTTCGATCTCGATGGCATCGACGACTACAAAGGGACGCTTGAAACTGCCGCGTGCCCTTATTGACATTAGGTTGCTTGAGCCTGAAAGATCCTCGATGGTGTTTAGCACAAGAGAGCTGTTATCGTCGACAACGCTCATACCGAAGATGGACCTGCGATAAGCGACTGTATCACTTATGAGATCGACGTCGGCAAAAACGGCTACCGCACAATCCTCTGCCGCGACGGTTAAACCGGTAATCGTTTTAGTGGCAGGTTTATCGGTTTCGGTGTCCGCCGATTCATCCGGTATTACGATGCCGTTCGGAAAAGCCGAATGAAATTTGCCGGTGACGATATATGCCATCGTAACCGGTTTAGTGCCGTCTACGAAACGCCTGTACTGTCCAGCCATATCGCCCATCAACTCACTTTGATTCATAACTGTCCATGAGTTGCCGCGATTGGTCGTGCTAAGCAAGGGCGTAAGTTTTGTCTCAGATGCTTCGGTTTTGACTTCGTTCAAGACGCCCGAAAACATTAGATTAACCTTGTTAAGATCGGCAGTAACAGCGTTAGTCGAATTAAAGCACTGCTTATCGAGGTTCATTACGCCGAGGATCCGCTCCGGCCTTGAGCGGGCTCTTAGTGTTGCCATAGTTGCAAGTGACCTGTCACCGGCGAACGTATTTGCGGCCATATCGAGTCCCCACGCATTGAGCAGTTTATTGATGCTCGAACTTGCGTCATGAGGCGCTCCGAACTGCTGTTGCGACGGCTGGTCGGAGACACTGAAAGGATCGACGAAGATCAATGCACGTCCGCCGCTGAGAACGAATTGGTCGATAGCGAACATGGTCCTTTCGGACAGGTTCTTCGGGTGGATCACCATCAGGATATCAACGTTTTTGATCTCTTCGACATCCGTTCCGAGATCGCTTACCTCGTACATCTGCTTAAGATGCTGAACGATCCCCCATGCCGGTTTTGGTTGCTGGCCCTGCATTATCATCATCTGCCGCATATACCCGGAGACATCGTCGCCTGCGACAGGCAGAGAGCTGACAATGCCGATGCGTTTCTTCTGGCGGGTAATGGCGGTATCTATCAGGTAGCTGATGTCATACTCGACAAAACTTTGACGATCCGGCGAAAAGAACTCAATGGTCTTCTCTACGCCGAAGGGAGTCTGTATCACCATGCCGAAGAAAAAGTTCTCCTCCTCGCTGATCGGAAAACGCTTGAGCCCATAACGAATAGCTTCGACTTCCTCATTGGAAAATGGCAGCGGGTCTATGATCTGCAGATCGATCATACCCTTTGCCTCGGAGGCATATTCTTCGAGCAAGGCCCTGACGAAATGGTAATAGTTGTTGAAGTATTTTATCTGATCGGTTGCCTTCATCGCGGCGGTCTTGGTGTAATACAGCTTTACCTTAAGCGTCTGGTTGAGACCGGCGAGTATGTTCCTGGTCCCGTCAGAAAGCGTGTAAATCTTCCGGTCGGTTATGTCGATACGGAGCGGCCTTTTGATATTCTGAAAAATGCTAATAGCCGAAAATGTTATGATCGCGATGAAGATCACCGCTATGATCGCACGAATAAGCCTGTTCATCAGCTTGCCTTCCTTTCATTCAATATCACACTGCATGCACTGACCCACCCGACGATCAGTATCAAAAAGTACGCCAGATCCTTTAGCTCGATCACTCCTCTGAGGATCGATTCGAAGTGCGTCTGGAAACTGAAACTCTCTATCGCCGTTACCATGCCCGCTGGCAGCGAGGTGGACAGATAGTTCAGCGTCGTCGGCATTCCGGCATAGACCAGCATCGCACAGGCAACAACTGCGAGGATGAAACTTACGACCTGATTTTTTGTAAGCGCCGAAAAGAAACATCCGATCGCCAGAAACCCGCCGGCCATTAGAAAACTTCCGATGTAGCCCGCGATCATCACGCCGATATCGGGATCGCCGAGATAACAAACCGTTATGGGAACCGGAAACGTCAGCAGCAAAGCGATACCGAGAAAACTCCACGCCGCAAGGAACTTGCCTATGACGGCTTGCCTTACCGTAATCGGCAGCGTTAGCAAAAGTTCGATCGAGCCGCTTTTGCGTTCCTCCGACCACAGCCGCATCGCTGTCGAAGGTACCATGAACACGAACAGCAGCGGCAGGTTATTGAAAAACGGCAGCATGTCAGCTTGCCGCATCTGGAAGAACCCCTGCTTGAACGTCAGGTAACCTGAAAAGAACAAAAATATCACAAGGAACACATACGCAACCGGCGTCGCGAAGTACCCCTTCAGTTCCCTTTTATAAACCGCTGAAAAACCATTCATATTATAGCTCCTGTCTATGCACTTATTTTGCTGGTGGTTATTTTTCTGAAGACCTCGTTAAGCGAGCAGCTATGCTCTTCCTTGAGTTTATCCGGTGTCGAATCGACAAGTATCTTGCCCCTTGCTATGATTATTGTTCTGGTGCAGATCTCCTCGACCTCTTCAAGGATGTGCGTCGAGATAATGATACATTTTTCCTTTGCCATGTTATTGATCAACTGGCGAACCTCATGCTTCTGGTTCGGGTCCAGGCCGTCGGTCGGTTCGTCGAGTATCAAAACAGCAGGGTCGTGTATAAGAGCCTGGGCCAGTCCGATCCGTCTGCGGAAACCTTTCGACAGCGTCTCGATGGTATGGTGATAGACCGACTCGATCGCGCACATCGGGAGGATGCGGTCAATGGCCTGCTTGCGAGCCTTACCCGTGATGTTACGAGCATCGCAGACAAAATTCAAAAAACTCGACACGGTCATCTCATTATACGCAATGGCGTTTTCGGCGAGATAGCCGATGGACCTTCTTACCGCGATAGAGTCGTCGATAATGTCATTGCCGCAAATGGTAGCGGTCCCGCTGTCCGGCGGCAGAAAACACGCTAACATCTTCATCGCCGTACTCTTGCCTGCACCGTTGGGGCCAAGAAACCCGAGCACATCCCCCTTGGCTACGTCGAAGGATATATCGTCAACCGCTACTACCGGACCGAACGTACGTCTTAACTTTCGAACACTGATCATGATCTTCTCCGTTCATATTTATCTTTATGCCAGCTTTTTTAACAATTTTTGCGAAAAAAGTCAACCCCTATTCGCCGAAAAATGACTCATTTTAATCTTAACTGGAGAATTTTCTTTGTCTCAGCGGTGATCTTTGTGTATTCGCTGGCCCTTACGCCACCGAGCCAGATTATCCGCTCTTGACCCTCTATTATTGGCAGCCGCTTGCGAAGATCATGATCGATACCGGCGGCGGTAAGAAATTTACCCACCTTTTTGTCAGCCTTTTGTCCTAAGGGCTGAAATCTGTCACCTTCTCTCCGTCGGCGAATTTTTAGCGGCATTGCGATCTTATCGAGGTCGAACCACTCGACATATTCATCTTTACTCTTCTTGAATTCCTCAATATCACAACCGCCAGCGTCAAGGATATTCGCTTCCAGAACACTTTCGCCAAAGATCGTTTCACCTTCGATAATTACCTGCATTTCGCCGATATCGGATTTGCAAATATCTAATGACTTGTCAGACCTGGCAAAAGTTATCTTTTCATGTTCGACGCATGCTGTGAATCCGGCTGGGAGGGTTACTTGTTTTCTTCCGACGGCAGACGACAGGTCCATAACACTGCGGTAATGCAAAGATGACAGATCCCGCTCGCCGCACCCGATACGCGTAAGCCCCCGGCGGATAAGTTCGGCGCAGACGAGTTCAGCGTATCGGCCAAATATTTTTTGATCGAATATAATCTCGCATGGACTCTCGGAGATTATCGCTTTTTCCCAGGCGATGTCCGTTTCGTCATTGATACGCAGGTACATTTTGCGGCAGCCTTGCGACAGATCGGCTAACTCATTTATTAGTGAACCAGAGCTTTCCTTTTGCAGAGCCGGCAGAAGAAGATGACGTATCCTGTTTCGCGTATAGGCATATTCATCGTTGGTATGGTCATGGCGAAAAGCAATATCATTTTGCCGGCAGTATTCGTCGATCTCTTTTCGCGTTACACAAAGCAGCGGCCGGATAAACCTCATCTTGCAACCGCTACCTGAAAATTCCCTCTCAGGGCCGATACCGCACAAGCCGCGAAAACCGGTCCCCCGCAGCATTCTGTGTATCATGGTTTCGGCATTATCATTTTTGTGATGGCCGGTCGCAATAGCATCACAGCCAGTCGAATTGGCAATATCGGTCAGATTAGACAAACGCAGATTACGCGCGGCAGTCTCGATGGAGAGTTTGTTTTCATTCGCGAATTTGCGAACATCGACTGCGCAGGTTTTAACCGGAATGGATAATTTCTCGCCAAGGCAGACGACAAACCGCTCATCCTCATCGGACAGAGACCCGCGAAGGTTGTGGTTAATATGCGCGATCGAAAGTTTTAAGTTCAATGACCCGCTTTGGCAGAGCCTATTGAGGGCAAATGCAAGGGCTACGGAATCGCTACCGCCTGAAACCGCAAGCAAAACCGTATCGGTGTTTGCCAATAGCTGGCTAGCCTCTATGAAACCAAGGATCTTTTTTTCAAATTCTGACTGCATCAGGTATCCGATATTTACATACAAAAAAACGGGCCTGCTCTATCGAACAGACCCGCAATATTATCTCATTTTGTACAACAAAGACAACTTATTCAGACTCGGCATCGCCGGTCTCTTCGCTTTCGATATCTTCTTCTTTCGGAAGAGGGCCGGATATTTCCTTGATGCGTTTTGCCGCGTACTCTGTATTCGCATCGTACTGATTCTCGTATTCATAGGCCAGACGATACAGCGGCAGAGCTTCTTTCAGCATTCGCAGTTTTCTGTCAAGGGTATTAGCGGCCCGGAACCTCGCCGGCCAAGTGGTTTCTTCGTTCCACTGGAAAGTTCGCTGGTAGTAAACGACGGCGATCTCATAGTCACCAAAATGGTCATAGATCCTGCCAGCACGGTAAGCAGATTCGTCGATCTTATCGCTGGTGGGATACTGGCTTATGAGGAGATTGAATTTTCCAAGGGCGGCTTTCAACTTTCCTTCGTCTATAATAACGATAAGTCCGCCGGCATCCTTGTAGAGTTTCATGGCGTCTTCGAATAGCATATCCGCCGACTCGATCGAATCTGTCGCTCGCAGGTCAGCGGACCCAACTTCGGCGGCCATCAGGTACCGGTACTGGATAAGCGAATCGAGTTCACGTCTGGCCCATATGCTTTTCATCTCATTGCCAGTCGCAGCATAGTATGCCGCAAGTATCTCAAGATTCTGGCGATACGCATTGCGGTCAGCGGCGACCTGTTCGACAAGATCCACCTCTGAAGCTCCGGGGACACTGTAACCTTTCGTAGCCGCAAATTCCGCTTCCCCAGGGTCCATCCGAAACCTCGGATCATCTTTAACTTCTTCGGCGCAACCCGCAAGAGCCACCGACAACAAAAGGGCCGTTATCACAAAAGATCTTGACATGTTTAACTCCTATTCTAATCTGAATGCTAACTTTTAAAATCCCAGGTAAAACCAAGCCGACAAAACGGCTAAGTCCAATTACAATACCAACTTGTCCGGTCTTGTCAAGGACAATAAATCAATTAAATACCGGCAGGCAAAACATGTACCCGCTTTTTAACGATAAACCCTTGTTCTATAAGAAGTTATCGGTATTACCACTGGGCCTCGGCATAAGGTCCTATCGGGCCATCGGGTTTTGGCTTTGGTCTGGTTCTCAGTATCGCTTCGGCTATGAGGACGTCGTTTTTTCGGGTTATTTTAATATTCGATTGATCCGTCTCCACGATAGAGACCTTTTGCCCCAATGCCTCGACGAGCATCGAATCGTCACTGATCGAAGCCCGTTTTTCCGGTGTCATTTCCTTTAGCGACTCATACGCCCTTTTCAGAAGTTCCGTTTTGAATACCTGCGGAGTCTGGGCTTCGTAAAGGCCCGTTCTGTCTACGGTGGAATTTATAGTAGTACCATCTGCTTTCTTAAGCGTTGCCACAACCGGACAAGCTAATATCGCCGCACCGGTCTCAGCCGCCTTTTCGAAAACCTCATCGATCCACTTATCCCGAAGGCAGCATCTAACCGAATCGTGAACCGCCACAAGGTCGATATCATCTCCGATCAGTTCGAGAGCATTGGCAACGGTCTCATGCCTCTCAGCGCCGCCGTGGCATATCTTGACCCCGTCAAAGCTAAGGTTGTGTTCCCATTTGAATCTCACCATTTCATCGTCTTGAGGCGAGATCGCCAAAATTATCTGCTTAACGTCCTCACGTCTGGCAAAGAAGTCAATACTGCGAAGAAACGCTCTTTTGCCCGCTACTTCGACGAATGGCTTTTTCTCCCTGCCGCCGAAACGCGTCCCCGCACCAGCCGCACATACGATAACCGCAACATTACTCATAAACCAACTCCCTGACTGCAATTGTATTTACGCTGTATTATACTCACTTAAAGCGAAAAACAAAGGGTAAATTCTTCCGTATCGCCCGGCGAAAATGTAGGTAACATAAAAGATCCAGACAAATTTCGAGGCGTAAAAATTCAAGAAACCGACATAGCTGCCTGAAAACAGCGAAATGCCCCTAATTTCGGATTTTGGCACACCAGTTGCACTATATATTTGCAAGGCAATCTCTACTGGTGCAGATTGCATAAGCTAACTATTGTTTTTCTGAAAGTGACAGAACTATGAAGAGAGTACATTTGATGCTGGCAGCGGCGGTAGTGTTTTTAGTTGCTCAATCAACCTTTGGCGCATTACCCGAATACGAAATCATCGACCTCGGCACGCTGGGCGGCTCGTCCAGTTATCCTTTGGACATTAATGACGACGGTCAGGTGGTTGGTAATTCTCAGCCCAGTAGAAAAGGAATGGGTCATAGTTTCCTTTGGGATGAAGTTAATGGTATGGTCAACCTGACGGATCTGCTGGGCGAAACTCCAGAATGGGACGATATCAAAATCGCAATTGCGATTAACAATAACGGTCAAATAGTAGGTAGATTGCCCTACGAAATGACTAACCCCAGAGAAATAATTAGGCGTTTTTTCTTATGGGATAGTGAAAGCGGCTTTGTTGAACTGACAGCATTTGCGAACGCACCTCTTCTCATTAATGGTGACTCGATCCGTGCTATCAATGATAATATGCAAATAGTTGGTACAATCTTGACTCCATCACTGTCGAATGCCAATAATTTCACAAGGAGTTGTCATGCTTTGCTGTGGGATAGTGTTAATGGCGCAATTGACTTGGGTACTCTCGGTGGTAATCACAGTTTTGCTAATAATATTAACGAATCCGGCATAGTTGTCGGTGCTTCAGAAACAGGTAATTTAAACGAAACACATGCCTTTGTCTGGGATAGTGATAACGGAATGATCAACCTGGGCACATTGAACGGCAATAAAAGCAGTGCGTGGGCCATCAATAATCTGGACAAGGTCGTTGGTGCTTCGGTACTAAACGAGCGTGATGAAAACAATAGAGAGATCAATCATGCCTTTATCTGGACCCAGACAGATGGAATGGTCGATATTCACGACAGCAACTATCTTAGCAGTATTGCTCTCGGGGCGAACGATGCCGATCAGGTCGTTGGTGTTATCTCTAATAATATTTCCATAGACCACTTACATGGAAGCTTTGGTTTTCCGGAGTCTTTCCTTCTACCACCGTTAAGAGGAGTGCCGCGTATGAGACGGATATTGCCATTGATTAGTGCCCCTGCGACAGATTGTGATCCTTTTCTTTGGGATAAAAGATACGGCATGGTCAACCTGAACAATCTGCTTGATGAGGATTCGGGATGGGATCATCTGAAATCAGCCAAAGACATTAACTATAAGGGCCAGATCATTGGTATTGGTTATATTAATGGAGAGCAGCACGCGTTTCTGATGAATCCTGTTTTGATAATACCTGCTGAGGTGGAGATTCGGCCGGGGACGCTTAATCTTTCGAGCAGGGGTAAGTTTAACTGTAATATCAAGCTGCCGGAAGATTATGACGTTGCTGAGATAAATACTGACAGCATATTACTTGCAGATACAATTGAACCGGATCAGGTAAGAGTCGATGAGCGGAATCAAGTTGCCACAGCCATATTCAACAGGGAAGGTCTTCGTGATATCCTCTCCCAAGCCGGTGAAGTTGAATTGACGGTCAGCGGCGAACTTACCGACGGGACCAGATTCGAAGGTACAGCGGCGATAAAGGTAATAGATAGAGCAACCCGCGCAAAACAAGCGGCCACCATAGGACCCAAAAGACATCGCAGAGGCCGTAAATAAATATTTCGGGTACGAATGCCCATTGCTTGAGAAGGTTAACAAAAAAAGCACAGCTTTTTACGGCTGTGCTTCATATAGAGAATGTTACTAAGAAGAAAGTTTAAATGTTGTCGGCGGTAAGAGTTTCGCCGGTAGTTTCTTCGATCAGCAGTTGCTCGGCATCAGCCATCGCCTCTGCTTCGGTTTGAACGATGCTCTTGGTTTCAACTGATGTAGCAATGACCGCTTCTGGAGCATTTTCAGGAGTTACGGTCTCTTCGACTTCGAGCGCCTCGGTATCGTCGATCTCACCCGGCTTAAACGGCAGGGCTTCGCTGAACGCAAACTCTACGGTTTTGACAAAAGGAGCCGCTTCGCTAATGCTTTGAACATTTCCGCTTCGAACGAAGTTTTCCAGATCGAATGAGTTGTCCGCTCCATATCGCGGCACGCTGAAACGCAGAGTAATGTGCTGACCTTCGCAGGGACACTTATCGGCGTAGCATGTAAAGGATGCTCCGTCGCTTGCTATATCGACCATCTGGCCCTGTGAGAGAACATCGGAAAAATCCTCCGCGAACCATACCGGCCAGCCGTAACGCAGCCTCTTCTCGGTGCTGTTATTGTTACTATCGGCCATTATCACTATACTCCAAATTGAAGTTTATTGCATCGGACTTATAACCCCCATGGGTATCCCGAAAATCACTTACTGTAGTATCGGAGTTTACAGGGGGCTACTTAACGAAGGAGGGGGTGGGATAAAAGGTTCGAGCAAAAAACTTTACGTCCGATAGTTATCTTTTTATCTGCCTGACGCACTCGGTAAATACGTCGCTTCGATGACGATAATTATCGAACATATCATAGCTGGCACAAGCAGGGCTTAGCAGAACCACATCTCCGGGTTCGCTCAGGGCTGCTGCCGCGCCCACAGCTTCTGCCATCGAGGAAACGATTCGGACGCTTGTGTTTGCTTTGCCGGGATTTTCGCGCACGGTGCGGGCTATCGCTTCGGCAGTCTGACCGATCAGTACAGCCGCCTTTGCCTTAGCGGCAATGTGCTTTGCGAATTCGTCTAAGGACAGTTTCTTGTCATATCCGCCGGCGATAATTATTATCGGACTTTCAAATGCATCAAACGCAGCGATCGCGCTGTCGCCGGTAGTGGATATGGAGTCGTCATACCAGCGTGCGCCGTCGATCTGTACGACAAGTTCGAGACGGTTGGGCAGCGGTTCAAAGCCGGCGACCGATGCCGCAATGCTTTTTTCGCTAATCTTGAATTGATCCGCCACAGCCATTGCCGCCGCGAGATTGGAAAGGTTCATCCTGCCCGGCAGTTTGAACTGGGCTGCTATACTTTCCGGCACATCGTCAGCGGAAAAGCTAACGCACCGCCGCCCGGATTGCTTGCTGTAACGGTCAAACCATTGGCTGGTAATCTCGTCTTCGGCATTGAATATCGATACCGCCGGGTCATTGTCGCTTAGCCGCTGATACTTGAAGAGATTCTCTTTGGCGTTGCAATAGGACTCAAAGGTTCCGTGCCGGTCGAGGTGATTGGGCGTAAGGTTCGTAATTACCATTATATCACAAGCCGATTCGATGCGAGCCAACTGCTCTCCCTGGAAGCTGCTGATCTCAAGGACGACCAGGTCATTTTCGCCAATATCGTCCAAAATAGCAAGCAGGGGCCGGTTACCGATATTGCCCGCGAGGTGGACCGCTGCGTAATTTCGATCTTCGTCAATATTCTCCCGGAGCAGATGCGCGGTAAGGGCAGTAGTCGTACTCTTGCCATTGGAGCCGGTAATGCCAATTGTCCGGGAAGTAGTCAACTGGAAGAATATCTCGATCTGCGATGTTACCAGTTTGCCAGCATCGAGTGCGATATCGATGAACTTATTGGCAGGCGGCACAGCGGGGTTTACTATTATAATGTCGGAATTAGTGAAATCTTCTTCGACGTGGCCGCCGAGATGATATTCAATATCGTATTCTTTCAACGCTTCTAATGCCTCGCCGAGGCAGTCGCGGTCAGCTAGATCGGTGACGGTAACCCTTGCGCCGGATTTGCAGGCGAATATCGCCGAGTCAAGGCCGCCGCCGAAGCGGCCAAGCCCCATAACGAGGACTTCTTTTTCACGAAAAAAACTTCTGTCCATATCAATTTTCAGTCGTCATTAACAATACTACTGTGCGGCTTTGGCGATCTCTACCTTGGCATCAATGACAGCTTGCTCGATACATTTTTCCCAGTCGTCGCCGAACTGTTCTATGTATTGCGGTTTTTCGTATGCGTAGATGATCGATCTGGACGAATTGATCAGTACGCCCATACCGTCCGGGTTGCGGAATCTAAGGCAATCGGCTGCGGTTGCTCCCTGCGAGCCATAGCCCGGAACCAGTATCCACACCTTGGAATATTTTTCGCGAAGCAGCGCACTTTCCTCAGGAGCCGTCCCGCCTATTACCATGCCGACATTGCTGTAACCGCTCGAACCGATACTTTCGGGCTTATCCGCGATCCTGCCGACAACCTCCGCCAACTTCTGATACATCCTTACGCCGTCACCATCGGCAAAATCCTGAATCTCCGCTGCGCTTGGGTTGCTTGCGCGTACCCAGACGAAGATGCCCTTGCCCTGTTCGGTGGCGACATCGGCAAACGGGACTATCCCGTCTTCACCGGCAAAACCGTTTATAGTGATCGCATCGGGTGTGATGATATTCTCAAGCCCGACAAACTCCGGGTTCTGAAGATGTGCCTCGGCGTATGCCGATGCCGTGTGGCCTATGTCGCCGCGTTTGACATCGCCTATCACCTCGATACCGAGATCGTCGGCTTCGGATACCAGCGAGTAATAGGTCTCGACTCCCTCGGAGAGATACTTTTCAAAATAGGCGATATTGATCTTGACCGCCGGTACCAGCGGTGCTACGACCCTGACCGTCTTCGTGCAGAATTCAAAGATCGCGTCGATCGCAGCCGACACGTCGAATTCGTCGTTCATACTCGGATGATTCCGTATCGCCGCGGGCAAGCGGCTGTATACAGGGTCAAGCCCAACTATCAATGGTGTGTTCTTACTCTTTACCGCCTGACAGAGGCGGTCGCCGAAATGATTGGACATCTTTAAGCTCCCTGAGTATAAGGCTTGGCAGGGTTAATGCCAAAGCCAGCTAAAATTAACTTTTATCAAACGATTAAGTCACTATAATCAGATTGACCCTTTTAGCAAGAGGCATTTTTCTTATTAAAGGCATATTTTGAAAATACTGTCAAAAAAAATAAATAGCTCAAAGCTTCGTCTGGTCGCAATTGTGATGGTAGTTGCCGTTTCTCTCGCGGTTGCCGTAGCGTTCATGTTCATGCGGACACCTGCAAGGTACAAACCCGCCCATCCGGAAAATGCCGACAAGGTCAGCCCTTACCTTACGAATTACCTCGCCCCGGAAATTTACAACAACGTCCAGTTGGACGCCCCTTTCGACCTGATAATCACAGAGGAGGGTCTAAATGACATCATTGCTCGCGATATCTGGCCGCAAAAGGCAGGCGGCGACAATTTTTACGCACCCTCCGTGGCATTTGAAAATGGAACCATCTACCTGATGGGCAAGGTTAATTACAGCCGTTTGCCGGTGGTTATGACCATTGTAGCCAGGGCCAAACTGAACCCTGACGGCAAAATTCAGATAAATATCGAGACCATAAAAGCAGGGATCGTCGATATTACGCCCTTTGCGATGGGGCGAGCGGAAGGAATATTGACGGACCGGGTAAAAGACGCCGGTGACCGGTCATGGCTGGCTGATTTGTCGGATGCCCTGATGAAAAACGCACCTATTGATCCGATATTTACGGTTTCGGCACACAAAAGACAAGTCAGACTAACCGCGATCAAGATTCAAGAGGATGTACTGACACTTACCCTGAAACCCCAATAGTGAGGAATTTTGCGCATAAAAAAAGAGCGGTGCGAAGGAGGGCACACCGCTCTAAAAAATGTAACGTGTCATGAAAAATATCATTCTTGGAGGAGATGACGATTTCATTATTCGCTTTCTAACCACTATACGCCAGCTAAGCAGCCAGGTTCGAAAAAACCTGAAATTTTCTTTTTTTTGTGCATTAAAAGCTGTTCTCGTGTAGAATCACATTAAATATCAATAAGAGATGGTCAGGAGTATAGAAATGGAATATCAAATTGGCAGAACGGGTCGGGTAATTGTTATGCGGCTCGGTGAAGGCGAGAATCTCTACGAGTCGATAGAGTCACTGGCGAAAAAGGAAAACGTTCGCTCGGCGGCGGTCTTTATCACCGGCGGCCTTAGAAAGGCAAGCGTCGTCGTGGGCCCCAAGCAGGAAAAACCGAAGATCGTCGGCGATTTCAGGGACTTTACCGGTCCCGGAGAAACCCTCGGCGTTGGAACGCTTTACTCCGATGAAGACGGCCCGAAGATGCACCTTCACGCCGCAATGGGTAGAGGCGACGAGGTCGTGGTCGGCTGTCCGCGCGGCGGAGCCGATGTATTCCTCGTAATGGAAATAACGATAATCGAGATCGAGGGCATAACCGCAGCCAGAACAATGGATGACGCCTCCGGCGTAAAACTGCTAAAACTCGGTTGATCAAAAACTGTAATGGAGTTGCAATGAGTACCTTGGAAACAGCCGTAGCGGCGCGTACCGCTTCGATAAAAACAGCCGCGATAAAAAGCGATGTCAAAAATTCCGCTTTAGCGGCGATCGCTGCGGCTCTTAGAGAAAATTCCGACGCGATAATCGCCGCCAACAGTACGGACATCGCCAATGCGGAAAAAGAAAATCTTGGTACGCCGCTCCTCAAGCGTCTAAAGTTTGACACCGCTAAGATCGAAGATGTCTGCGCAGGTCTCGAAAGCCTCATCAAACTCGACGACCCCGTAGGACAAACGCTAAGCGCTACCGAACTTGATACGCATCTGGAGCTTTACAAGGTAAGCTGTCCGATAGGCGTTATCGGGGTGGTCTTCGAATCGCGTCCCGATGCCCTCGTTCAGATATCGGCTCTGTGTCTAAAGAGCGGCAACGCCGTACTGTTAAAAGGCGGCAGCGAAGCCGTCGAGACCAACCGCGCACTTGCCCGCATCATAACCGACGCAAGCGTACAGGCAGGGATACCCGCCGGGTGGCTTGGCCTGCTCGAAACGCGCTCTGACGTCGCTGAAATGCTGAACATGGACAAATACATCGACCTTATCGTCCCCCGCGGCAGCAACGAGTTCGTCCAGTACATTATGAGCAATACGAACATCGCCGTCCTCGGCCACGCCGACGGTATATGTCACGTCTATATTGATTCCCAAGCCGATATAGATATGGCCGTCGATATCGCCGTAGACTCCAAGTGCCAGTATTGTGCCGTCTGCAACGCAATGGAAACGTTGCTGGTCCATAGCGGCATCGCGGAAAAATTCCTCCCGCAGGTCGAATCTATTCTCAAGGAGCAAAATGTAGAGATTCGCGGTTGTGACAGGACGCGGCAAATAATCGATGTAAGCAAGGCTACCCCACAGGATTGGGCCACCGAATATCTCGATCTTATCCTTTCGATAAAAGTCGTAGATTCACTCGACGACGCCATAGAGCATATCAACACTTACGGTTCCGGCCATACCGACGCCATCGTTACAAGTGACAAAGCTGCCGCCGCAAAGTTTATGGACCTCGTAGACTCCGCCGACGTACTCTGCAACTGTAGCACACGTTTCAGCGACGGCTTCCGTTTCGGCCTTGGCGCAGAGGTCGGCATAAGCACGAACAAAATACACGCCCGCGGCCCCGTCGGTCTCGAAGGCCTGCTCATCTATAAATACCGCCTCATCGGCAACGGACACATCGTAAAAAACTACGCCGACGGCGAAAAAACATTTACACATACGCCACTCAATAAGGATTTCAAACTGTAATGCGAAATTTCGACAAAGCCAAACGAATAGTCGTAAAGATCGGGACCAATACGCTCAGCAAGGATGGCAGCGTTGACGCCGCGTATGTGCGCCAGATCGCGAAACAGATCGCTGCGTTATTGGCTCAGGGCAGACAGGTCGTTATCGTAAGCAGCGGCGCCATCGGCATGGGAGCGGGCCTCCTGAATATCGCAGGAGCCGTACAGGATATGAAAATGAGGCAAGCCTGCGCCGCCATCGGGCAACCCCTTCTGATGCAGGAGTACCGCAAAGCATTTTCGAAGCACGACATCACGGTCGCCCAGGTACTGCTCACCGCTGAGGTTCTTGACAATCGCAAGACGTATCTTAATCTCCGCAATTCGGTAGAGACGCTTTTGAAGCTGGGCGCCGTCCCCGTGCTAAACGAAAATGACTGCGTCGCGACCGACGAGATCGGTTCGGCATTCGGCGACAATGACAAATTAAGCGCACTGGTTGCAAGCAAGATAGATGCCGATCTGCTGATAATGTTAAGCGATATTGACGCCCTTTACGACAAGGACCCCCGCAAATACAAAGACGCTCTGCCCATCAAAGCCGTTTACGAAATCACAGAAGATATCGAAAAAAACGCGGGCAAAAAAGGGAGTAAGCACGCTACCGGCGGGATGAAAACAAAGATAGAAGCCGCGAAAATCGCTTCTTACGCCGGCTGCCGGATAGTCCTTGCAGGCGGCAGGCAAAAAAACGTCATCGACAGGATAATCGCCGGCGAAGATCTCGGAACCGTTTTCATGCCCCGGCGAAAACTCGGCAATCGTGCCAGATGGATACTCAACAGCAAACCAGAAGGGACCGTCAGGATCGACGAAGGAGCGGTAAAAGCCCTTGCCGGACGAAAAAGCCTCCTGCCAAGCGGCATCGTATCAGTCGAAGGAACCTTTAGTGCCGGTGCAGTGGTCATGCTCAACGAAGCGGCCAAAGCGGTAAGCAGTTTTAGCAGCACAGAGCTGCAAACCCTTGCCGGTAAGCACAGCCGCGAGATAAGAGATATCCTGGGCCCCGAACGAAAAGACGTCGTAGCTGTCCCAGAGGACATCGTTTTCCTCGACTATTGATCTGATTTTGCCCTTGACGAGACGCTCAGGCTCGTTTATCATATAACTTAACATAAGCCGGAGTGGCGGAATTGGCAGACGCGCGGGATTCAAAATCCCGTGGCCGCAAGGTCGTGTGGGTTCAAGTCCCACCTCCGGTATTACCCGTGAAAACAGCAAATTTCAAGTTTATCCGTGTGCTGAGATACTAAACGGGCGGACGGACATTTAGTGAAAGATGCAGAAATATGACAAATGCTCCTGCAAAAATTACTGTATGCCTCTGTGTAAGTTTCGCTGCGGTAATGACTGCAAATGTTTTCGCTACGGAAAAATATCTCTCCCCTTCGGCATTAGCGATAGACACAAACGCATCAAAGATATATATCGCTGAAACCACCGCCCGGCAGATCGCCGTTTTTGACATCGCAACTGCAAAGGTTCAAAAGCATATACCATTGCCCGCCGAACCTACCGGCCTTGTGCTTTCGCGTGACCGCGAGAAATTGTATGTGACCACAGGTTTGGATTTCGGTTCCGTACAGGTTGTCGACATTGGCAGGGGCAAGGTCGTCGCCAAACTTCCGGCAGGTTATGCGCCCCTCGCTCCGGTTCTTAGCGCCGGCGGCAAAAAACTGTATATTTGCAACCAATTCAACAACAACGTAACAGTCATCGATCTTGCTTCCAAAAAACAGGTTGCGGCAATACCCGTTAATCGACAGCCGGTTGCAGCGGCGCTGACACCTGACGGCAAAAAACTCTTCGTAGCTAATCTTCTTCCGTCAGGCCGTGCCGACGGCGATTACAACGCAGCCGTAATTTCAATTATTGACGCCAAAAACGATAAGCATATTACCGATGTCGAACTTCCAAACGGTTCTATTGACATCAGAGGCATCTGTATCTCGCCGGATGGAAAATACGCTTATGCAACCTGCATCCTTGCCCGCTACCAATTGCCCACAACCCAGCTTGAGCGAGGATGGATGAATACGAACGCTTTGATCATAATCGATGCAAGGTCCAATGAGTTCGTAAACACGGTTCTCCTTGACGACGTCGATCTGGGGGCTGCGAATCCATGGGCGATCGTCTGCACAGCCTGCCCCGACGAAACGGGCCGCAGCTTCATCTTTATAACTCATGCCGGCACCCACGAACTAAGCATTATCGACCAGACAGCGATGCACAAAAAACTTGACGACATAGCCGCAGGTAAGAAGGTCTCGCATGTATCAAGTTCGCCGGAGGATGTCCCTAACGACCTGTCGTTTCTAACGGGTATCCGAAAACGAATTAAGCTCGAAGGTAACGGGCCGCGTGCTTTGGCCATTGCCGGGCAAAAAGCATATATCGCGGAGTATTTCAGCGGCTCTCTTGGAGTTGTGAACATTTGCCCGGAAGATACTCGCACCGATGTAATATCTATCGCACTCGGAAATGAACCTGAGATGACCCCGCAGCGAAAGGGCGAAATGTTCTTTAACGATGCCACATTATGCTTTCAGAAGTGGCAAAGCTGTGCGACATGTCATCCGGACGATGTGCGGCCCGACGCGATCAACTGGGACCTGCTCAATGACGGGATAGGCAATCCAAAGCAAACGAAAAATCTTGTGCTGTCTCACAAAACCGCGCCAGCTATGATAACCGGGATACGCCCGGACGCTGAAACCGCTGTCCGTGCGGGCCTGAGGTTTATCCAGTTTGCCGTTCGCCCGGAAGAAGATGCCGCCGCCATCGACGAGTACTTAAAATCACTGGAACCTGCTCCGAGTCCAAAGCTTGTCAAAAGGTTTTTTGGAAAACGCGCACTGAGCAGATCAGCCAAAAAAGGCAGTAAACTTTTTACTAAAGCCGGTTGCGGCGATTGTCACAGCGGAAGTTTATACACTGATCTGAAAACACACGATGTAGGTACCGGCATAGGTTCCGATCAGGGAACTGCATTTGACACACCGACGCTGATCGAAATATGGAGAACCGCACCCTATCTTTATGACGGAAGGGCAGCGACCATTAAAAATGTGATGACGGAATTCAATGCTAATGGCAGACACGGCAGCGTTTCCAACCTCACGGAAAAGCAGCTAAACGATCTCGCAGAGTTTGTCCTGTCACTTTAATGTTTCGTCAATTAGAAGCCATCGCCTTGGTGATCTTCGATACCGCTCCCTTGGCTTCCTGTCGAACAGACTCATCTTTCAGGTACGCCCGGGCCATCTCCAGTGCCCAAGCCGACCCCTGACCCGAAAGCGACGACAGCAGCATCTTCTTTTCGCCTGCTTCCGTCGAAAGAACCTTTGCCTTTTGATACATTTCAATGGTTTGCTTTTCATCCCGTTCCGATGGCAGTGAAAGCTGCTTTATAAACCCTCGCAGCGCAAGAACTCGATGAACCTTATTGTCACTGGTTTCAGCGATCTTCACCAGGTCTCCCAGGGCGTCGGGTTTGGGCCAGTCGGAAAGTGCGCGTATCACAGCCGCCTGAACATCACTATCCTTGTTGTCAAGGGACCTGCGAATTAAACCAAGCCCACCGTCATTACCGATCTCGCCAAGAACACGGATCAGCGAGATCTTCGCGTTCTTCTCGCTTGTCAGTTGAAATACCATTATCAGCGGCATTATCTGCTGATTCTTGTTAGCGGCCCTGCTCGCAACCGCTATAACGGCTTTTTCCGCCTCGGTTCGTTCCGAACCGCTCTCTGCGTCAACTAATAATTGAACCAGTGCAGGCAAAGTATTAAAAGAGCCGACCGCCTTCAAAGCCCTGTAGGATTCTTTCTTTACAGATGACTGGCCTTCTCTCGCGCCCTTGACAAGGACAGCATTGACTTCCTTACCAGACATCCCGCGCTGAGCAACAGCCTTTATAAGTTCCACCGAAACATCGGGCCCAGCTTCGGCGATAAGACGAAGTATTTCGACGTCAATATCATCACCGCGCAATGAGTACAAACTTTGACGGGCTGTGTCACGGACTTTGCCCTTGCTCCGGGCAGCTTCGGCAGCAAGTGTATTAACAGAACCCTTGTCGCCAAGAACAGCCAAAACATCAAGAGCGGCGGATTTAACATTTTTATTCTCGCTTTTCAAAGCTTCTGTTGCAATACCCAACACCCTTTTGTCTTTGCTCCAGGCAAGGGCAGTGATTACTTGAACCTTGGTTTCATCGTTTGCCGACTCAAATAACTCTGCCAGAATAGTTGTCACCCTCGGATATTCGAGTTCGGCGCCGGTCACTATGGCAGCGATGCGAACCAGGCTGTCTTGATCTGAAACCGCCCGCTCAACGTACTTGTAGGCATCCTTACCCGATGAAATTATGGCTCCCTTTGCGGCGGCTGCGCGGATCGCGGAGGGATTGGTTGCGGCAAACATCTCCTCATAGATCGCCAGTGCCTTTGCATCCTGACCTTCGGCAAGCAAACTGTCACCGCATTTCAAGTAAGAGTCCATAGCAAGAGTTTTCATATCGCCCTCAAGTTTCCCCAGCCCATCCTTCAAAGCCTTAGCGGCCGTTCTATTGGCAATATTCCCCAAAGCCGCAATAGCCGCTTTGGCCGTAGAGTCATCCGCATCGTACATCAGCTTAGCCAGTTGTTCGACCGACTGTCGATCCTGCAAATTACCAAGAGAATTTATAATGCCGATCTTTTCTTCGCCTTTCGCTTCATTCAGAGCATCACGCAAAGCAATCGCCGCTTTCGGTTTGGCTATGCGTTCCAGTGCATAGCGGGCCATATCCGACGTGTCCTCATTCGCAAGCATCCCAGCCAAAGTCGCCACTGACCTGTTTGTTCCAATGATACTCAACTGCCGGCATACGAATTCTTTACTCGCCAAAGTCGCATCGGACCAGAGAAGATCCGTCATAACTTTTTCCATCTCAGCCGTTGTTTCCCTCTCCCCGATAAGATCACTTACTTTGATAAGCTCCTTGCGGCTTTGACCGTATTCAAATTTCGAGATAGCCTTAACCGCCACCTCAAAATCATCCGCCACGGAAGAAGCAACTCCAGCCCCAGATGTCACTGCCGTATCAACCTCAAGATCACCCATCGCAAACTGGATACCCGCCAGATAATGTTCCAGCACAGGCTTATTCCAGGTGATATGAGTATTATGACCCAAAGAGCAATAAAAAAGCCGCCCCTTCCCAACCAACTTAACCCAGCTAATGCCCGTATCCATATCCTCGGGCGTAACACCCTTAGCGTTTTTCGTTGTTGCATCGGACATATCAAGACTCATCAGAACCCGCTGATTAGCCCTCGAATACTGTGGACCCGCCGTGCGATATATCTCGTCATTGATCTTAAAACCTTTGCCCCCAAACGCCTTCAGCAACGGATGCCCCGGATCGTCAAGCTTAACCGACCACGTCCCCTTGGCTCTCCACGGATGCCCCGTAAACACACCGCCCATCATCATATTACCTTCCGGCCACTTATCAAAATTGTCCGTAGCCGCATGGATCCCGACTATGCCTTTGCCGCCCTTTATAAAATTCATGATCGCTTTTTGCTGGGCCGGGTTAGGGTTCAGTTTGGTCGTATTATTAAAACAGATCGCATCGAATCGCCTCAGTTTTTTCGCGGTAAAAATGCTCATGTTATTGCTGTAGACGACCTTGAAAGCACCGGTCTTTTTACCCATGATCCTCAGCGATTCCGACCAGTACGGAATACTGCCGTGCTTCCAACCATTGCATAGACTAAATACCAGCATCTTGCGCGCCTGCTTAGGTTTGACAACTGCCTTTTCAGGCATCGCCGCCGCCATCTTCGCCAGATCGGCATCGCTTACCGGTGACTTTGGTTTCGCAGGTTTTGGTTTCGTTGTTTTCTTGACCGTTACCGGCGGCACTTCTTTTTTAACCTCAACAACCGCATTGTCACTAACCGCTGGCGTTTCCACTTTGGGCGTTACCTTTGCCGGTGTTACCGTGGTGATCTTGCTTTCACTTTCAACACACCCGCTGATCATCTGAAACATAAAGCTGACAACAAACAACAAAACTATTTTCTTCAAAAAACTATTCATCAATCTTTCCTTTATCTAATAACTAAAAACTAAAGACTATTACAAGTGCCATGGCGAACGCATCGGTCTGGAGAGGTAACGATTAGCGATCTCGTCATTGGTAAACACTTCTTTTTCGGGATCCCACTTCAGGTCCTTACCCCTTAGCATAGCGATCTCGCCCAGCAGTCCGACACTTATCGAACGATGTGCGGTCTCAACCGGAGTAATGGTTTCCTTACGGCTCTTAACGCAATCGATAAAATTCTGCAAATGGTCACGGCTCTTATAAAGTCTCGCATCTCCGGGTCCGACAACCTCTTTCAATATCGCATCCGAACTTGCTTTAAGTCCGCGGCGGTTTACGTATATCCACTTGCCGTCCTCACCATACCAGCAGGTTCCTCGGCCACGCGGCAGTTGAGCTTGATTGGCTACCAGTATCTCAACACCGTTAGCGTATTTGCATCTGAATTTGTACGCCGTAGGAACGTCATACGTACCCTCGGTTGGATACTCGCCCTTTGCGTCTGTGATCTCAACAGGCCCGGTCTTATCGAACCCGAGTCCCCAGTGAGCGATATCGATATGATGACCCGCCCAGTCCGTAAGCTGGCCGCCCGAGTAATCCATAACCCATCGCCAGTTCCAGTGCACCGATCCGCCTTTACCTTGAAGATCGACATGCTCCCTCCACGGAGCAGGCCCAAGCCACATATCATAATCAAGACTCGCCGGGACCTCCGTAACGGGAAGAACCTCACTGCTCCTGCCGTTCGGCAGCCCAACCTCGACATATTTTACTTTCCCGATCTTGCCGCTATAAACCAATTCCGCCGCGCGATGAAAATGAGACCTCGATCTTTGCCAGCTTCCCGTCTGCCATACCCGCCTGTAACGCTCGACCGCATCGCATATCGCACGCCCGCCCCGGATAGTCCTCGCAAGCGGCTTTTGACCATGTATATCGAGCCCCGCACGCGCACACGCAACAGATAC
>DRGS01000104.1 GCA_011053245.1 Phycisphaerales bacterium
ATATATAAGTGATACCAACAACAGATTGCAGCAGGAGCTTATTCTCGGAATAGGCGGGATCAGGGCACTGGAACTTATGGGCATCGCCCCGAAGATATATCATTTTAACGAGGGTCACTCGGCCTTGGCCGTCATCGGAAGATTGCAAATGTTTATGAAAGACAAAAAGTTTTCCTTCTCGGAGGCAACCGCCCTCATACGCGCTTCGACGGTCTTCACAACCCACACACCCGTCATTGCAGGCAACGAACATTACGACACGGAATTGTTAGCGAGCTATTTAAAGCCTCTCCTTGCCGAATGCCATATCCCCTTTGAGCGTATCGCCGAATACGGTTACGTCGACGGCAACAAGGATGTCTTCTGGTTCCCCGCCTTTGCAATTCGCTTCTCATCGCATGTAAACGCCGTTTCAAAGCAGCATGCCGAAGTCTCCAGAAAAATGTGGGCAGGTCTCTTCCCCGAAATGACACCGGCTGAGATCCCCATCAAACCGGTCACAAACGGCGTCCACACCTCATGGATAAGTCAGACCTTCACAGACATGTTCAACCGATACTTAGGGCCTGAGTACATACACTTCGGCAAACGCGAAGAAGTGTGGGACAAAATATACCGCATACCCGACGAGGAATTGTGGGATGCCCACCGAAGAAACAAAAAGGACATGGTCAATTTCGTCAGGAGACGTTTCGCCAGGAAAATGGTAGCCGGCGGTTACTCGCAGGCACGATTGCTCAGCGGAAAAAAAGCCCTCAACTCCGATTACCTGACGATAGTCTTTGCAAGACGTTTCGCCGGATACAAGCGTCCCACTTTGATCCTGAAGGACAAAGAGCGATTCCGACGTATCCTGACCAACGAAGACAAACCCGTCCAGATCATCTTCGCCGGTAAGGCCCACCCAGCCGACGAGGCAAGCAAAGCCATGATAAAGGAAGTCATCGATTTCGCCAGAGAATACAATGTCGAGGACAGGGTCATCTTTCTTGAAAATTACGACATCAATGTCGCCAGGCACCTCCACTGGGGAGCCGACATCTGGCTAAACAATCCCATCGAGCGTATGGAGGCAAGCGGCACATCCGGGATGAAGGCCGCCATGAACGGCGTCCTGCACCTCAGCACCCTTGAGGGATGGTGGATCGAAGGTTACAACGGGCGAAACGGATGGGCCGTCACCGCTGGATCGCTCTACAACAGACCGGAAATGAAAGAGCTTGCAGATGCCAACGAAATTTACAGCTTGCTTGAACACGAGATAGCCGATCTGTACTACAACCGCAACGAATCCGACATCCCCGAGGCATGGGTACGCATGATGAAGGAATCTACCCATTCGATATGCCGCGACTTCAACATGAACAGGATGATATGCGACTATCTAAACGTCTTATACATCCCCTCAAAGGAACAGAGCGATCTTATCGAGAGCAATAATTACAGGACTCTCAAAAAAGCCGTAAAGGAAGAAAAGAAAGTACTCGACAACTGGGAAGCTATAACGCTCAAATCGTTTTCGATAAGCGCCGAAAAGAAGGACCAGTTCACCGAGGGAGAAAAACTCCAAGTCAAATGCGGCGTCGATTTCGGAACCGCACCCTCAGAAGCGTTCAAAGTCGAACTTTACTACATCTTCGACGAGGATCGCAACTTTACGATATTACCCATGGCTCTCGCCGAACGCAGCAATGGATTCGCGTATTTCACATACCCGCTTGAGATAAAGGGCTACGGTTCACAGAGTCTAAACGCCCGAATAAAACCTGCAAACGAGATCGTCGCCGACATCCACCCCGAACTCGTAAAGTGGAAAGATTGATAATAATTAAAGTTAATCCAAACCGATTGCTAACGACGTGTGGCACGGTCAAGCTGTGCTTGGCCGTGGGTGATCAAGCAAAAAGATTGAAGGAGAGAAAAAAATGAAAAAGTCAAAAAGCGATAATATGACGACGGCTTCCGGTGCCACGGTGAATAATGACCAGAATACCATGACAGCCGGCAGCCAGGGCCCCGCACTGATGCAGGATGTCCACTTGATGGAAAAGTTGGCTCACTTTAACCGCGAACGTATCCCGGAACGTGTCGTCCATGCAAAGGGTGCAGGTGCCTATGGTCACTTTGAGGTCACCAAAGATATGCGTGATTACACAAAGGCGAAATTCTTATCCAAAGCTGGCAAACGTACGGAGGTTTTTGCGCGTTTTTCAACTGTCGGCGGCGAGAAAGGATCGGCCGATACCGCACGCGATCCACGCGGGTTTGCCGTAAAGTTTTATACGGAAGAGGGCAACTACGACATGACGGGCAATAACACACCAGTATTTTTTATTCGTGACCCTTTGAAATTCCCGGATTTCATACACACGCAAAAACGCCACCCCGCGACAAATGCTCACGACCACGATATGTTCTGGGACTTCCTCTCTCTAACGCCTGAATCGATCCACCAGGTGACGATTCTCTTTTCCGATCGCGGCACCCCCAAAGGCTATCGTCACATGAACGGCTACAGCAGTCACACCTTCAAATGGTACAACGACGCCGGCGAATACTTCTGGGTTCAGTACCATTTCAAAACCCAGCAGGGCATCGAAAACTTTACACGCATGGAAGCGTCACGCATGGCTGGCGAAAACGCTGACTACGCTACTTGCGATTTGCGTCAAGCGATCGATAACGGCGACTATCCCGAATGGAGAGTCTGCGTTCAGATCATGACGCCTGAACAGGCGCAGGATTATCGTTTTGACATCTTCGACATCACAAAAGTCTGGCCCCATGCAGATTTTCCGCTCATTGAGATAGGACGTATGACATTGAACCGCAATCCTGAAAACTATTTCGCCGATGTCGAGCAAGCCGCCTTTTCACCCGGCAACTTCGTACCCGGCATCGCCGCATCGCCGGACAAGATGCTCCAAGCCCGACTCCACACTTACAACGACGCCCACCTTTATCGATTGGGACCGAATTACCATCTCTTGCCGGTCAATGCGCCGAAAGCGGCCATGAACAATTATCAGCGTGACGGACAGATGCGTTGTGACGCTAATGGCGGCGGCAAACCGAATTATTATCCTAACAGCATGGGTGGCCCCGAACCCGTTCCCGATGCAGGTGAGCCGGCTTTCGAGGTTTCAGGTATGGCCACGCATTATGAGTATTCGCATCCTAACGATGATTTTGTACAAGCTGGCGACCTTTATCGAAAAGTCATGACCGACGACGACAGGGATCATCTGATAGGCAATATTGTATCGCATCTCAGCGGTGCCAAAAAGCGTATCCAGTTGAGACAAACAACTCTCTTTTACAAAGCCGACCCGGACTACGGCAGACGCGTCGCGGAACGATTAGGGTTGAATATCAAGAGCATCGAAGAATTGGCTCCCATGAGTCAAAAGGACAGAGCCAAAATGACCATGAAATAATGCAAAGTTGTACGCATTTACTCGTATTCAATAACGATAACCTCTACCGGGCAATCGTCCGCAGCTTGCCTGACGTCCGCTTCGAATTCTTCCGGAACCTCATCGACGATCACAACCGCAACTTCCTCGCCCATCTCAAACACAGCCGGACACGTCTCCTCGCACAGACCGCACAAAATACATCCATCTTCTATCTTAACTTTCATGGTATCTCCCCTTATCTAAGTTGATATACCCCCAAACTAATCCGATCCCACCTCCCAGACAATAGGGCGAATCCGTATTTATACCCCCTCCTAAACCTTACCCCCGACATTCAACCCGCATTCCTCACTCAACCTCAACCTTGCAGATTCATGATCTCAGCGATAATATCCTTTCGGCTGATGATTCCGACAAGTTTGCCGTTTGCTACGACGGGAACCCTGCGAAATTTATTTTTCATGAGACAATTGCACAATGCCGTAAAGGAATCGGTCGCCTCTACGCACACTACATCTTTCGTCATGAAATCTTCAACCTTAAGTTCCTTGTGTCCCGCCTCTTCGGGATTCTCATCCATACTTATCGCAAGAGCAAGCACATCCTTCTCCGAAAGTATCCCCACCACCCGATTCTCACGGTCAACCACCGGCAAACCCGTGAAATTATGCTTAACAAGTTTTCCGATCGCCTCAATTACCGCTGTACCCTTTTCCACCGTGACGACCTCGGTCTTCATTACACTTGCAATACTTGACATGTCAATCTCCTTTATAGTCGCAGCCTTAAATCTCGGCCTCCTAAAGTTCCGGCACTGATATCTTCTTAGCAAGTATTATCTCCGCACCAGCCGGAAGAGGCAAGAACTCTTTTGATTTTGTGAAAAAGGTAAGTCCCTTATAACTTGTAAGGTACTTGTTCTTGCTGAAAAAACCGCCCTCGCAATAGACAACGGTAGGGTTTTCCCCCTTTTCCAGAACCTTCAGAAACTCCTGCTCATCAACAAAGATAAACGACCCCATCGCCTTTATTGCGTTATGCTGTGCCGCAATTATCGCAACGGTAACTCCCCCTGCTGCCCCACCTGCATAAACCATGATCTCGTCTCCTTAATCTAAACTTATTCCTCAAGCTCCGAAATGGAGGTGCGCATTGAGGATCGGACGGCAGGCGCATAACGCCATAATTGCTAAAAAACAAAAACTATTAGGAGCAGCCCATTGAATTGCCGCAGTTAAAGCATCTATAGCATGTCCCGTTCCGTACACAGATCGAACCGCAAACATCGCATGCCGGCGCATCGTCCTGGAAATGTCCGAACTGCTCGTTGAATTCTTTCATTACGGTAACTTCCGGCTCAAGCCCGTCATTACCCAGTGCCGAACCAACCAGTGCGATCGCACGATCCGCCGCTTGAGCCAATCTGCTCGGTTTGTTTTTAGACGGTTTAGCCGCGTTTCCTTTGCGATCGACTTCAACTATAGGCGTAGCCTTCTGATCCTTTTTGCTTATAGCCTTAACTTCGTCGATCTTCTTTGCAAGATCCTTTGTTTTTTTTACCAGTTCCTTCGCCGTCGTCGTAGTCCTATTGCCGCCGGGAATTGCCGGCTTGGTACGGTTGGGAGTGTTCAACTCCGCATAACCGGATAGGAACTGGCAGCCCATCCAGCAGAAAATATAATCGATAAGACTCTTGGCAAACGGAATGTCCTTATTCGCCGTCATACCAGCAGGCTCGAATCGCGCGTGACGGAACTTATCGACCAGAGTTATCAGCGGCACACCATATTGTAGCGACATCGAAACGCATGTTCCGATGACATCCATAAGACCACCAACGGTGCTGCCCTCCTTGGCCATAGTGATGAAAAGCTCACCAGGCTGTCCGTCCTCGTACAGCCCCACCGTCAAGTAACCTTCGTGGCCCGCGACAGAAAACTTGTGGGTTATGCTGTTGCGGGTTTCAGCCAGGCGTCTGCGAAGAGGCCTGGCTTCGATAATTGTTTCGACTTTTTCGGTCTTTTTGTTTTTCAGGTTATCTGTATTTACCGGTTGAATGCGTTTGGACCCGTCGCGGTAGATCGCTACGGCTTTTAGTCCGAGTTTCCAGCCTTCCATGTATGCAGAGGAGATCTCGTCCTGGGTGCTTTCGGTCGGCATGTTAATTGTTTTGCTGATGGCGCCGGAGATGAAGGGTTGCACCGCGGCCATCATTTTCAAATGCGCCTGGTAATGAATGCTGCGCGAGCCGTTGCGGGCCTTGAAGGCACAGTCGAATATCTGCAAATGCTCGTCGCGGATCTTTTTCGAGGTTTCAATAGTGTCGTCAACGTCAATGGTGTCGCATATTTCTTTTATATCGTCGGGGCTGTACCCGAGGCGTTCGAGTGCCATCGGTACGGTGCGGTTTACGATCTTAAGCATTCCGCCGCCGGCGAGTAGTTTATATTTTACGAGTGCGATGTCAGGTTCAACCCCGGTTGTGTCGCAGTCCATCATGAATCCGATGGTTCCGGTAGGAGCAAGTACCGTAGCTTGAGCGTTTCTAAATCCATTCTGCGATCCGGCGTCGAATGCGGTATCCCATGCGTCCTTCGCAGCGTTTCGCAGATAGTCGGGGCAGTGAACTTCGGATATATTATTTGCGTGTTCGCGGTGCATCCCGATGACCTTGAGCATAGATTCCCGGTTGTCTTCGAAGCCTTCAAAAACCCCCTTTATCGTAGCAAGCTCGGCACTTGCGACATAAGCCGTTCCGGTGAGCGTCGCGGTGATCGCGCTTGCCCATGCGCGGGCCTGGTCGGAATCGTATGCCATACCGAGCGACATGATCAGGCTCCCGAGGTTGGCGTAACCGAGGCCGAGTGGGCGGAACTTGTGACTGTTTTCGGTAATTCTTTTTTCAGGATAGCTGCCGCTGTCAACAAGTATTTCCTGGGCGATGATGAATATGCGGATAGCACGCTTGAAATTATCCACGTCGAAAGTGCCGTCTTCTTTGCGGAACTTCATCAAGTTCAGCGATGCCAGGTTGCATGCCGAGTCGTTTATGAACATGTATTCGCTGCAAGGGTTGGATGCGTTGATCGGTCCGGAGTTCGGGCATGTGTGCCAGTCGTTAATTGTGGTATGGTACTGCATGCCGGGATCGCCGCAGATCCTTGTGCCCTCTGCGATAAGGTCCATCAATTCGCGGGCGGAGTATTCGTCGACGTCTTTGCCGGTCGTGACGGCTTTGGTGGTCCACTTGCCGTCTTTTTCGACGGCTTGCATGAAGTCCTCGGTCACCCTTACCGAGAGGTTGGCGTTCTGGAACATTACACTTGCATACGCTTCGGAGTTGAGGTCGCCGCCGTAACCATGGTCAATGAGTGCCCATGCCTTTTTCTCTTCTTCGGTTTTGCAGGTGATGAAATCCTTGATGTCCGGGTGGTCGATCATAAGCGATTGCATCTTGGCAGCGCGACGTGTTTTACCGCCGCTTTTTACTACGGCTGCGATCTGGTCGAAAACCCGCATGAAGCTCAGCGGCCCCGATGGCTTGCCGCCGCCGGAGAGCTTTTCGCGGCTGCTGCGAAGCGTGGAAAGATCGGTCCCTGTTCCGGAGCCGTGCTTAAAGAGCATCGCCTCACTCCTGGCAAGGCGGAGGATATCTTCCATAGTGTCCTCTACGCTCTGGATGAAACAAGCCGACGACTGCGGATATTCGTAGCTGTTTTCGCATTCGATAGGCTGGGCGGATTTTTCGTCCCAGTGATAGTTGTGCTTGCTGCCTTCGACTTTGTAGGTGTCGTACAACCCGACGTTGAACCAGACCGGTGAGTTGAATGCGCCGTACTGATTTACGCATAGCCAAGTCAGTTCGTGATAGAAGTTGTCCGCGTCCGAGGCCGTCACGAAATAGCGGTCCTTGCGTCCGCGGTCGGCTATCGCACGCGCCACACGGTGGACGAGCTGCTTGACGGAGTGCTCGCGCTGGGAGTCGATGTCGCCGTAGAAGTATTTGCTGACAACGACCTTGGTTGCAAGCTGGCTCCAGAAGTCCGGGACCTCGATATCTTTCTGCTCGAAGACGACCTCGCCCCCGTCGCCTGCTATCTTGGCGTCGCGTTTTTCCCATGTGATCTCGTCGAAAGGGTGCGTGCCGGCGGTAGAGAAGTGCTGCTCGATCTTTACGCCTTTGGTTCCGGATGCACCCGGACTGGTCCACTGCTCAAAGCTGGTGTTTTTTGACTCGTTACTTGCGTTGGATATCCTGTCCCCGGTCATTTTGCGTCTCCCTACAATTATAAAACATCAATTGTCGATACCAAAACCACAAATCCGCTCAACACACAAGATATGGTACGTTCCCCACGTGCGTCACAATATGTAGCCCTTATATAATAGTTATCATAATCGCAAGTGTTCGCTCTGCAAAGGGAAAAAATCGGAAAAATATAAAATTTTTGTTAATCCTTATGGCATAAAAGGATACGAAAGCATTTTTTTTTTGTTAACAGCTTATACGACGTTGAAAAGGGTGTGAAAACATCGCAAAGCGATCCCAAACCATTTAGCCCTCCGACCTGTCGGGGGGTTCACTCTACAACTATGCAAAACTCCCCCCTCTGTCATTCACCCCCTTTTTGTCATCCCACCCCAGCGCACATTTGTCATACCCGCATGCTTTAGGCGGGTATCCATGCAGTTAAATTAAAACTATAAAGCTCCCTCAAGATAGTGTTCAGCAAGCACCGCAAGCTCACCGATATCGATCACCCCGTCACCCGCAGGATAAGGCCAAATATCTATCGCAGGATCATCCGCTCCACACGTTTAACTCTTTGACATCAACCTCGCGGCAGCCGGATTCGAATAACCGCACCCTGTGAGCTATGCTTGTTCGCTTCAATCGTTCCACCGTGTTTCTCTATGATCTGCCGACAAATGGTCGGTCCCAGGCCGATCCCACTGGCCTTGGTCGTAACAAACGCCTCAAAGAGCATGTCCCTGACCTCCGGCGCAAAGCCCGGCCCGATATCCCATAAGTAATAATGCAGGTTGCAATCCATATCGAAGAGAACGTACTCACCGAGATTATTAGGTTCCGCCGAAACGAACGAAACCTCGTCAGGTAAAAAATCGACAAAAAAAAACGTGACCCGGACATAAATCCGGATCACGCTTATTAAAATCTAAAACTTAAAGCTTAAATACCACGCATCCACTCCAAAGCTATTGCAGCAAAGTCGAGCAGATCAACAGAACCATCCGGCTGAACATCAGCAGCAGAATCCTCCGTCTGAACGCCGGTATGGTAAATAGTAACATCCAGCTGATCGATCAGAGCTGATCCAATACCAGCAGTGGTACCATAGCTGTCTTGAGAATGGATTGTCCATTTCCCGGCCGCACCAGTAAGCCTGGTAGAGGCATAATCCTCACCTGTTCCGCTCTGCTCAGCGGTAACACCGTCATTGATCACCCAATCAAAAGTGTCCGTACCGTGGTCGTAATTAACAGTAATGTCCATATAAGCACCCGCGGCAAAGCCAGTTGCAAGAACCGGAAGCCTGGTCGTAGTGTACTCGGAGCGATGCGGAGGTTCACCCGTCCATAGCTCAACATTCTGAGTACCACCGGCACCGGCAGCATTAATGGAGATACCGCAATATGAATATCCTCCGGGCCTAGTACCCAGTTCCATCGTAAACCACAGATGTACCCCACCCACAGAGGTTGACTTAACAACAAAATTGATCGTCGCGTCATGTTCACGGTCATGAACAGGCTCTTGCGAATCGAGAAGCAGAGTACCGGCGCCTGTAACGTGCAGTGTTCCGGTCCCCGTGTCATTGGTCATCGTATAGTTATTGTCTGCGCCTCTAACTACAAGCTCATAGTCACCGGTCCCTACAGGATCGGTAGCCATATCAAACGACCATGCCTCCTCTGTATCTGGTATATTTAGAGTCTTATACAGCCAGTCCGCTGCCACCAATTCAAGGTCGTCTATGTCGACAGCACAGTCACCGGTCAGATCCGCTTCTAAACGTAACGCACAGGCGGTCACAGTTGTAGTTATCGCATCTGGGTCCGCATCATCGAGATTCACTAAAACAGTGCCTGTATCGTCGTAGGCTGTGAGCAGTCCGGCATCGATATAACCTCGGACAACAGTTGTATCATCGCCATCCAGGATCAGCGTTCCGGCTTCAATATCTAAGGTAGTACCGTTAGGATCGACAGGACCATCGCTATCGTACAAAGATATATTCGACGCTGTCACAACACCGCTATTCAAATTGATGGAATTCGTCGTTGCATTCTCTTTAGCGGCGAGATCGCCACCGATATTGACAGTTCCGCCGTTTATGTTAAGCGTAGTATCGCCGCCATCTTGATCACCTATCACAAGATGACCCGAGGTGCTTACCGTTCCACCATTGATATTAACAGTTGCCGGACCGCCAAGGCCGCCCAAAGCCAATCCATTAAGTGTCAGGCTACCTCCTGTCATATCCAGAACAGTCGGATCGACATCGCCAGTACCCCATCGGGACCAACTGCCGGTTGCAACTGCTTCTACGCCCGCCTCGATCAAGGCCGGACCACTTGCATGAATATCTGCTTCTGTACCTACCCCGGTACACCAATATCCCAGTTGGCTTCGACATTCCACAGATTGCTTCCACCACCACCTGTCCAGGTTGTCTTGCCAGCAAGAACGACTACGGTAAAGCTGTGTACCGGGGTCTCATAAGTGTCATCTTCAACGATTTTCCAGTAATAAGTCATGCCCTTAATAAGCGCCTGGCTTGGAGTATATTCTGCTTCTGTAGATGGAAGATCATTTGCAACCAATACC
>DRGS01000105.1 GCA_011053245.1 Phycisphaerales bacterium
ATCGGCCACCCGCCACACCCATCGATTATCTCATCAACTCCACCCATACACATTATAGTCCGCCCAAGCCCAACAGTTATCTTCTGATAATCCTCAATATCGTCATAACTCAGCACCCGCCCCCGCCGATCCATCAGTTTGTTATCTGCACACAGTGCATAACCGCACCCTTTAGCCGGATAAACTCTTGTAAGCCTCTTCGTTTCGGGTTATAATGACAATCTGTAGAAGGATCGCCCCCGCTTGGGACGGAAAGTAAAGGGATTAATCCCAATAAAGATCAAAGGCAAGTCAGTGACAATCAGGGCGATGCTGAGTTATGACGATATTGAGGATTATCAGAAGATAACTGTTGGGCTTGGGCGGACTATAATGTGTATGGGTGGAGTTGATGAGATAATCGATGGGTGTGGCGGGTGGCCGATGAAGTGATTTAGGGGGATCGCCTGCGGCCCTGTTAGAGTTTTAAGGAGGTTCAAGGAGCTTAGATGAAAACATTAGCATTGTAAATCTTACCTTTGGCGAGATTGCGAAACAGTACATGTATCGGCACAAAGGATGCGGACAGTCAAACACTTATCGTCCGCCAAAATGGAAATTCGGGGGAATATTTTGAAGGGCGTATTGATGATGTTCGTTTTTATAACTACATTTTAAGCGACAACATAATTGCGCAATTAGCAGGCATATAGCCTTGAAGCCGGCTTAAATTATCAAACTTTACCTGGGCGGAATCGGCCCTTTTTTCAAGAGTTGAAATGAAACTGGTTTGGTCAGTTTAAACATATCCTCTTGATCAGCCAGACAAGATGCTTCGGTGTATGCGGAAAGAAACCCTCGAAGGGCTGGATATCATTAACATCTGGCCTCTCGTCTCGGTCATACTTTACGCCGGGACATCCTCGGTCATAATATAATTTGCCATTAACATTATACCACGGATACTCCCTGCAGCCCTTGGGCCTTACCGGATGGATCGAGCAAAGTCCATCTTTGAGAAGGCTGCACACGCACCTTTCGGACCGGATGAACTTTGCGTTTTTATTTTCCATGACCGATTCTGCGCCGATTTTCGCTGCCTCTTCTTCTGTTATCAAGGGTGTACCTATTACATTGCAGCATACGGAACAGGCATCCTTTAAACACTCCAGCCTCATCGGTTTATTCGCCGTAACCAGACGATAGAGTTTATTTTTCCTCGCTGCTAAAACGCTTCTTATAAGTATCCAGTTGACATTGCCGGCCATGACTTTTTTGCTTTGTGCCAGTGCTACGCCAACAGCAAGTAAGAAAGACGAAGCGACCAAGCTGCAAACCGGCGCCATGAATACGAGACTGTCCCTGCCGGTCAATTTTGCGAATACCGCCGTGCCCCACCCGGCTATGAAACCTATCGATACGGCTATCACCGCCCAGCCGGACAAAACCTTGAGCTTGTCCTTGCCGATCAGCAATGCCATGATCACAAGCGGGCACAACCCAAGCTGAGCTCCGAATATCGCAAAGACCAGATCGGCTACGGAGAAACCTGCTTGCGACAACAACTGAACAAGTACCGTGGAAATTACTGCTGCGAGTACAAGGATCAATCTGGATATGTTCAACTGGCTGCGTGACTCGAAGCTTTCTTTGAGGGGACGTCTGGCAAAATACGAAAAGACATCGACGTAAAGCGTATGCGAAACAGCTATCAGTTGCGTCGACGCAGTTGACAGCATTGCACCGTAAAGGCCCAGCACCGTTATGAACATAACGCTAATCGCAAAGAACCCACCCGTATTGCCGATCACATTGATAAGCGATATCAGCGGGTTAATACCTTCGGCGGGACGTACGATCATAAAAACAAAGCAAGCCAGCAGAACCAGCACTGTCCATGTAATCGCTGCGTTGGAAACTCCGCTCCACAATCCTACGGTTACCGTCTTTCTTTCCTCTGCGCCGGCGATACGCTGCCATACGCTCATGTCCGAGATAAAAGACGGGACATTGATAACAAAAATACCCACCATAAAACTGAGCAACCCGGCACGGCCGGCAACTGAAAAGCGCAATGTTGACGCGGGTATATTGCTGAAGCTGATCGACCAGCCGCCATGGGTAAGAGCATAATAAACATAGAATACGGACAGCGAGACCAACAGCAGCCATATCGAGAGCATCTGCACACGGTCGGTAACGATTACCGCCCGAAACCCGCCGAAAGCGGTATAAAGAAACGCAACCGTTGACAGAACAATAACTATTGTCCAGGGATGGACCGTCGGGATAAGTCCGGCAAAGAATTTTGACCCGACCGTAAGTTCAGTCGCAAAGGCTCCGAGGAAGCCAAGACTCGTACAGATCGCCCCCACACGTGCCAAAGCCGGTGAGTTGAACTGATCGCCCAGAAACTCATGCAGAGTGGGGCGTCGCTCGTATGTCGACATTTTTTCCCATATCCGTTTCGCAAATACTCGTACCACGAACAGACCTGCCACAGTCGTAACCACCGTCCACAACAGCCATATTCCAAAATAACCGGCAAGTTCGAAAAATGCCATGATAACCGTTGCGAAGGATATGCTTGTCGCTACGGTACTCGACGAAAACTCCGCCGAGTTCTTCACACAAGCCTGCCTCCTCTGGCCCAATGGCAGCAGATCGGCTACGCCTTTGGTTCGCCGTCCGATGGTCAGACCGATACTCAGGTAAACAACCAATACAAACAGCAATGAGAATATGATGGTAGTAGTCACATTTAGCCAACTTTAAGTTCGACATTGATCCTGTCCGCCAGAGGCTTCGGAACATCGGCGAATTTCCCCCTTGCTACGTCCACCAGGGCATGTAGTTCAGAACCGGGATAAAGTTCCACCCGCCATTTACGCTCGGACAACGCGCTGAAAACGGCTATTTCCTCCAGAAGATATTGACAACACAACTCTATCGCCTCGTCCATCTCCACGGCTATCTTACCCACCCGCTGGCTCTGCCTCCGGGCAAATGAAACGGCATCCTTTTCGATCGCAGCCTTAAACCCGGCATCGGTTGCAAAGAGCCTGTCAATCGCAGCCCTCGATTGCCGGTAGGCATCGCTTTGTAAATGTTCGTTCCATCGCGTAAGTTTCACATTGCCTCTCGAAATCGATTCGATAAACCCGCCGGCTTGGGCAATAAAGGCGTCCCCCTGCATGTGTGCAGCCTCCAAAGCTTCATCCGGTGCCAAACCGTTAACTATACGCTGATTGAAACGGCACAGATCGTCGCCTACAACAACAAGACACTGCTCGAATCTCTCCGATGCCCAGTTGAGCAAAGCTTTTAGCGAGTCGCCTTCGAAAATGGGATTCTCGATACTAATGCCAAGATAGCATTTCTTCTGAGCGAACAACTCATCCTCTGACATCCGTGGAAGGATCTTAATGATCTTTACAGAAGGCAACTCAGGGTTTTTACAATCCGAATCCGATCTCACTGCATAATCTCCGTATACTGATCAATTTCTGACACGTCTCATCGTAACCCAGACTCGTCCCGTAAACATCCGCCGCAGTCGCCTCGACCGTTGCGTTATCGATAAACGGTACGACATAGCCACTGCTCAAAACATAGACCCACAGATTATTCATAGCGATATCCGAGTGCTGCAAAATTTCGTCTACTTCACTGACTCTGCCCTTACACGACTCGATCTGCAATTTCTCTGCAAGGATCTGATCGAAGGTTTCAAGTTCCCGCTCGTATCTTACGCGTTCGGATTCGAATCTCTTTTTCAACAATTCGCATATTCTCTGATGGATCGGTGCGGCATCTGCCTGCGGCGGGTCCCGATAGATCATCAGTATCTTCTGGAAATTTTCTTCCCACAGATAACTGTAATCGAAAGTGCTAAAGTCCAGCATTACCTCCGGCTGACGAACGATACCGATTATATGCGAGATCCTGTTTTTGCGTGTCGACTCCCACTTTGCCAGTTCCCCCGCGGTAACACGAGGCGTCACGTCCTTGAGATTATCGATAAGCTGCAATACCGCGTCTAAGTAGAATGGTGCGACACCCTGCAGGATGTTTCCGATCTTGCTGTAAAGCTGGCCCGATATCGGATACTGATACGTCGGCGACATAAAGTTATCCATCTGATCGGCTGTGAATATTACCGGCGCGGTAGTCAGAAAAATACTGAGTTCATCCTTTAAGCCGCCCGAGCCGATCGCGCGCCCTACCTCGCTGGGCGAACTGCTCTCGACAATATCCAGCAGGGCGTCGAGTTTTTTAAGTACCGGCGAAAGGGAAGGCGTAGCTTCGGCTAACATCCCGGCACTGGTCCGCATATCGGCAACCGACTGCTTAACCGAGTCCAGTACCTGTATGGAAACCAGCACCTGACACAAGGGAACAAACTCGATCGTGTCAAAGGTCTGTACGATCTTGATCGCCCTTGAAGGCTGCAGTATAGCAGAGCCGGCTTCGATCATTCGATAGTGCGAGGCAGCTAATCCCATCGTCGAAGCTATCTGCGAAGATGAGATGCCTCCCAATTTGTCACGCATGCCCTGAAACACCAATCCAAGTGCCTGGGCGAGAGGATTTTTAATCTTTTGTGACATTTTACATGCCTCCAATAATCGGTAATCATTGACTCGCGTTAGTGCTCTACGCACAAAGTATACCCTGTAATGTAAAAAAATGAAAGCTAAAATGTTAAAATTCTTGTCATATTACATTTCCACCCCCTCGTAAAGCCTTATTTTGCCGATGTTTAGAGTTTTTAACAAAGCTAAGATAAAAATATTTAACAAAAAAGAAAAATAACTTGACATTTGGCTGTTTATGGTTTATTATTTATGTAGATAAGTTAAAGAATTGAAACCGCCTGCCAAAGCAGGCAAAACGAAGGGAGGCACAAATGAAAGCGGCAAAAGCAAACATTACGGCCAAAATCACTCTTTTGGCGGTGGCAGCACTGATAATCATGGCAATTCAACCGGCCCAAGCCAAAAAATCACGATCAGGACAAGCCAAATCACAGCGAAAAAGCACAGAAACCCGGCAGGAGGAGCAAAAGGCACCACCTACTCGCAAAGCCCGGCCCGCCGCCAAAGCACGTTCGGCATCAGCCAGAAAAACGCCCACTCGCTCATCACGCTCAAGATCAACGACTGCAAGGACCGCTGCTAAGAGCACCCGCTCCAAACCCCGTTCAACTTCGGCGACCAGAACCACTGCCAGAACGAGTCCGCGATCCCAACCCCGTTCCACTTCCTTGCCCAGAACCACCGTCAGGACGACCTCCCGAAGTGCCCCCTCAGTGAGTACACATGTCAGGTCGTCCCGGACTTCCGTTTCTAAACCACAACGCACTGTCAGGGTTACATCATCTGTCCCGACCGTAACAGTCAACCAACGGTCTGTCCCAACTGTAACGACCAAAATAAAGTCTGCACCAACCGTAACCATTAAGAAACGGACTGCACCAATTGTAAAGTCTGCCCCGATTGTAAGAACCGAAACACTGCGCACCCCAACCGTAAAGGCCAAAAAGTCCCCTGCTCCAAAAGCAACTACTCGCAAAACCTCTCGAATCGCAGTAAAACTTGAATCGCCGAAGACACCCATGCCTGCATCGACAAGCAAAAGATTAATTGCGCCAAAGACTGCCGTCACGCTCAAGACAGCCGACATGGGGACAAAAAACAAACGAATCGCTAACCGCATAGTTCGCAATGACGCTACATCGGTCAAACGCAAAGGGGGAAATGTCAGGATCGCTGACCGCATCTCATCTGAGCGTACGGTAGCTGCGGTTGTAACAGAAAGCCCCGAAGCCGCCGTACTGGTAACAGAACCGGCTATCTTTACAAACAGTTATGCTAATCGCACCTCAAGGGCGACCACCAGAAACCAAACGCTCATCGTACAAAACGTAAGCGGAACCCGTCACCACAGCTATGAGGATCGCCACCACTATGCAAGGAACCTGCAAAGTTACGCACACGTTTTTCGAGACACCCGCAGCAGACTATGCCACCGCATGATCTGGCCAAGGTACAGCTTCAACATATCGTACCAATGGGGTCGCAGCACCAGCTACCGCCGCGTCTATCCCTATTACCATCGCCGATACGCATTCGTAAGCCTCAACGGCTGCTGGCCATCCGGATACAACTATGTCCGATACCATTGGTATCCCAGCCATTCCTATGACTGGTATGGCTATCATCCCATCGCTCGCCAGCTCGGCAACACATACAACTACTATACATACAATTACTATAACGACGGCGCGACGGTTACCGGCTACAGCAGCGATGACGGTACCGTAAACCACGAGACATTCGCCGACATCCGTGAAAAACTCGCCGCCGAAGACAGCACAGAACCCGAACCGGAAAAACTCGCCGACACGATCTTCGCTGAAGCCGTCACAAATTTTGAAAACGCCGAGTACGCCATTGCCGCCGAGAAATTCGCCACGACAATGGAACTGGCACCCGAAGATAACATCGTCCCCTTCGCCTTCATCCAGGCTCTCTTTGCCGATGACAAGTATCTCGACTCCGCTGTCGTTTTGCGAGCGGTCCTCGAACACACATCACCCGAAAAGGACGGCATCTTCTATCCGAGAGGGCTTTACCTTGAAGAAGAAACCCTCCTGGCACAGATCGACAAACTCGCCTCCCAAGCTCGGCATTTCGATTTCACTCCTGACAAGCATCTGCTGTTAGGCTATCAATTACTCGGCATCGGCGAGATGGACAAGGCCATCGAGCATCTGACAAAGGCTGCGCAAAATCCCGAAAACAGTAAAGCCGTAACTGTCCTGCTCGAACTCACCGACCAGATCAAAGCGAACGGTACCAATTAAGACATATGATAAACATGCAACGAAAGGATGGTCCCATGAAACTTATGAAAATAACAATAATAATTATGACATTGATGATCTCCGTCTCTGCACAAGCGGTCAACTGGATAGCCTTTGCCGTTGCCCCTTCCGCCCAGGACCAGCAAAGCCCGGACATCCACGACAACACCATAGTATGGCAGCAGCTTGACGCCGGCGACTGGGACATTTATGCCGCTGATATAACCGACCCCTACAACCCGGCTGTTTTCCCCGTAGCTGTCTTTGAAGACGACCAGACCGAACCTGCCGTTTACGCAGACACCGTCGTATGGCAGGATTTCATCGCTACCGACTGGGCTATCGTCGGAACAAAATTAGACGACATTGGCAATGTTTTCACCATCGCCGATTACGAGCAGGATCAAACAAACCCTGCCATCTATGAAAACACCGTCATCTGGCAGGACAACTACTACGGTGACTGGGACATTTGCGCCGCCGACATAACAATACCCGACACTCCTGTCGAAACTCTTGTCACACCATTTGAAGACGACCAGACGAACCCTGCGATATATCAAAATACGGTACTATGGCAGCACGGCTCGGCGCCGGACATCGATATTTATGCCGTTGATATTTCCGATACGGCTAACCTCCAGCACTTCCTCGTCGCCGGGTTCAACCTTGACCAGCAAACGCCTGCTGTCTTTGGTTCCACCGTTGTCTGGGATGATAATTTCTTCGGCGACTCCGATATTTTCAGTGCTGACATCTACGAAACCGCAAGACCGATAGAAAACGCCATCATCTCGAAAAGTCTATCGCAAACCAACCCCGACATCGACGGCCACATAATCGTCTGGCAGGACGACCGCAACGGCAACTGGGACATATTCGGTTTCAACCTGACAACCGGCAAAGAATTCGTCATAACTGATGACCCCTTCGACCAGATAAACCCCGCCATCAGCGGTAACGTCGCAGTCTGGCAAGATAACCGTGACGGTCCGCAGAATATTTACGCTGTAATACTTGATGGTCCCGAAGTCGCTCAGTGCCTTGCCAAACCCGTCGGCGATGTCAATGGCGACTGCATGGTAAACATGACGGATTTCGCCGCGATATCGGCCCACTGGCTCGAATGCAATCTCCAGCCGCAAGAAGTATGCTGGCAGTAGAGTTAAATAAATAATATTCAAAAAAGAAAGGTGTGTGCAAAATGTTTAAGAATGCAAAAACAATTACGATGATGTCCGCGGCAATTCTTTGTGTAATGATCGCAGCCGGATGCCAGGAAGGCGCCCAGATAGGCACGGCCATCGGCGCACTGGCAGGAGCCGGGATCGGGCAACTGGCTGGCGGTGACTCCGAGGCAACATTGATCGGTGCCGCAATAGGTGCTGGTGCCGGCTATATCTTCGGCAACGAAAGCGACAAGGAAAAAACGCAGGACCAACTCTACGCCGTAAATGACCGGGTTAACAGCCAGATCGTAAATGTAACCAACAGCAACGGCTCGATCGTACAGGTCAGACTCAGACGCCAGAACGTCGGTTGGGTTGGAACCAGAGGTGAATACTACCCGACACTTCCGACAGAGGATCAGCTAAGACCCGTTTATGGTTTTTAGTTGAAACGGTTTTGAAATTGGCTTCGTTTTTCATTATTTTTATCCGCGGATTACGCAGATTAACACGGATTTTTTTAAAAACTTTGCCACAGAGGTCACAGAGAACAAAGAGAACCACAGAGATTAATATCGAATCTGGCTGGGTTGGTTCGTTGAACCAACTATTGCGATACGAAAAGACCCTGCCACGAAGTAAACTTCTATCATGGTCTTTGCCTATAATGAGTAAAGCTTCGTTTGGGTTAGGTAATTTAGTTTTTGGTTTTTAGATCTAACGCGTGTGAAAGAAAGCATTTCACACCCTACGGTTTCGGCTACGACGCAGCAGGCAAGATGGGGGTCTATGGAGAGATGGTTTTTCAATGGCCGGTTAGTCGGACATGTCTGAGTACGTCTCCTGATTTAATTGATGTGCCACTGATGCACCCTGTCACATTGCAGAAAGAAATTGCGTTATTAAAATCAAGTTTTGGTGTTAATCCGACCACCACCATGTCGGCATTGGGTTTGCAACTACAGTTGACCAGTTTTTTGAACATAACATCGCAATGGGGGCAGTGCAACTCATGTTTTACTCCATCGGCCAGTTCTCCCGATATTGTAATCTTGTCGAAATCCCCCTCAATAGCCGAAAGAATAAATTCTCCCTCCATTCCCGGCCTTTTAAATTTAAGGCGCAGTCCGGGTACACCGTTTATTTTATGTTCTTTGTCAATAATATTGCAGCCATCGGGACAGTATGCCTCGGTTACAATATATCTCACTTTCTCGTCATCCGACTCTTTTGTGCCTTTTTTTCGCTGGGCCAGAGGGATAATCAATCTTCCATCTTTACTGAATCGCTTCATGTGCAACTCCTTTTCTATTTTGAGCTTAGTTTTTCAGACGTCCGGATTATAGAACATCTCGATGTAATTGAACATATATTTTTTCGCATCCTCAAAAGTTTCGTATATCGCACTATTGACAGATAATCTCGTAGCAGTACCTTGGTTTCGAGTATAACCTTAGTGTTGGGGGTAATATAATTTGTGGCTGGTAATTTGGGGTGGTTTCTGTTATAAATTGCTCTTTCCGGGGAACGGTAGAATTGCGGTTATATCGTAATAGTATTTCCCTGAGTCGTAAAAGCTGGTAACTTCTTTTTATATAAGGTGTTAGCGGCGAACTGAGAAGTATTTTAAGTTTGAATTGGTGTTAGATGTTTGCTATTATAAGTGATATACATTCGAATTTAGAGGCTCTGACGACGGTATTAGCTGATATCGAGGGGCGGGAGATTAAGACTATTTACTGTCTTGGCGACGTTGTCGGGTATGCGGCGAATCCGAAGGAGTGCATGGATCTGGTTATCGAAAGGACGAAGATGAGCGTTCTTGGTAATCATGACTATGCGGTTCTGTATGAGCCGACGAATTTTAATCTCGGTGCGGAGCAGGCGACGTATTGGACCCGCAGAGTTTTAGAGCAGGAAGAAGATGACGCTAAGCGTGCTTTGCGTTGGGGGTATCTGGGCGACCAGGAGATGCGCCTGACGATCGAGCGGAAGTTGGGCGATGTCAAGGCTCATATCGACCTTGCTCATGCTTCGCCGCGAAGGCCGATCAACGAATATGTTTTTCCGGATGACGTTTATACAAGCCCGGCGAAAATAAAGCTGCTCTTTGAGAAGACGAAGCATATTTGCTTTATCGGGCATACGCATCTTCCGGGAGTTTTTCTTGAGGATCCGGATTTTTATACGCCGGACGAACTTGGCGGCGTGTATCCTATTCTTAAAGATGAAAAGGCTATTATCAATGTGGGTTCGGTCGGGCAGCCGAGGGATCGGGACTGTCGTGCAAGCTATGTTTATGTCGAAGAGAATGAGGTGCATTTTGTGCGTTTGGAGTACGATCATGAGGCGGCTGCGAAGAAGATATACGCGATTGAACAGCTTGACGATTTCGAAGGTGACAGGCTTGCCGACGGCAGATAAACAGGTAACATATTTTTTCTCACGTTAGGGTTTTTTGATATGAATACAAAACGATTCGTTGTAGTTTTTCTTGTTTGCTTTGTCGGGCTTTGCGGTTTTCTCATTTACGAAACGGGATTATTCGATCAGCAGGGGCAGGCGTCAAAGGGGTTAATTACGCTTGCGGGTCAGAGTTTTCTGGAAGCGGCTGCGAAGTCTGTCGGACTTACCGACGACGAGTTCGACCTTTCAAACTTTAGAGCGGAAAAAAACGAAGATCAAATTCGCAGACTCGGCTCGCTTGACCCTGATACCGGTTATGAATTCGGATTGGAGATAACCAATAAGGGTGCGGGTATAAGGTCGGTTACTTACAGCCGGTTCGACGACAGGGATCCGGATGAGCCTGAGAATCTGCAAGTGCTTTCGCCGGTTGAGTCATCGGGGAAATATCTTTATTCGCTTGCGAACGGTAATTTCGATCTTCTCGATCAAAAGAAGCGTATCGATCTTGGCGGGTTGAACTGGCGATTTATTGAGGGCGCAAGCGAAAGAAAAGTTTCTCTTGAATTGGTGCTGAAAGAAAACAACGGCAAAGACGCGATACGATTCGTTAAGACTTATTCTATCGAGAGGGAAAGCTTCCAGATCGATTGCCAACTCAGCGTTGAGAATCTTTCCGATCAGGCGTTGAAGACGAAGTTTGATATGCAGGGGCCGGTGGGTATAAATCGGGAGGGGACGCGGGCGGATATGCGAAAGGCCATCAGCGCTTATCTTTTGGCCGACGGGACAATAGAGTCGGTCAGTAAGGATGTTAATAAACTTCGGAAAACGACAAAGGCGTATCTTAAGGCGCTATCGGCTATGGAAAGGGATGCGGAGAAGGAAGAACTTCGTTTGAAACTTGATAATCTGAATGCGAGATTTGCATGGGCGGCGATAAGCAATAAGTATTTTGCCGCGATAGTTCACCCGGTAGAAACCGAGGGTAACGGCAAAGCGAGATTCGGGATGGGGCAATATTTCGATCCGGAGATCGCGGTAAAGAAACCGAGCAAAAATGTGAACGTAGGGCTTACGCTGCGAATGGATCAGGTGAATTTGTCGGAAGCTGGCGGGGGCGGAGCGAAAAAAGATTTTGGTTTTAGTCTGTATGTCGGGCCAAAGGACAGGGATATCTTTGAAGAGAATGAAGAGTATAGTAAGTTGGAGTATTTTCAGACGATTGATTTCAAGGCCTGTTGCTGCCCGGTTTCGGTTATTCGGCCCTTGGCGTTCGGGATCATGAGTTTTATGAAGTGGATGTATACGGCGATGGGGCCGCTGGGTAATTACGGTGTTGTTATAATGGTACTGGTCTTTCTTGTGCGTTTGGTGATGCATCCGCTTACGAAGAAGGGGCAGATTTCCATGATGTCGATGCAGAAGATCAGCAGCCATCCGAGGATGGAAGAGATCAAAAGGAAATATGCCAACAACAAGACCGAATTGCAAAAGCAAACGATGCAGTTTTATAAAGATCAGGGGGTGTCACCTGCTGCGGGCGCTATGGGTATGATGCCGATGATGCTCCAGATGCCGATCTGGATCGCGTTGTGGACCTCGATAAATATCAGTTTTGAACTTCGCGGAGCCGGCTTCCTTCCGTTCTGGATCACGGACCTGTCGGTGCCGGACGCTCTTATCCGATTCAAGGCGTTCGATCTTCCGATATTTGGTGAGATAAGTTCGTTCAATCTTTTGCCGATACTTATGGGTGTTGTGATGTACTTGCAGCAAAAGCTGATGCCGCATTCTTCTGCGGCTTCGAATCCTCAGGCTGCCCAGCAGCAGAAGATGATGCAGATCATGATGCCGCTGATGTTCCCGATCATGCTTTATAAGGGCCCGTCGGGTGTGAATCTTTATATTCTGTCGAGTATAACGGCTGGTGTTTTCGAGCAGATTGTTATTCGTAAGCACATCCGCGAAAAAGAAGAGGACGAAGGGCAGGGGTTGGTCGCGGTGACGAGTAAGACGGGCGGCAAGGTTAAGAAGAAGAAACCCAAACCGTTTTATAAGGGTTAACTCTGGAGGCATGAGAGGTGTCTTATCCGGGTTCGGTCAATGAGACTATTGCGGCTGTGAGCAGTCCTTCTGTTCGGGGAGGGGGGGCGAGCGAATCTATTCTGCGTGTGTCGGGGGATGAGAGTTTCGCAATTGTCGCAGAGCTTTTCGGGGTTGATGTTCGCAAGAATGAGCGGGGGATAATCAGCGGTCGGATCACTATCGAAGACGGTTTTGAAGTTGAGGCTCTGGCATATTTGTTTGCAAGCGGCAATTCTTATACAGGTCAGGACTTAGCTGAGGTTCATGTTTTCGGGTGCGGTGGAGTTGTCGAAAGGATCCTCGAAATGATGCTCGACAGGAGCAGGCTTGCCGGGCCGGGTGAGTTTACGTTGCGGGCATATCTTAACGGTAAGATGGACCTTAGTCAGGCGGAAGCGGTGGCTGAGATCGTTGCCAGCAGTAACAGGTTTCAATTGGCGGCAGCGGAAAGACTTCTGGCAGGGAAACTTTGCGAGACGACAGGTAAGGTCCGTAAGGAGATACTCGACGTATTGAGTCTGATCGAAGCGGGGATGGATTTCAGTGAGGAGGGTATCGAATTCGTTACACGCGATGCAGCGGCGGCGACGATACGGGGAATAGCC
This sequence comes from Phycisphaerales bacterium, assembly GCA_011053245.1. The sequence continues at coordinate 13,116 of DRGS01000105.1, forward strand.
GGTCATCTTGAGGGAATATTGGCGAGCAGTATCCGTTACGAAGAGGTGATCGATATGCCGTCGGTTGGGCTGGCGGGTTTGGCAAATGCGGGTAAGAGCAGTTTGCTTAATTCGCTGCTCGGGGAAGACAGGAGCATCGTTTCCGAACGAAAGGCTACTACGAGAGATGTGTTGAGCGGGGAGCTTGAACTTGACAATTGCTGCGCGGCGGTTTTTGACTGTGCGGGGATCGGCGGCAAAGGCAGTGCTGTAAATCTGCTGGACGAACTTGGAAGAGAGGCGGCGAAGGAGGCTCTGAAAAATGCGGATATGGTTGTCCTCTGTGTTGATGTTACTATGGACGATATCTCTATTGCAGGTAAATTAGACATCGAAGTTGATATTGTGGCGGCGACGAAGTGCGATATGTTAGATGAAGCGAAACTTATCGCAAAGACAGAGGAGCTTAAAAATTTGTTCGGCAAGGAAGTTGTGC
>DRGS01000106.1 GCA_011053245.1 Phycisphaerales bacterium
AGATGTGTATAAGAGACAGGTAATGGCCAGGAATCTTGAAATCTATAAGTGTGAGGAATGCGGTAATATTGTTGAAGTTTTGCATGAAGGTCCGGGCGCGCTTTACTGCTGCGGTCAGGCGATGAAGGTCTATGCGGAGAATACGACCGATGCCGCTAAGGAAAAACATGTCCCGGTGATCGAAAAGACGGACAGCGGTATTAAGGTTCAGGTGGGCAGTGTGGCTCATCCTATGGAAGAGAAGCACTATATCGAATGGATCGAAGTGGTTGCTGACGGCAGGACGTGCCGCAAATTTTTGAAGCCGGGCGATGAGCCGGTAGCTTGTTTTGGTGTAACAGCCGAGCAGATCACAGTGAGGGCGTACTGCAATTTGCACGGTTTGTGGAAATCATAGACAGTTTCATTTTAGAATTATCAAGAGAGGTGCACTATGAGTATCAATTTTAATGCCGATGAGATCTTTGAAATGGCTGAGGAGATAGAGCGAAACGGCGCAAAGTTCTATCGCAAGGCCGCCGAACATGCAGCGGATGCTGAAATTAAGAAGATGTTGAACGATTTTGCCGCAATGGAAGACGGGCATCTGGTGACATTCGCGGCGATGAGGGAGCAGCTTGCAGGCGGTGAAAAGGAAGCTATTACTTTTGATCCGGAGCATGAAGCCGCTCTGTATTTGCAGTCAATGGCCGATGCGCACGGATGGGAAGGTAAGAAGAGCATCGATGAGGACTTGACGGGTAACGAATCGCCGACTGAGATACTCAAGATAGCTATCGCCGCAGAGAAGGAGTCCGTCGCGTTCTATGTCGGTATCCGGGATCTTGTCTCTGAAAAAGCAGGCAAGAATAAAGTCGATGCGGTTATTAAAGAAGAGATGGCCCATATTACGACGCTTAATAACAGACTTACGAGTTTATAAAGCAGTTGAGCAGTGCTGCACAATTTGGGAAGGAGTATTAAAATGAAAAAGTACGAGTGTACTCTTTGCGGATGGGTCTATGACCCTGCGATCGGTGACCCCGATAACGGTGTGGAACCGGGTACGGCTTTTGAGGACGTTCCGGAAGACTGGGTGTGCCCGGGATGCGGGGCGGGGAAAGAGGATTTTGAGGTTCTGGAAGAGTAGTACTGTTTCGGGATCATTCTAAATGGCCCGGCTTCGTTAATAGTTCCGCCACGACAGACAGCATGTGTGGGTAAACAGTAACAGCACCGGCATCTATGAATGACGGGGCCGATTGCTGACGCGTGGGCAAGGCATATAGTGGCAAAACCAATTTTTCCGTAATTTCTCTTTACAACCTATCAAAGTACCTTATAGTACCATTAGCAAAACTGTAACAGAAAGCAGCCGGCCTTTGGCCCTATGGTGTTATAATGAACACGGAAACGATTAAAATATTCTGCGATCTCGTCGAGTTGAAGAACTTTTCGCAGGTCGCCCGCGCCCACGGCGTCAGTCAGTCGGCTATCTCTCAGCAGTTAGCTCAGCTCGAAACCGCACAAAAATGTCAACTGATCAACCGCAAAACGCGACCCATATCGCTGACAGACGCCGGGCAGTGTTACTACAAAGCCTGCAAGGACATACTTAAACGCTGCGATCAGCTCGAAGGGGAATTATCCGCTATCGGCAGTTCGTCTCCAGAAATAAAAATAGCCGCGATATACAGCATCGGCACTGCCACCTTGCAGCCGTATATAAAGCGTTTCATAGCGCAATACCCGACGGTTAAGCTGACCGTCGAATACCTACAGGCCAGCGATATTTATCAGCGACTGCTGACAGGGGTGATCGATATCGGCATCGTCGCATGTCCAGCAAAGGAGCGGCATTTAGATATCTTCCCATTTGAATCCGAAGAGCTTGTTTTTGTCAGCAGTCCGCAAAATCCGCTATCGCACTTTCACGAGATCGATATTCGCAAATTACAGGGCCAAAAGTTCGTCGCATTAGGCGATTGCCCGACGCGGCGGTTGATCGACGGGATACTGGCCCGTTATAACGTAACGGTCAATACGGTCATGGAAATTGCGAATATCGAGACTCTAAAACGGGCTGTGGAAGTGGATATGGGGGTAGCGATCCTGCCGGAGCCGTCAGTACGAGCAGAGCATCTTAGCGAGTCGCTGCGAGTGATGCGTTTTAGCAATGAGAATTTCGCGCGGCCGGCGGGTGTCGTCATCAACAAAAAAAATAAACTCGACCACGCGGGCAGACACCTTGTTGAATTGCTACAGAAAGCGCAGGCCTTTGGCCTGAGTGAGTAGAGAGTAGAAAGTAGATAGTAGAGCTTTACATTTTTGGTTGTTTAGGTTATAATCGTGGGATATGGCACAAATAGATGAAAAATCAGTTGGTATCGTCGAAACTCAGACGCTGCGTATAGTAAACGAGAGCAAGCCCTTGAAGCTCGAATGCGGCAAGAGTCTTGCGCCTATCGATGTTGCTTATGAGACTTATGGGACGATCAACGAAGCCGGCGATAACGTGATCCTGATCTGCCATGCCTTGAGCGGTAATGCGCATGTTGCCGGGTATAACAGCGCCAGCGAAGATAAGCCGGGCTGGTGGGAAGTGATGATCGGGCCGGGTAAAGGTATCGATACGGATAAGTATTTTGTGATATGTTCGAATTTTTTGGGCGGGTGCAGCGGTACGACCGGGCCTTGTTCGACGAACCCTAAGACGGGGAAAGCTTATGGGCTGGATTTTCCATTCATAACTATCGCCGATATGGTCCGGGTGCAGAAGCTGCTGCTCGATAAGTTAGGCGTTACGGAAATACTGTCGGTGATCGGCGGGTCGATGGGCGGGATGCAGGTTTTGCAATGGGCGATCGAATATCCTGATTTTGTGCGGTCGGCGATACCTATCGCTACGACTACTCGTTTGGGGGCACAGGCGATTGCTTTTGACGCGGTCGGGCGGAACGCGATATTGGACGATCCGAATTTTGCGGATGGGAAATATGAAAACGGCAACGGGCCCGACAGGGGTCTTGCGATGGCGCGGATGATCGGGCATATAACGTATCTTTCCGAAGCGGGAATGCATGAGAGATTCGGCAGGCAGCTTCAAAGCGCCGACAATTACAGCTATGATTTTAATTCGGAATTCGCGGTCGAATCCTATCTCGATCATCAGGGGCAGTTGTTTGTGGAGCGATTTGATGCGAACAGCTATCTGTATATAACGAAGGCGATGGATTATTTCGATCTGACGAAGGATTTCGGGTCGCTTAATAATGCTTTTACGAATGTTGAGTCGCGATTGCTTGTGGTGGCGTTTTCGAGTGACTGGCTGTTTACGCCTGCGCAATCGGAGGCTGTCGTAAATGCTCTGTCGGCGAACAATAAGGATGTCAGCTACTGCGATGTGGTTTCGCCTTACGGGCATGACGCGTTTTTGTTAGAGCCGGCGATATTGGGCGATTTGATGAGTGGTTTTATCGATGCGACACATAGGCCGGATATAGATCGTAGAAAGCAACCCGGTTCCGTTAACGACCGGCGAAATTTAAGCCATCGTGATCAGGCGAGGCGCACGCGTATTGACTACGAGTTGATCGAGTCGCTGATCGAGCCGAACAGTACGGTTCTGGATATTGGCTGCGGTGACGGGGAACTTCTGGCGGGTTTGCGAGCGGATAAGAATATCAACGCCAAAGGTATCGAACTCGAACAGGATCAGGTTCTTGCCTGCGTGGCGAAGGGGCTGCCTATACTTCAGCACGATATCGAACTCGGCCTTAAAAACTGCGACGATAACTGCTTTGATTATGTGATACTGTCTCAAACGATGCAGACTCTTAAGAATCCGGAAATTGTGTTTAAGGAACTGCTGCGTGTGGGGGAAAAAGTTATTGTAAGTTTTCCGAATTTCGCCAACTGGCGGTGCAGGCTGCAACTGTTTTTCGGTGGGCGGGCGCCGGTAACGAAACAACTGCCATTCCGATGGTACAATACACCGAATACGCACTGTCTTTCGCTGAAGGACTTCGATGCCTTCTGCAAAAAACTCGGCGTGCGGATCGAAAAGAAAGTGCCGCTGACGAAGAAACGATTGATACCGGCAAAACTGGCGCCTAACCTCTTTGCCGAGCAGGTCATCTACGTCACCAGCAAAGAATGAAACTTGTAAAGTCAATAAACTTCCTCAATGCAAATTGCAATAAGGAAACAAGTATCATATGGCAGATGAAAACCAAAATGAACATCCCAGCCTGACAAAAGCTTTTTGTGTTGGTATTCTTATAGATGCCATACTACCTGCAATCACGTTCATGATTCCCGGTTACAGAGTGATTTTCTGGGCTTTTTTAGGTATAGCTATCGCGCACTTAGTGTGCGGTGTTGGTCTGGTCTTCTATCGAAGAGGCAATTTGACAGATTCTGATTTTGGTTTCGTTCGATTTGGACTATTGTCTGTTTTGTGGAAGTTGTTTAAAATAACAGGCTAATCGAAATTGACCACATGGACACCCATCCACGGCCAAGCGAAGAGGCTGTTACATAACAATCCCGCAAAGAGCAAAATTCGTGGGCTGGTGACGTAGATGACCTGCTCGGCAAAGAGG
>DRGS01000107.1 GCA_011053245.1 Phycisphaerales bacterium
ATCTTGAACGGGCGATGTCGGCTGGGGGGCGGTTTGGGGGGCATATTGTACAGGGGCATGTCGATGGGGTGGCCAGGCTCAAGGCGATAGAGAAGCAGGGGGATTTTGCGAATGTAACCTTCTCGGCGGGGGAAAAAGTTACCCGCGATATGATCGAGAAGGGGTCGGTTGCGGTGGATGGGATAAGCTTGACTGTCGCGGAACTAAAAGGCGGCGAATTTTCCGTTGCGGTAATACCTGTGACGTTAGAAGAAACTACTTTGGGTTCTCTGAAGGTTGGGGACGTAGTTAATATTGAGACGGATATTATTAGTAAGGCTGTGCGGCGGCAGTTGGAGAATATGTTAGGCGGACAAAGCGGGGGCGGGCTGAGCATTGAGAGGCTTAAGGAACTTGGATTTTAAAAGGAACCACGAATTAACACTAATAAACACTAAATTTTAACCGCGGATTACGCAGATTAACACGGATTAAAAACTTTGCCACAGAGTAAAAAGAGGAAGGCGAGGGGCACAGAGAAAGATAAAAAAAAGGTGGATTCCTGCCAAAAGCATGCAGGAATGACAAACTTAAAGCATGCAGGAATGACAGGTAAGAGCGGGTGCTTTGTTTATGGATAATGGTAGAGATAAACTGATAGGGCAGGAGCCGGTTATCGGGATAACGATGGGCGATCCGGGTGGTATCGGTCCGGAGATAGTCGTTAAGGCGTTGGCGGATCCAGGGGTTCGAAAATTGGCGAAGTTTATTATATTCGGAATGGATGAGCCGCTTGCGTACGCGGCGGATGCGATTGAAATGGATCCGTTCTGGCTTAGGTATCCGCATGAGAAGCTCAGCAGGGATTATCCGCGGCGGGTGGTCGTGGCTGATTATGACGATTACTCCGTGCCGACGTGGATACGCAAACCGAATAAGGTTTCGGGTGAGGCGTCGGTTCGATTCTGTCTTGACGCGATAGACGCGTGTCGGGCGGGTATTATCGACGGGATGGTAACTGCTCCGATCAGTAAGGTCAGTTGGAAGCTGGCGGGTGTCGACTGGCCGGGGCATACGGAGATGATAGCGGATAGGTGCAAGTCGCCGCGTAAGGTTATGATGTTTGTTGCGGGGCCGCTGAAGCTTGCTCTTGCGACTATTCACGAGAGTCTTTTTGAGCTTCGGCATAAGTTTACGATAGGGTGCGTTTTTGAGCCGATCGATCTGCTGAATACCGCGCTTATCGATTACTTCGGGGTCAAGAGGCCGAAGATAGCTGTTGCGGGTCTTAATCCTCATGCTGGTGAAGAGGGTCAGTTCGGTGACGAGGAGAAGCGGATAATAAGCCCGGCGATCATGCTGGCGCGTGAGGTTGGGATTGATTGCTGCGGTCCGTTTCCGGCGGATACGCTTTTCGGGCGGGCGATAGGCGGTGAGTTTGACGGGGTTGTGGCGATGTATCACGATCAGGGGCTGATACCGGTTAAGATGCTTGCGTTTAATAATGCGGTGAATGTTACTATCGGTGTGCCGATCGTTCGGACGTCGCCTTGTCATGGGACGGCTTTTGATATTGCGGGTAAGGGGCTTGCGAATGCCGAGAGTATGAAGGCGGCGATCCGTATAGCTGTTGAGATGGCGGCGAAGAAGCGGGATAAAAAACAAGCGGTGAAAAAATAGACCCTTATAGGGTCATAAGTTTCCGCGATGGAAATCATGTGTTGTTGCAAAGAATTTTAACCGCGTATAAAAGCGTATTTTATAATTGCCAATGGTATTAGAGTGGGAACTGTATGCAGACTAAACATCAGATCGAGAGTTTGCTTGCTTCGGCGGGGGTCGGGCCGAATAAGCGGCTTGGGCAGAATTTTCTGATAGACTTGAACCTGATGCGGTTTCTTATTGATTCTGCGGGGATCGAAGCGGGGGATGTTGTTCTGGAGGTTGGATGCGGGACGGGTTCGCTGACGGAGGGGCTTGCGGAGAAGGCGGGGGCGGTTGTATCGGTTGAATACGATAAGAATCTTGTGCCGATCGCGCGAAAGCAGGTCGCTGGAAAGGCAAATGTTGAGATCATCAATTCGGATATCCTTGAGAATAAGAATACGCTTTGCATAGAGGCGATGGAAAAGATCGAAGAGGCGAAGGCGAAACTTGGGGGTCGGTGTCTTCTGGTTGCGAATCTGCCTTATAATGTGGCAGCGCCTGTGATAGTGAATCTTGTTACGGGGCGGGTTGCTGCTGATCGTATGTATGTGACGGTGCAAAGGGAGGTGGCCGAGCGGATGGTTGCGGGGGCGGGGGATAAGAAGTACGGGGTGCTTAGTATAATGTTAGCGGCGGCGGGTGAGGTGAAGATTATTCGGAAGCTGGGGGCGAGTGTGTTCTGGCCGCGTCCGCAGGTGGAATCCGCGATGGTAAGTTTCATACGGGACGAAGAAAAGGTCGGGCGAATTTCAGACTTTGCGGTTTTCCGGGAGGTTGTGAATTTGCTGATGAGTCATCGCAGGAAGATGGTCAAGGCGTGTACGAAGTTTGCCGCGGGCGGGCTTGCGAAGGTCGAGGACTGGGGGCATATTTTTGAGCAGGCAAATATAGACCCAACTTGCAGAGGCGGAGAATTAAGCTGTGAGGATTATATCGCGATCGCAAATCTGTGTGGTAAAGCATTGAAGCAATAACAAAAACACTGGAAACACAAAACTTATACACGTCTGCACATGGTATCAGAGGTGGTGGTTACCGGAAGTATTTCCAGCAGGTCCTTTCTACTTACGATGCCCACGACACGACCGTCTTTGAGTATAGGCACCCTTCTAAATTCGCTTTCCATCAGGCACTTGCAGATGTCACTTATACGGTCGTTTATATCAAAGCTCACTATGTCTGTACTCATAACGGATTGTATGGTATTGGCTGGGTTGCTTGAATCATATTTCTTTGTCTGAAAAGAGTAAGCAATTTTCAAAATATCTTTCTCTGATATGATACCGATGAGTTTCATTGTTTTGTCAACGACCGGCAGACCGGTAATATTGTGCTTAACCAGCAGGGCAATAGCTTCAGGGATAGTGGTTTCCTCGGTAATCGTAACCACATTGGCTGACATCATCTCTTCAAGTTCTGACATAGCGTTTCCTTTCCGGCTGAAATTCCCTAAAGGGACGTTGTTCACATCGGTGTATCGGATAGTTAGGATAAATACTTAATTAAAACTTTTTATTGCTATAAAATACAGGATTTGTGGCGGTGTGAGTGGCATTCTATGTTTACGGCTACTGGTAGTGATGCGATGTGGCAGGGGGCGGTTTCTATGTGTACTGCGAGGGCGGTGGTGTCGCCGCCGAGGCCCTGGGGGCCCAGGCCAAGGGCGTTTATTTTTTCTAATAGCTGTGATTCCATTTGGGCGTAGTATTCGTCTGGGTTCTTGCGGCCTGTTTTTCCGAGTAGGGCCTTTTTGCTGATGAGGCAGCATTTTTCGAAGTTTCCGCCTATGCCGACTCCTATGACGAATGGCGGGCATGCATTTGCGCCAGCTTGTTTTGTCACGTCAACTATCCATTCGATGATCGTGTCCTTGTCCTCGGTGGGGTTGAACATTTTGAACTGGCTTTTGTTTTCACAGCCGCCGCCTTTTGTCATGACGGTGATGTTGAGCTTGTCGCCGGGTATAACCGAATGGTGAATTACGGCGGGTGCGTTCGTGTTGGTGTTTGGGCGGTCATTGAGGGGATCGGATACTATGCTTTTTCTAAGGAGGCCTTCAACGGCGGCTTTGGTTACGCCTTCGTTGATGGCATCTGTAATGGTTTTACCTGTAGGGGATTGAATAACAGCATCTGCGCCTTGTTCGATAAAGACGACCGTTAAGCCGGTATCCTGACATAATGGGATCATGTCCTGCTTTGCAATGGCTGCATTTTCGATGACCTGGTTCAATATTCGAATTGCACGCGGGTTGGTTTCGTTAGTCGCGGCATCTTTGAGGGCGTCAAGGACATCGGCAGGCAGGTCGTAGCAGCAGTCGATGCAAAGCTGCTTAACTGTGGTTGCGATCTCATTGTATTGAATATTTCTCATTTACTCGGCGACCTGAACTTCATAAGTTTTGTATTTTGTATTTCCGATGTCGTCGCTTAGCTTCAGGGCGATGACGTGCTGGCCGGGATCGAGATCGTCGATAGTGACGGTGAATTCTTCGTAGGCTGTATCGTAGATAAGGTCGTCGGGTATGGTGGCGATAAAGTCTTTGTTGCTGTCTACGGTGTAGCTTAGATTTCCGATGACGGTGAATTGATCCCTGATGCTTAGCTCAAGGGTTACGGTGCTGTCGTCTGTTTTGCGTAGGGAGCGTTCGATGACCGGCGGTGTGTTGTCGACTACGAAGGGGTCGCTTATTCGCGAGCCGGTAAGCGTGGTTGCTGTGGTATTGCTCTTGCTGTCATCTGCGGTTATTCTTATTTCGTATCGGCTGTCTTCGACGGTTCTGGTGTCCCATGAGTATTTGCTGGTGGTGAGTTTGTCCTTTAGTTCGATCCAGTTGCCGCGTCCGAGTTTTCTGAAATCAATCTTATAGGTCAGCTTGTCTTTATTGTCGTCGTCGGCTTTGAAGCTAATCTGGAATCTTCCGGTGTTGGTTTTGCTTTCGGAGCCGGCAACTTTGACGGATCTGACCCTTGGCGGCAGATTCGGAATTACATGGGCAAGCGATACCTGCCTTATGATCGGCGTTTCGTTTTCGTCGTTGGTTTTGAGAGTGAGTTTGTACTGGCAGAAACGACCTGTCGGGCAGGTAAGTTGGGTCGGGTCGGTTATGTTCACCGGTTCGGTCCATGTTGAGAACGTAGGGTCGTTTGGATCCTTTACGTTTCCGCTATGTGCCGAGAGCATTACTTTGCATCCGGCTGGTATTTCGGCATCGATCTGGAGCTTGCCCCATTTCGAAGGCTGCTGCGCGTCGATGAGGTCGGAGGTGTATGTTCCTTCGTCAGCGAAAGAGCTTTCAAGTTTTATTAGTTTCGGGGGGTTGGAAGTGCCGAGGTAAACGTCATCTCCTACTGTTACCATTGCGGTGATCTGTGCGGCTTGTTTGTCTTGATAAGTGATGGATTTTTCTTCGGTTGCCGGATCGATGGAGAAGAGCTGTGCGTTGTTGCCGGTTCCGAGTAGTATTTTTTCGTTTTGTTCGATTATTGAAAAGAATACGGCTTTTTCCTTGAAGATGTATGTAACGAAACCCTGTGGGTCCATCTTGTATATATAGCTTGCGTCTTTTGTTGGCTTGCCTCTTTTTGGCTGATCCTCATCTACGGTCTTCGAGGCATCCCCTTTTTTGGCGGAGTTTGCTATGTTGAGTGTAACGGAGTCTTTCGGTTTTTCGGCAGTTTGTTTTTTTGAAGTTGTTTCCGGTCTTCCCGCTGAGCCTACAGCGGATATGGCATTTGATTTTGGCGAGGTCTTCGGCATATCCGCCGATGTGGCTGCGACGTAGAGGTTTCCGCTGGCGTCTGCGAGCATGGAGGTTATTTCGGTTTGTTCGGAGTCAAACAGAACGGTCGCTCTGAGGTTGTCCGGGTTTATTTTGTAAACGATTCCTTTCTGGTCGGAGCCTGCATATAGGGAGCCGTCGGGTCCTATTGCCAGTGACATAATGTTCTTTTCCCTGCTGTCGTATATGACGGTTGGATTATTGCCGGTGGGGTCGAGGCGATATATTTTTCCTTCGGGGCCGGTTCCGAGATATATGCTGCCTGTGGGATCGATGGTTACAGCGAAGATATAAGATACATCGTTTTGCTGGAAGATCGTATGAGAGTTACCGTTGCCGTCAAACCGCAGGAGTCTGCAATTTTCGCCACTTACGGCGGCAAGGAGTTGATTTGAGTTGTCAATTGCCATCGCGAATATGTGTTCGTTCGTGAAAGGCTGTCCGGCGTCATCGGGGTCCGGTTCCGAAAGGTCATTGGTAGCATCTGCCTGCGGATAAATTTTTGTGAATGTGCCGCCGCTATACTTTATGATATCCCCGTTAGGGCTGGTTCCGAGGTAAAGGTCGCTATCGCCATTGGAAACTATTGTGTTTATCGTCCAGACATTTTCGAGCATGTCGTCGAGATCGAGTGTATCGGTTTTACGGGCGAGGCTGATGGTTCCGGTTGATTCGATGATCGCGTTCTCTGTTTCTCCTTTAAGGAAATCTGCTGACGAGCGATGATGCGTCGTCTCGGAGTTTACGGCGAGGCATGTTCCGGCGGCTAAAAAGAAGCAGCTTAGTGTTGCTATGAATAGATATTTGCGATTAGCAAGTTTCATCGGGTAATCCTTTATTTTTCTACGGTTATTTTTATAGTTTTTGTGGTTGTCACAATTGATTCGATGTTTTTACTTTTCTCGATCCAGTGCTGATGAGGCTTGGTTGCGAGAGTTCTGGCAGGGTCGCCGAGTAAGAGCGCCTTTGTCGCGGGAATGAATGGCAATTCTTTTTCTTTTACGATTATACCGTCGTCCGGGAGTTCCAGCGTTATGTACAATCTGTCACGGCGAACCTTAACGATGTTTTTTATGGCAGTTATGAGAGTCGGGACATCATATTGCAGATACTTTTGGGTCGCATTTTTTCTGAGGAATTTGTCATATCCATAACTGCCAAAGACACTAATTTCATATTCACCGTCAGCTAAGTCCCTTGGGATCGTAAGTTTGAAAGTGTGCTGAGTTTTCGGTTTCATGTATGGTTGCAGAATAACTTTTACATCAACGGTCTGGCCCGGCTCTACGTTTGAATCGGAAAGTATTACATTGGATATCTTTGTCATGAGGTTGTCGGGTGTGATCTCTATATTGAAGTCAAGCCGGGTTACATCGACTTTTTGATATGGGTTGTTCATCAACAGGCTGATTATTCCGGCGGCATCGCCTGCAAGATCGCTGAGCCCCTGACCTGACGATATGTTTTCAAAGACGATGGAACCGAACTGTCTTGTTTCAATATTCGCGTTGTATTTTACGGTGTGCTCGGGCGGAAGGTTTCCGTAGATCGCCGCGGCTCCCATTATCGTGGCCATGGACATCTGCGGCGTATAGAATCGGTTGACGGCCAATTCGCAATTGAAAGTGTGTTTTTGCGGGTCGTCGAATCTGTCAACGTCGATCCGGATAGGTATCATTGGAGCATTTTGTCCTATTTCGCCGTATATCCCGGATCCGAGGTCGGATCGTATCGCGCCGACTATTTTTCCCGCGGATGCAAGTTTAAATGAAAATGATACGGTGGAAACGACAGTGTGTATCTTGCCAGTTGCCATTGGCAGATCGATCTGGCCATAACCCAGGAACGGGTGTCCGAATCCGTAAACCTTATTGCCATCGACCTCGGTTACTGTTCCTGTTACGGCCATGGATATATCGCCGGTTACGAGTGGGATAACCAGAGTTGACCCCGGGGCTAATTGGATGTCGTCCATTGACTGTGAAGATGTTGCAGCGCCGGCGACCGGGACGAGTCCGATCTTTTCAAATGATGGTTTGAGGGTTTGGCATACGTGTTCCGGCAGTGAAGTGACGGTCAGGAGAGTATTTTCGGATGCGAGATTTGCCGGCGTAGTATCGAGCAGCGTTCGGACCTCATTGAGATCGAGCGGTTTTGTGAAATCCAGCGCCAGTACGGGTGCAGGCTGTTTCGCTTTGTCGAGCCGGGAGGCGGGGGTGTTTGATATTTCGAGCATGTCCTCTATTGGTGTGACCATGTAGAGCGGATCCTTTGAGAATGACCATCCGGATGACAATGCTCCGGCCATTTTGCCGTCGATGTAAACCGGTGATCCGCTGCATCCCCGAATCGGGCCTGCGTGGATGAATTTCGGGTCCGTGCCTACGACGAGTATTCTGTCGCGGCCTGGAATGGCGTTTTTGACAATGCTGAGTATTTTGAGGTCGAATTTTTCGATCGTTGTGCCCTGCATGACGGTAAGGCAATATGCGTCCATGGATGGGTCGATCTGGTCAATCGTAATGTACTTTTTGCTGTCAAGAGCAAAGCTGGATGATGTGCCCAGAATCACGATGAGGAGGAAAAGCCAGTGTATTTGTCTGCTTTTTATTGTTTTGGGCATTGTTTTCTCTGGTTTAAATCCTGTTTTTAGCGTAATAGATCCTTCGTTTATTGTACGATATTTTTGTTTCAGGGCCGTTTATCCGCGAAATATTGAGAAAAAACGACTTTGACCACTAATAAAAGAAAGGTTTTGGCCGAATAATCTTGTACATTATTTAATTTATATTGTATATTGGTCAAAATATCAAATAACAAATAATACCAATGGTGTTTTTTAAGTGTTATCGGGAATCGAATTACGTAACGAGTTGTCAAATGGTTCTGTTATAAGTAGGCTTTGTTTGCCAGCGAGCAGGATCGGGAAATTAAGAATGAGGTAAAAAAATGGACTCTGAACATCGTCATGAATTGAAAACTAATGAACTGGCCGACTGGATCGTGCATGCTCCGGAATATCTCCGCAAAAATTATCTGCAAATCATAGGTGTTTTGCTGGTCATCGCAGGGATAGTGTCATGGCCGTCTTTGAACAGAAGACGTCAAGGCACGGATATCAAGCAGGCCGTTGAGACAACGGGACTGCTCGAAAAGGTTTCGCAGAGTAAGGCTCTTATCGTTCAAGGCACTCAGCCTGGTGCTCCGGCTCCGGAGTCGCTGATCGGTATCGCGAGTTCATTGGAAATTGCGGCCGGTGATGCCAAGACGGATCTTTCGGAAGCTCTTATCCTTATAAAGAGGGCGGAGGCATTGCGTGCCGATCTTCATTATAAGGCAGATGAGATCGAGGAAGTGGTTCTGTTGGGTGAGATCGAAAGGGCAAGGGTTTCGTATGAGAAAGCGGCAAAGAAGGCCAAGGGTAATCCAAATCTTGAGGCTATGGCGACTTTCGGTTTGGGGCTTTGTGCTGAGGAGATAGGCGATTATACGAAGGCGTCCGGGATATATGAATCGATCGTGTCGAATGCCGGTTTTGAAGGGACGGTTTTCCCGGCAAAGGCTAAGGCAAGGATCGCAACGATGGCGGATAACCGTGAGACTTTTGTGTTTGTCAATGCACCTGCTCCTGTAAAGATCGAAATACCCGCCGCACCTATTGTCGTTGAGCCGGTTATGCCACAGCCAAAGGTCGAGGTTTTAATTCCTGCTGCGACAGAACCAGAGAAAGAGTAGTTGTCTTCTGCGATGGGTGATCAACCACTAAGCGAGTCTGTTGATTCTTCCGGTCAGTCGGAAGATGCCAATTCTGATATTGAGATGATCTCACAGGAAGGCGATGAGTCTGTCGGTGAGCATCTTACGTTTCGTGTCGGGAACAATCTGAAATTTCGCCGGCTTGATAAGTATTTGGGGGGCAGGTTCAATCAGTTCAGCAGGAGCAGACTTCAGAAGCTTATTAAGGAGCAGGGGGTCAATGTAAACGGCAGGAGCGCAAAGCCGAGTCACAAACTCAATGCCGGTGACGAGATCGATCTGATCTTGCCGCCGCGTGAGATCCGGGAGATCATACCTGAAGATATTCCAATCAATGTAATATTCGAAGATGACGAGATGATCGTTATAAATAAGCAAGCGAACCTTATCGTTCATCCGGCAAGGAGTCATACGCATGGTACGCTGGTGAATGGGCTTGTGTATTATTTTAAGGACCTATCGAGTGTTAACGGCGATCTGCGTCCGGGGATAGTGCATCGGCTTGACAGGAATACGACGGGTGTGATGTGCGTTGCCAAGACGGATCATGCTCATTGGAAACTTTCGCGGCAGTTCTCGAACAGGACGGTCAGTAAGACTTATATCGCGATAGTGCATGGCGTGCCGGAACTTACGGCGGACTGCATCAATAAGCCGCTTGGGGTGCATCCGCGAATGCGAGAAAAGTACGCCGTCAGGGCCGATGGCAAACCGTCTGTGAGTTATTATGAGGTGATTGAGGAGTTTGCCGGTTATTCGCTGGTGAGGCTGAAGCTTGAGACGGGCAGAACGCATCAGTTGCGAGTGCATATGCAGTACATAAAGCATTCTATTGTTGCCGATGATATGTACGGGGGCAAGGCGGTTTACGACTGGCAGATCGAGAACCGGGAGCCGGATGTCGCCGAGCCGCTTATGGGCAGGGTCGCGTTGCATGCGTGGCGGTTGGAGATAAAGCACCCGACGACGGATGAGCTGCTGAAATTCGAGGCTCCGATGCCGGAGGATATGCTGCGGTTGTTGGATAAACTCCGAGAATTTCGCAAGATTTAGCACCCACAAGCTTTGCTTGAAGGTGCCACACGGTATCATATATCTCTATGATCTGGCTGAGATGTATTTTACGACGCTGTCGTTTTGGTTTGTTCCTATGATCTTTGTTGCGTGTTTTTTGATCTCGTCCACTGCGTTTTCTACGGCGATGGAAGTTTTAGCGACTTTGAACATTTCGAGGTCGTTTGAACGATCGCCGAAAACTGTCACGTTCTCCATTTGAAATCCCGCGTATTTGGCGAGGGTTTTTATTGCTATCGATTTGCAGGCTTTTTTGTCCTGGATGGTGATCCACCACCATGAGGGCGAGTAGAGGTTTTCGAATAAATGGGTTTCGATCGTGTCGGCGAAATCGGCTTGGAGTTGATCGGAGAGAGGCTTTAATTTTTCATAGGTATTTACGATGGCGAATGATACGATCTTTTCGCTGAACTTTTCTTCGATATTCTTTGCGTGGTGGACGCTGTTGTCCTTGCATGACATACGATTGTCGTGGAACCATAGCATGCCGTCATTTGCCAGTCGCTGGTAGTAGACGCGGTCCTCTGTGCCGCTAAAGGTCGAGACGAATGGCCAGCAGTGGTGTTTGCGGGCAAGAGCGTATATCGCAGATGCCAGAGATTCGTCGATGTCGTTGATGAAGAGGTGCTCGCCGGTGGCGAAGTCGGAGATGTATGCGCCGTTTAGACCTATGACCGGCAGGCGAAACGGGATACCGTGTAATATCTGGCGGACGGATGCGAGAGAGCGTGCGCTTGCGACGGTGAAGTTTACGCCGTTTTCGATAAGGGCGGAAAGTGTTTTTCGTGCGTAAGGCGAGAGGCAAGCGTCATCTTGAAGGAGTGTGCCGTCGAGGTCGGAGATGTAGATTTTTTCCATGTCGATATTCAATTTTGAATTATTCCCGCGGCAGTGTTGCCAGATCTTTTTCGGAGCCAGCTACCATTAGCGTGTCGCCTTCGTAGATGATGGTGTCAGGCAGTGGGACGTTTACGATGTCTATTTTCTTTTCGCCTTCGGCGTGCTGACGTTTTACGGCTACGAGGTTGATGGAGTATTTCTGGCGGAGTTGGAGGTCCATGACGGTTTTCTCGTTGAAGCTGGCAGGGGCGAGTACGGATGCCATGCTGTAGCCGGGTGCGAAGTCGATCTTTTCGCCGATGTGGGGGGCGATGAGTTTGTATGCCCACCGCTGGGCGGTTTCTATTTCGGGGTAGATTATTTCCGTTGCTCCGACGGCGGTGAAGACCTGGCCGGATGTGAGGTTCTGTGCGCGGGCGTAGATATTTTTTACTCCCATGGCCTTTAGGCTGACGACGGTCATGATGGCCGATTCAAAGGTTCTGCCGCCCTGGCCCATTCCGACGATGGCTGCATCGACCTTATCGACGCCTTGCGACTTGAGGGCATCTTCGTCGGTGCTGTCGAGTCTGACGGCGAGGGTGACCTGGTCGCGTATCTCTTCGACAACGGTTCTGTCGCGGTCTATGGC
>DRGS01000108.1 GCA_011053245.1 Phycisphaerales bacterium
GCGCTGCCGGCGATCAGCAAAGCATAACTGAACATCTTTGCGTCCTGAGGGTCGGCGATCATGATCCTGCACAGAAATGCCACCAAGGCCGTAACGATAAAAGCTATGATGCCGCCTGCACAGAAAACATAAAAGGCCGAAGTTATATAGCCGTTGGCTTCGTCCTTATCACCGCGACCGAGATAGCGGGAAACAAAACGCCCCAGTGCCGAAGAGAGTCCGAGGTCGAGCAATCCGTAGTAACCGGTTATCGTCCCGATGATCACCCACACGCCATATAATCGGGCACCGAGTTTAGCGATGACAAAGGGTATAAGCATAATACCCACAATCGCCGAAACAACCTGTGCAGCAACTCTGATCGTAGCGCCACGCAACAGCCTTTCGCCGATCTTGCTCATCTAATTGTTCTCCGGTAGCGGTAATTTCAGAAGTGAGTACAACTCTTTGAGTACCTGCGGGCGACTTTGCCCCGGATATGAGTTGATCTGGCTTGCCAGTTCCTCAAGTTTGTCAAACGGATAATCGTTAAGGGCTTGTCGCAGGCGATCCCCAAGATCGGAGGCATCGCTGCTTATTACCGGCGACAACTCATAGAGACGCCACACAAGAGATTCCGGGTTCTTGAGCGACTCGGGCAGTGGAATATAGACAACCGGACGTTTTAATAGTGTGCCATGTAGAGCAAGCGATGTGTAATCCGTAAGAATAACATCGCAAGCCACCATATACGGCATCCAGTCCTCGTCCGGTTCACGAATGATAAAGCCATGTTCTCTTTGCGTCCGAAGATACTCACCCCAGACCCGCTCACCCGATGGCTTGGGACGGTACTCATGGGGATGAACATTGAGGATAAAACGAAACTCACCCATCAGGTCACGCGCTTGTGCCAAAATAATATCGCCCATCCGATTGTAAAGACTGTGCGGTCCCCATGCCCCGAGGACCAATACCACATTATCGTCACTCTCAAAACCCATCTGACTGCGGATAGCATCCCTTTGCTCCGTCAAAGCCAGCATCTTATCGTCATGCATATTGCCAACTACCGCGGTTACATCATCGAATACGTTATTGATTTTCGCGGCAATGTTTCGATTCGTATAGCTGGCAGCAAACATACGCGTATAACGACAATCGCCTTTCTTGTCCAATGCAAAATCACTGAAGGTATATTGGCCGTCCTTGAGGTTCAATCCGCTTTCTATTCCATGCGGAATAAAAAGGTTCGGACACCGTTTCTTATTCACCAAGCCGGAACGCGTATGGTCGGCTGTTACCATAAGATCCCAATGCATCCTCGCTACCCATCTTGAACGAATTAACGGAACCGGCAACGTCTTGCAAATATACTCCTGAGTACCGGGCCTGTCCTCTTTCCATCTGGATGATTCAAGCAAATAAAATCTGATGTTTTTGTCATCCTTGAGCAATTGCCACACATCCGCTAAGTATTCGGCCATGAGCGCACTTTCACATACAAAAAGTATATCGCGCCGCAGGCCGGGGCGTAAGGTGCGTTTCAAAAACCTCGCTACCGCCCAGAATACGGACTTCAAAATATCCTTTATAATTGACAACAAAGCAACTTCTCATTAATACATAGATAAATGGTTAGTGGTACGGGCTATTTCAGGCAATTGTAGCATATTTTGCTGTCGAAACAACGTGTTTCAGTGTTTTGTCACTGTTTATGGGCTATTTCATCCTTGCCTAAACAGATAATTTCCTGTTATAATCCGTTATCGTGTACCCCTTAGGGCAACAGGCCCTTAAGGGTGACAAATATTCGCCTCATTAATAGTATATCGGGCATTGTTGCAGGGAATCTTTATGTCTGGCAAAAAGAAAGTGCTAATAATCGGTATGGACGGCTTTACATGGAACGTAGGCCGCGGTCTCATCGATCAGGGGCACATGCCTAACCTTGCGGAATTGATCCGCCGGGGCTGCCATGGCGACCTCAAGAGCGTAATTCCTTATGAAACTTCACCGGCGTGGGTGTCTTTCCAGACCGGTTGTAATCCGGACAAAACTTCCATCTTCGGTTTTCACAGGTATGACGCATCTGCAGGCAAAATTTCACTCAATAGCTTTGCGAATGCATCGGTGCCCAGTTTATGGCAATTAGCCGACCGCAACGGAAAAACCGTTGTAAGCCTTAACATGCCCATGAGTTTTCCGCCGCCAAAAGTCAAGGGTATTATCGTACCCGGCTTGATGTGCCCTCGGATGTCATCTAAAACCGTCCATCCTTCAAATGTTTACAGAAAATACATCAAACCCGTCGAAAACTACAATATCGTAAATACGGATCGGGTCGATACGCTCCATGATTTCGTTAATGCACAAATAAAAACGGAAAAAGCAAGATACCAATCCGCAAAAAAAATAATGAACGATATAGATTGGGACATATTTTCCTTTCAGATGCAAAGCACTGATTACTTGCAGCACGAATTGTGGTGGACTCTCGACCGTGATGCACGCGGCTACTCCGAAGAGGCTTACAATGAGGCAATACGCCTTTACATTGCCTGCGATGAAATAATCGGCGAACTTGTCAATGCAAATCCAAACGCCCTCACTATTGTTGTCTCCGATCACGGCTTTTGCCGGTTAAAGGGCCTGTTCCAAATGAATACCTGGCTTGAAAAAAACGGTTATCTGAAAACCATAGATTCACAGAGCGTCCCGAAAACTCCTTTCGCCGCCTTCAAGCATCAGGTCAAAAAACGCGTTCCGATAGTTAAGTCTTTGGCAAGACTCTATGGAAATATCCTGAAAACTCGAAAGCAGTCAACTGAAAAAGACTTGCCCTATTGCAATGCACAATTAGGATACCTGCAAAATCTCATCGATATTGAGAACACGAAGGCATTTTCGCTCGGCGCATTAGCTTCAATGATCCACATTACACCCGAAGGGAACCGGCAAAAAGATCTTGCCGCCAGGATCACCGAAGGATTGCTAAAAGATTTCGGCCCCGCCTCCGATCAGCCGGTTATCAGCAGGATTTCCAGCGGCAAAGAATTATACGGCACAGAAGAAAACGTAGACGCCCTGCCGGATCTCGTGGTAGAGTTTGAAAAGGGCTATTGCAACGCATTGTACCCGCTAAGCGACGAGATGGTCGGCACTCCTTATTACAGCAATGAGTTCTCCGAAAACGTCCAGCGAGGCACGCATGAACGCAACGGCATCATGGTAATAGCCGGAGAAGGTGTAAAAGCAGGCCCTCTGGACGCCGAGATAATCGACATCGCCCCGACCGTCCTTGCCTGTATGGGCTTGCCCGTACCGAAACACATCGACGGAAAGGTTCTTACCGAAGCATTCGATACCCCACCGCAGGTAACCTATGAAGACATCGACATCGACACCAAAGGCAAAGCAAAATACTCCGAAGCCGAACAGGCAGAGATCGAAAAACAACTCGCCGACCTTGGATATATCTAAATAGTATTTTTGCAAGGATCAAAGCGCAAAAAAAGACTGCCTCGTGGATGAATAAGTGAAGCAGCCTTGTAAAAAATCATTAACTTTGTATTTCGATTGCAATTATTGCAGAAATTCTTTCGATGTCAACAAAAAAAATTGTTTAGCGCAATTTTTTTTTTACTCCTCTTTAACTACTGTTGTATGTGCCGCGTCGAACATTCGCACAGTACCTGAGTCGAGTTGCATGATGAGTCCTTTCGTCGGATCTATACCGATACAATTTCCACTGAAAAGCTGCTGGTCGCATTGAACCGTCAGGCGAGACCCAAGTTGGCAGGACAACTGCTGCCATGACTCTATGATCGTATCGGGAGCGTCCTTAGCGGCAGCGATCCACTCGTCAAGACAGATGAGCAACTCTCTTGCCAGAAGATTCCTGTCGGTTACCTTGCCAGATTCCAGATCGATACTCGTAGCTGGCATTTTCAGATTCGTATCATCGAAGAATTCTTTCGGCTGACGGCAATTTATCCCGATCCCGATCACATAATCACCTCCCGCAGAGCTGACTTTCGATTCGAGCAGGATGCCGGCGACCTTTTTACCGTTTAACATAATATCGTTTGGCCATTTGATCCTTGCTGCGACCCGATCAAGAGCGGCAACTTTGCTAATAGCTTGTGCGGTAGCGACTGCGGCGGCAAGCGTGATAAGCTCTGCCGGGCATGAAAAGTTTTTCAATAGTATAGAGAGCAGTACGCTTTGGCCCGGTGCGCTTAGCCATTTGTTTCCATGACGACCACGGCCTGCCGATTGCGATTCGGCAAAGATCGCCAAACCGGAATTAGCTTTGTTGGCTGCGTACCCCCACGCGACATCGTTCGTGCTGGCAGTTGACTTATAGATCAGAACTTTTGTGCCGACCAGTTTTGTACCGATATCCGCTTCGATAATGTCAACGTCAAGTAAGTCTGTTTTGTTCATGATCATCTCGCGGACCTAAAGGTCGAGTCCTATGTCGGCTGATATAGCGCCGTGAGTGATCGCTCCGATGGATATGCGGTCAATGCCGCACTGGGCAACCTGCCTTACGGTATTGAGCGTGATCCCTCCGCTTGCTTCGAGCAGGGGCCTTTTGCCGCACATTTCATTACGCATTTCGACGGCGTGTTTCAAC
>DRGS01000109.1 GCA_011053245.1 Phycisphaerales bacterium
GATAGTTACAACCTCGGTCCGCTTAAGGAACTCAAGCAGCACATTATGACCGTGACTCAATGGACTCAGCGTATCGGCGTACTTCGCGAAGGTGATCAGCCCGACGAGGTCCTCATGCCTGCCCTTAAAATTCCCGCCGCCACCGACAAAATCGCCAAGAACTCTCTTCACAACCTCAAGCCGGTTATATCGCTTACCCTCATAAATCATCTCTTTGCCCATACTCCCGGAACGGTCCACAACGATCTCCATCGCGACCCCCTCGGTCGATATGTCGGATATTTTGGTTCCCTTACGCGGCCGTGCAATCGCGACAATAAGCAACGCGATACAGACAAGCCTCGCGAAAAACAAAACCCACCTAAACCGCAGCCGCAAAGAACCCCCACACTCGTCGAACTTCTCAACACTCGAAAAACGAACACTCGCCGTACGCCGCTTACGAACATGCAAAAATATCAGCAGCGGCAATATCAGAAACAGTATAAACGCCCAGGGAGAATAAAAGTCCATCAGATTTCCTCCCTCGTATGCGGCTGACCGTCGGTAACATCGATCATACACTCATCGGATCGCGTCTTGTCGACAAACCCGGCGACCAGATCAACCGTTTTCTTAACCTGCTCGCCCGTAGGTTCATGCCTTGCGAATTTCACCAGATCGCAATGTCGCAAAAACTGCCCTAACGAATCCCTGTCCCCGTCGCCAAGCACATACATCCCCTCACCGAATTGCAGATCGTAAAGAAACTCCTCTGTCGTCCGCTCTGGAGCGCAAATTCGAAAACGATCCTCGACATAGTACCGCAGCACATTGCTCACACGCTCATAATACTCCTTCAACTTCCCACTCTCGATAAGACCTGCCGCTTCCAACGCGCGTAACCGTTCATACGCGATCTCATGCGCGCCCTTATATATCCTCTCGATCTCACGATCCCTGCACCGCCTGAAAACTACTACCGCAATAATTGCGATGATCGCGATAACGATAACGCCACCAGCTATATACCACCACCAGGAGATAACCACCGGCAATTGCACCACACCCTCCGTATCCTCCGCAACCGTTGCTGCTTCACCTGCGCTCAATAGCGAAACAACATTTATCGTTATCGCTTCGGTACTGATCTGAAACGTTTGATCCTCTCCTTCTTTGCCAAACTCAAAGACAAAAGCCGGTATCTCAAGCACCCCAGCGCTCATCGGTGCGATGCGGTACCGCATAAGTCTTGCGATATTACCATCTGCGTCAAGCCGCTGCCCGACGTACCGGCTGTCCCGTATCTCAAAGTCCTCCATAGCAGTACCCGGATCAGGAATAGAAACCTCAAAGCCCTCCTCAACGCTTGCCTCCAATTCCATCGTAAGCGTATCAGCAACCGTAACCTTAGATTCACTTACCCTCACCGCGACAACAACGCCCCCGCCCGCATAGGACTTATCGATCTCGAACCCGTTTTTCTCTGCGGACTGCCCCTCATCCTTGCACCCAGACACAAGAAAAACCCCGCAACAGCAAACTATCGCAACCAACTTATAAATCGTATTAACTTTCATAAATTCACAATTCTCAACACTCGCTACTGTCTCCTATGCCGCATATGAAAAAACCGCACCACGTCCTGTATATACGGCCTGTCCGTTGCTATATTAATACTATCAACTTTGATCGACCGCAGCATCCGCTCAAGTTCGTCACGACGTTTCCCCGCCCGCAAACTGTACCGCTTGCGAAACTTCGCGCTCGACGTATCGACCAACCGAACCTGCCCCGTCTCTGCATCCTCAAATTCCACTAACCCCGCCGGTTTCAATCCCCTCTCGGCTCTATCCTCAACCGCCACCGCAACAACATCATGCCGCTTGTTAAGCAGTGCCAGTGGCTTCTTAATATTCGTCGCGATAAAATCAGACACCAAAAAAACAGTCGCCTTCTTCTTTATCACCTTTTGCAAATACTCCACCGCCATCGGAACATCCGTCCGCCGCCGAGGCATCTTAAAATACAAAAGCTCCCGGATCAAACGCAGCACATGCTTGCTACCCTTCTTCGGCGGTATGAAAAGTTCGATCCTGTCCGTAAATATCACCAACCCCACCTTATCGTTATTGCGCGTAGCCGCAAACGCCAGCACCGCGCAAAATTCCGCCGCCAATTCATTTTTGACTCTCTCCACCGTCCCAAAATCGCCCGACGCACTAAGGTCAACAGCAAACATCACCGTCATCTCGCGCTCTTCGACAAAATTCTTAATATAAGGCTTACCCGTCCGCGCCGTAACGTTCCAGTCGATCGACCGTATATCGTCACCCGGCACATACTCGCGCACCTTATTGAACTCCATCCCCCGGCCCTTGAACACACTCTCATACTGCCCGGCAAAACTGGCATTGACCATGCGCAAGCTGTATATCTGTATCTGCTTAATTTTCTTAACTAATTCCGGCGTGAGCATTTCACGATCCCCTATCCGTTACGGCACTTCGATGCTATCAAATATCATCTGCACAATATCTTCGCTCGTCTTATCCTCAGCCTCAGCCTCATAGCTGACAATAACCCGATGCCGCAGCACATCCATCCCGATAGTCTTAACATCCTGCGGAGTAACGTAACCCCTCTTCTGCAAAAACGCATTCGCCTTAGCCGCCACCGCCAAAAATATCGTCGCACGCGGCGAAGCCCCGTAGTTGATAAACTGACTTATCTTCAAACCGTACTGCTCCGGCTCGCGACTGGCTTGGACGATATCAACGATATAATCCTTGATCTTATCGTCGATATATATCTGATCGACCACACCCCGAAGTTCCACGATCTGCTCCGGCGTGATAACACCGTTAACGTTGAACTTCTTATCAGTCTCCGCCATCCGCTCAAGGATCTGCCGCTCCTCATCCTTCGCCGGATACTCGATCTTCAGCTTAAGCATGAACCGGTCAAGC
This sequence comes from Phycisphaerales bacterium, assembly GCA_011053245.1. The sequence goes on from DRGS01000109.1 coordinate 2,949, forward strand.
TGCGCCTCCGGAAGCGGATACGTCCCCTCCTGCTCGATCGGATTCTGCGTCGCCAAAACCAGAAACGGATTCGGCAAAGCAAAAGTCTCATCGCCTATCGTAACCTGCCGCTCCTGCATCGCCTCAAGCAGTGCGCTCTGAACCTTCGCCGGCGCCCGGTTGATCTCATCAGCCAGAATAATATTCGAAAATATCGGCCCCTTCCGCGTTTGGAACTCGCCATCGCTCTGCCGATATATCTGCGTACCGACAAGGTCCGCCGGCAGCAGATCCGGCGTAAATTGAATACGCTTAAAATCGCATTTGATAGCCCGCGAAAGAACCGTAACCGCAAGCGTCTTCGCCAATCCCGGCACACCTTCAAGCAGAATATGCCCGTTGGACAGCATCCCGATCAACAGCCGCTCAAGCATATAACGCTGCCCGACGATAACCTTTTCCATCTCCGCGAAGAGCGCGCCAGTAAATTCGCTTTTCTCCTCGACCAACCGACCTATCTGTTCGATATCAACCGCCATTACAAAATCTCCCGAAACAATCCACAATTCTTGAGTTAATTTTCAAATAATACGCAAAAATAGCTTGCAGGTTCAAATTATACACGTTTTTCCACTTTTTTCAACCCCAATCCAGCTATGTGACGACCCTTTTCGCACGATTTCGCAAAAATCGGTAATATATCGCACGAATAATGCCGAAATACTAACATGCAGTGGAACCATTAATAATTTGAAAAGGAAAACGTCATGTCTTTATCAAGCGTATTAGAAAAAGTCGTCGCGGTAATAACCGGAAAACCCGCCGAAACAGATCAGACCGACGAAACCCCCATAGATCCGACCGATGAAACTCCTGTAGAGCATCCCGCAGAGCAGGTCCACAACGCAGAATTCTATCAGGAACAGGAAACACACTAAACATCCCAAACTTTCGCTTAACTTATGGTCGCCGCGGTGATATTATATCCGGATGGAAACACTAACCGCCGGTATAGATATCGACCTCGAAGTGTCGCAGTGGATCGTGCTGTGCGTATGCGCATCCCTTATAACGCTGGCCAAAACGGGTCTGCCCGGCCTCGGCATCCTCGTGGTCCCGCTGTTAGCCGATTACTTCCCCGCCAAAGCTTCGACCGGACTCCTGCTGCCGATCCTCGCGTTCGCCGACATTTTTGCCGTTTCTTATTACCGCAGGCACGCCCAGTGGAAACACATCCTCAAGCTTCTGCCATGGGCGCTTGTCGGGATTGCAATAGGCTCATTTCTCGTAATGCGGATCCCTGATGCCAGGTTCAAGCCTCTCATCGGCATTGTCGTCCTGAGCATGCTGGCCCTGAATTACTGGCGGAACCGATTCGACCTTGCCAAGGTACCGACCCACTGGACATTCGCGGCGACAATGGGCCTCCTCGCCGGAGTAACAACACAACTCGCCAACGCAGCCGGGCCGATAATGATCATATACCTTCTAACTATGAGATTCGATAAGCATAAGTTCATAGGCACCTCAGCCTGGTATTTCTTAATACTCAATTGGCTAAAGATACCCATCTTCGTTTACGAGGGCAGAATAACACTGGACTCATTCGTCACCGACCTCTACATGATCCCCGTAATAGCCGTAAGTTCCCTGCTCGGCCTCTTCATACTAAAAAACATACCACAGAAATGGTTCAACACAACAATACAAATACTCGCAGCAACTCGTGTCACGATATGCACGAAAAACGGATAGAAAATACAACCCGCCTCCGGCAGAACGTAGCCAGTCCCAGTTTTTCCTGCGCTTGCGATAATGGGC
>DRGS01000110.1 GCA_011053245.1 Phycisphaerales bacterium
ATGCTGGAAAAACACAAGGAGATAGATGCGGTTATGATCGCAACGGCGGACCATACTCATGCGGTGATAGCAATGGCGGCGATCAGGGCTGGTAAACATGTTTATGTTCAAAAACCTTTGACACATACGGTTAAAGAAGCCCGCATGCTGACCGAAGCGGCTCGTGAGGCAGGGGTTGTAACGCAAATGGGTAATCAGGGGCGTTCGGGCGAAGGGGCTCGTTTGATAACCGAATGGATACGGGACGGCGCCATCGGCGATGTTACCGAAGTTGACGCCTGGACGAATCGCCCGATCTGGCGACAGGGGGCACCGAGACCCGAAGGCAGGCCACCTGTTCCTAAGACGCTTGACTGGGATCTATGGATAGGGCCGGCTCCTATGAGGAGCTATAATCCCGCTTATCATCCGAAGTTCTGGCGCGGGTTTTGGGATTTCGGAACAGGCGCTTTGGGTGATATGGCTTGTCATATTATCGATCCCGCTTTTATGGCGTTGGATCTGAAATACCCGACGAGTTTTGAGGGGAGCAGTTCTCAGGAACGGACGTTTGAAGGTAACAGTTGGGGCGAAGAAGTAGAGGATCCCGATAGCTATCCGAATGCTTGTAAGATACATTACGAGTTTCCGGCAAGAGGCAGTATGCCAGCGGTTACGTTGAATTGGTATGACGGCGGTTTGCTGCCGCGACGTCCGGAGGGACTTGAAGATGGCAGGCGGCTTGGTGATGGTGGAAATGGTTTGATATTCCACGGGACCAAGGGCAAGATAATGTGCGGTTGTTATGGAGAGAGTCCGAGACTTATTCCGGAAACGGCGATGCAGGCTTATACGCGTCCGAAAAAGACCATCGAAAGGATTCCCGAGGGGCATGAGCAGAACTGGGTAAAAGCATGCAAAGGCGGCAGGAAGGCCTGTTCCAATTTTGAAGTATCAGGACCGCTTACCGAAACGGTTCTTGCCGGTAATCTTGCGATCCGGTTCCCCGGAAAGAGACTTAACTGGGACGGTAATAATATGAAGGTTACAAACAACGAGCAGGCCAATTTGTTTGTTCATAGAGAGTATCGCAGCGGATGGACACTTTAACTGATGATAAGTTGCCTGGATTTTATTTTTGGAGAGACTAAAATGCTTAAAAGGAATATGTTTTCAGGACTGTTACTGATCGGAGTTTTGTTCATGGGAAGCGGTTGTGTTGAAACGAATAAAGGTTGTGTTACGTCGGGCGGCGATCTGAACGATCATGTTTCGGTCGAAAGTTACGACGGGTGGCGTCTGGGCGTGCAGATGTGGTCGTTCAGGAAATTTACGCTTTTTGAAAGTATTGACAAGACGGCTTCGCTTGGGCTTAGCACCATCGAAATGTATTCCGGTCAGAAGATCAGTGCGGATACCGGCGATGCAACGACGCATTACACAATGAGTGCCGACATTGCCGAAAAAATTAAAGCGAAACTTAAATCGTCAGGCGTGAAGGTTCTGTGCTATGGAGTTGTTAAATTGCCTGACGATGAAGCGGAGAGCCGTAAGGTGTTTGAGTTTGCAAAAAACATGGGCATCGAGACGATCGTCTCTGAGCCGAAGCCTGACGCACTGGATCTGGTTGACAGGCTTTGCAAGAAATATAAGATCAAGGTTGCTATTCATAATCATCCTAAGCCCACGGCATACTGGAATCCGGATACGGTTCTTGGGGCACTTAAAGGCAGAAGTAAATGGATGGGGGCGTGCATTGATACCGGCCATCTAACGCGGTCGGGGATCGACCCTGTTGAAGGTATAAAAAAACTTAAAGGACGCATAGTCAGTCTTCACTTTAAAGATGTAAATAAATTTGGCAAGAGGAAGGCGCATGATGTTCCGTGGGGTACGGGCAAGTCGAATGCAGAGGCGGTTCTTCAGGAACTTGACCGGCAGGGTTTTAAGGGTGTGTTCTCAATTGAATACGAATACAACTGGGACAACAGTGTGCCGGAGATCCGCAAGTGCGTAGAATTTTTTAACAAGGTTGGCGGCGAATTTAAATCCAGCGGATGGAGGAATCTGTTCGCTGACGATCTGTCCGATGGCGTTACAAAGGGCAAATGGACCTATAATGAAGGCGTGTTTACCCGCGGCGGTGGCGGCGATCTTGGTACCAAAGAAAAGTATGGCAATTTTATACTCGATTGCGGGTTTAAACTGGCTAAGGATAGCAACAGCGGAGTATTTATTCGCATGGGCAATAGAAAATGGATCCCGTGGCTCGAAGTTCAGGTCGAAGATTCTTATGGTGAGGAAGTGAACAGGCATAGCTGCGGCGGGGTATTTGATGTTCTGGCGCCTACGGCCATTACGGTTCACAAACCCGGCCAGTGGAACAGGCTCACCATCAGGGCCAAGGATAATATAGTGCAGGTCGTTCTAAACGGCGAGCAGACGGTCGATATGGATCTCGATGAATGGGTCGAGGCAAATACGAATCCGGACGGTAGTAAGAATAAATTTAAGATCGCTTATAAAGATCTTCCGCGTGAAGGTTATATCGCTTTCCAGGATCACGGACAGGCGATCGAATATAGAAATATACGAATTAAAGAATTGGAGTAATCGGTGCAATGAAAGATTCCATAAACAGGCGCAATTTTATGCGATCAACAGCGGCATTGGGAGCGGGTCTCTTTCTGGCTCAGGGCAGTAGGGCTAAAGGTTCCACTTCCAAGAACGATGTCATTAATGTCGGTCTTTTGGGGGCAGGGGCACAGGGTCAGGTTCTGATGAACGCGTGCCTTAAACTCGGTGAAAATTCCGGTATGCGTTTTCGGTCGGTTTGCGATATATGGGAATCGAACAATCTACAGCGAGTTTCCCGTACGCTCAACGCTTATAAGAAGCTCGGCCATGCCGGAACGCCTTATACGGATTACCGCGAGATGATCGACAAGGAAGATCTCGACGCTGTTATAATCGCGACGCCGGATTTCTGGCACTCTCGGCATACGGTTGCCTGTCTTGAAAAAGGGCTGCATGTCTATTGCGAAAAGGAGATGTCCAATACGCTTGAAGACGCTCGCAAGATGGTAGTTGCTGCAAGAAAAAGCGGCAAGCTCCTGCAGATCGGACATCAACGGAGGAGCAATCCGCGTTACAAATTCTGCTACGACAAGATTATTACAGAAGCCGATCTCCTGGGGCGTATTACGACGATCAACGGTCAGTGGAACCGCAGCAGAAGCGCATGCGAAGACCTTTCCTTTCCGGTTGGTAAAGAGATCGATAAGGCGACGCTCAATAAGTATGGTTTCGAATCTATGAAGCAGTTCAGGAACTGGCGATGGTATAGGGGTCTCGGCGGCGGTCCGATCGTTGACCTTGGTTCTCATCAGATCGATATTTACAGTTGGTTTCTGGATGCTCAGCCGAAATCGGTTATCGCAAGCGGCGGTGTTGACTATTGGACGGATCACGAATGGTATGACAATGTTATTGCTATTTTTGAGTTCGCTACGAAAAAGGGCATGGTTCGTGCGTCCTACCAGACGACAACAACTAACAGCTATCGCGGTTACTTCGAGACTTTTATGGGCGATGAGGCTACGCTTGTTATTTCCGAAGATGCCAGCCAGGTTGGACTTTATCGTGAAACGGGAGTCCTTGAAGATCAGTGGTATCCATGGGAAAACAAGAGGTATATAAAGCTCTCGCAGGGTCTTGCTCAGGCATCTAATAAAAAATCGGTGCTTGATATTCGTTCCTCGCCAAAACCTCCTAAGTACGATATGTTTGTCGAGATGAATAAACCTTTCCATCAGCCGCATCTTGAGAATTTCTTTGCGGGGATAAGGGGCGAAGAAAAGCTTAACTGCCCCGGGGAGATCGGTTATGAGACGGCGGTTGCGGTTCTTAAAGTGAATGAAGCGGTAGCGTCCGGCAAAAAGATAGAATTCTCACCGGAAGAATTTCATGTTGCGTAATTTTTAGTTCATTGATCGAGGTTTATAGCATATGCGTAAATACAAATGGATCGTTTTGGTTTTGGTATGTTTGGCGGGTTATGTCTCTTTTGCCGAAGAAGCGGAAACCGAAGAAGCAGAACCCAAACTTATCGGTGATATTAACAGCGGCAGTAAAGCCGGAGAAGTTCATGTACTTAAGTTGTATAACGATGAAGGGATGATCGTACACCCGCAAGCCGATCCGATACCGCCAATCTCGTTAGGGCATACATGCGGTGTGTGTCATGACTATGGTACGATAATCGACGGTTGGCACTTCAATCAGAGGGGTGTTGCCCTTAACGATGAAGACGAGACCGTTCAGATCGATCCGGGCAGGAAAGGCGAGCCGTGGATCTACTGGGATGCTCAGGCGGCGGTTCAGATACCACTTTCTTACAGGGGGTGGGAAGGTACCTTCAGGCCCGAACAGATCGGTCTTTCCGACTGGGAGTTCACGAAGATATTCGGAAGGCATATGTCCGGTGGCGGCGTTGGCGTTCGAGATAAAAATACTGTCGAAGGTGTTAATGACCGATGGGAAGTATCGGGCGATTACGGGGTGAACTGTCTTAGCTGCCATGATGCGGAAACAGGTCACAACCAGTCCGAATGCGCACAGCAGGTTGGTAAAGGTAATTTCAAGTGGGCGGCGACCGGCAGCAGTGCGTTTGCGACAGTGGAAGGCAATGCGAGTAAGCTGCCGCCATCATGGGCAGCCGGAGATGAGAATCCGAATGTGCCGAAGGTGAGTCTGGATGCGGGTAGGTTTTGGTCCGGGAGGAAATTGTTTGTCGATCTGAAAAAGGAAGTGCCCGCACAACGGTGCTACTTCTGTCATTCGAATAAAAATATTGGCGGGCATATGGATGACGATGTTCATATGAAAGCCGGGCTTACATGTGTCGATTGTCACACTAACGGGACCGATCACATGATCGTTCGCGGGTATGAAGGTGAAAAAGGGACGGCAGCCGCAACTTGCAGTGGCTGTCATCTTGGCGTTAAAGACGGCGACAAATCGACGGCTGGTCGGCTTGGCGCTCCTTATCCGAAACATGCCGGTATTCCGACGGTGCATTTCAAAAAATTGAGTTGTACGTCTTGCCACAGCGGTCCGTGGCCTGACGAAAAGACATCTTATGTTAAGACGTCAAGGGCACATGCGTTGGGAACCCATAGTGTTAATGCTTCCGATGAGACTTTGCCGCATATTCAATGGCCGGTGTTTGTTCGCGGCGCCGACGGTAAGATCACACCGAGCAAGCTGATGTGGCCGGCGTACTGGGGAGTGCTTAAGGATGACGCTGTTACGCCGTTGGCACCGAAAGTGGTTAAGGGGATAGCGGAGGGGATACTGCCGTACGAAAAGGAAATGAGCGACAATGGCAACTGGTTGAAGATGAGCGATGAGACAGTTGTTAAAGTGCTTGGGGCACTAATAGATAAAGGATTTGATGGTGAGCTTGTTTATATCGCCGGCGGTAAGATGCGTCGGGTAAGCGGTGGTAAGTTGGCCGCCAGCGAGCATGATGCTGCAAAGCCTTATACATGGCCGATGGGACATAATGTGCGGCCCGCGAGCCAGTCGCTTGGCGTTAGAAGCTGTAAGGATTGCCACTCGACCGAGGCCGGGTTTATGTTTGGGAAAATTGCCGTCGATTCTCCGCTGAGTTCGGATGACGGGGTCGTGATGGAGATCGCTGAGCTGCAGGATGTTAATGCCAATCATATGCGGCTGTTCGCTAAGACGTTTGTGTTCAGGCCGATGATGAAGATCGTCGGGATCGCTGCCAGTATTCTGATCGGATCGGTGCTGGTGCTTTACGGGCTTAAAGGACTGGATCGTTTGATAAAGATGATCTCCAGTAAAAAAGAGTAAGCAATGCCAATGGTATTTATTAATTTGCGTTGGAGAAGTTATGTTTAGATTAGCGTCATTGATCGGTTTTGCGGTTGCGATCCTGATCGCTGTTGTTTTTAAGTTTGTCAGGGGCAAGGATGCCTGTTTTTCCTCGGCGGGTAAGGATAACCGGTTTATAGGCTTTGTCAAAATACTTGTGGTTGTCTTTGGTATGCTAAGCAGCGGAGCGCTTATTGTTACGGGCTTTGGCAACAGGCTTGTTTTTGATGGGGCGCCCACCGGGTATATGCTGATGGTTCATGCGATAGCGGCTCCGGTGTTTATGATGTGTGTTGCTGCTGCCGCTGTTCTATGGTCCGATGGCGCGAGACTATCGATGTCTGACTTCAGTGCGGATTCGCCGGCAGTCTGCGAAAGGCCCGAAGTTTGTGTTCGTAAACGTATCGGGTTCTGGGCAGTACTTGTTCTTAGTTTGCCGGTGTTCTTTTCGATAATACTTAGTATGCTTCCGGTATTCGGAACCCATATGCAGGATGTCCTTTTTGAGGTTCATCGCTGGTGCGCATTGCTGCTGGCGATGGTGATAATTGTCGAGAGCAGTTAGTTTCCGGTCGATCTGCTCCGGTTTGTGCCGAGGCAATTGTTTTTTATTGACATGAAGATGTTCCGGCAGTAGTATAAAATATATAAAATAACCGGACAGATGTGTGCTGGCCAAAGTGAGATATATTGATCGTAAAGGATGAAAAGTGTTCAAGAATATGATGATTTTCAAGGTGTCGGTTTGTGTTATGTTGTTGGTTGGTGTTGCTCTTTTTGCAAGTTCGTGCGGAAAAAGTACTCCTGATGACAAAGCGGTAGAGCCAAGCGATACGCCTCCAACTGCTGCGGCTAAAACTGCTACCGCTGATATGGTTGCGATCCCTGTTGAACTGCCGACGCCGAGCTTTAAGGGAACGCCCACCAATATTGAGGTTGAAAAGCTTGAAAAGCCGCTTGGCCATAAGCGTCCTCCTTTTCTTGCTCCGGCAGGCGTTACGAATGTCGCAAGCGGAAAACCGGTCAGCAGTACTACGGAAGTGCCTATCATCGGTGAGCTTGAAATGATAACCGACGGTGACAAGGACGCCGCAGACGGCAGCTTTGTTGAACTGGATCCCTTTATGCAGAGTGTGACGATCGATCTTGAAGCCGAGTATGATATATACGCTGTTTTGATCTGGCACTATCATATGCAGGCCCGTGTTTATTTTGATGTTGTAGTGCAGCTTGCCGACGATCCGGATTTTATTACGAATGTCGTGACGCTGTTCAATAACGATATTGACAACTCTGCGGGCCTCGGCGTCGGTCAGGACATGCACTATGTCGAGACTTCCGAAGGCAAGCTGATCGATGCTAAAGGTCAACGGGCCCGTTACGTTCGTCTTTTCAGTAATGGGAACCACAACAACGACATGAGTCATTATATTGAGGTGGAAGTTTTCGGTAAACCCGTAAAATAATGATATGGCAAAAAAAATATTGTCTGATCGTGATCTTTATTGCGGCAGTTGTTGCTATTTCGTTGCGACTGCCGCATCTTAACATGCGTCCGATGCATACCGACGAAGCCGTCCACGCCATAAAATTCGGTCAACTCCTCGAAGACAACTATTACCAATACGACCGCAATGAGTATCACGGACCTACGCTTAATTATTTCACACTTATTGCGGCGAAACTCAGTTCGGTCAACGATCTTGCAGGGGCCACAGAAGCAACTCTTCGCATTGTACCGGTATTTTTCGGTGTGTTACTCGTACTTATGTTCATACCGGCAGCGAGAGGATTAGGTTTTTTCGTTGCGGCGGTCGCTTCGATTCTTGTTGCCGTTTCGCCGGCAATGGTTTTCTACAGCCGATATTATATCCAGGAAAGTTTGCTCGTCTGTTTTACGTTTGGTTTGATAATCTGCGGATACTGTTACACGAAAGAAAGGCGTATTAAATGGGCCGTTTTCGCAGGCATTTTCGCCGGTCTTATGCATGCAACGAAGGAAACCAGCATCATTGCTTTTGCGGCGATGGTCGCAGCGGCCATTTTAGCATCAATTTGGAACCGTCTCATTGACCGTGAGGAGCCACGCCCTAAATCTTCACTTAATTCGCTGCACATATTTATTGCGGTTCTTGCTGCTGTTGTTGTTTCGGTGATGTTTTACTCGTCGTTTTTCAGTAACCTGCAAGGTGTCATTGACTCGATGCTCTTTTACAAAACTTATTTCAACCGTGCATCCGGGACCATGCATATTCATCCGTGGTACTACTACCTTAAGATGCTGTTGTTCTTTAAGTTTGGCGGCGGGCCAGTGCAGAGCGAGGGATTTATAATCATCCTTGCTTTGGTTGGTTCGGTGGTCGCTCTTACAAAAAAGGGCATTGCCGTTGAAGATAAATCTTTGCTTCGCTTTATTACATTTTTCACTTTTGTGACGATCATAGTATATTCGGCTATTCCATATAAGACTCCGTGGTGCATGCTAAGCTTCCTGTGCGGCCTGATAATTCTTGCTGCCGCAGGAATAGCCGGGCTGCTGTCAGTTATTTGCGGGCGTTTTTTCAAAGTTGCTGTGTGTGGTATTTTTCTTGCGTGTATTTTACACCTTGCATCCCAATCCTGTAGAGGCAACTTTAAGTACCATGCCGACCCGGCGAATCCTTATGTCTATGCCCATACGCATGAAGACGTCCCTGATGTTGCCGGTGCGATCGAAGAAATGGCTGCTGTGTGGCCGGATGGTTATAATACATATATTCAGGCGATCTTTCCTAAAGATGATTACTGGCCGTTTCCGTGGTATCTGCGAGATTTTGAAAGAGTCGCCTACCAAATCAAGGTAATGGAGGAGTTACCGGCGGCGGCTGTGATAATTTTTTCGCCATTAGTGCAAGCCAAGCTTATGGAGCAGATTAATGCCGGGGAGGATTCATACGTTTCGCTGTACAATAGTTATAAACAGCTTCGTCCGGCGGTGGAATTGCGTGTTCTTGTTCGAAAGGATCTGTGGGAACGCTATCAGCAATATAAAGTCGATCAGGTACTTCAAAAAACGGCAGGTGCGAAGTGACCGGTCCGAAACCTGAAAATCCTCTCATAAACGAAACTGCCGGCGCGACCGGCGGTACTCACCGTTTTTCTCACGAAGCGATGGATACAGTTTTTGAGATCGTTATCGTCTGTGATGACGGGCAATATGCCGCCCAGGCCAGTGACGCGGCGTTTAGAGAACTTGATATACTCGAAGCGGAACTTAGCCGGTTTATCGAGAATAGCGATATCTCGCGTATAAACGGTCTTGACGCAAACGAGCCGCTGGTGATCGGTATTGCAACTTTTGAGTGTCTTCAAATTGCCGCCGAGATGTACGATGAAACGAACGGGGTCTTTGACGTTAGTATCGGCAGTGGTATGGATAAAATGAAACTTGACGAGGAGATGTACAGCGTAGTATTATTGGAAAGCGGTGTGCGGATCGATCTTGGCGGTATAGGCAAGGGTTTTGCCGTTGACAAGATAGCTGAATCGCTTATCGAATGGAAGATCGACAACTTTCTCATCCATGGCGGGGCGAGTTCTATTCTTGCAAAAGGAACACATAAAGGCGGCGCCGGGTGGCCGTTAACATTGAGCAATCCCGAAAACTATGACCAGATCATAGCACACCTTAGTCTGACCGGTCGGGCTGTGAGCGGGTCAGGTATTCAGCAGCAAGCAGCACATATAATCGATCCGCGCACGGGCAAACCGGTAACAGGCAGACTTGCAGCGTGGTCGTGTGGGCCAGATGCGACGGCAGCAGATGCGCTGTCGACGGCGTTTATGGTGATGTCGGCGGAAGAGATCGAAACTTTTTGCAAAGGGCATTGCGACGTGCAGGCGATCATCGTTGAGAAGGACAGCAATAGTAAGACGGGTATTGCTATTACGACTTTCGGCGACTGGCGAAGTGGTGCGAGTTTGAAACGTTAGCCTCTTACAAATCTATTTTTTGTTTTCCGGTTGCTTCGAATATCGCGATGATGATCAGGATCATTACGGTCTGTGCGAATATGAGGATCGTTCCGGCGAGGTTTACCTGATAGAGGATTATTGAACTTGCGGCAGTGGTGATAGTTGCCAGGTAAAGGGTCAGTACGGTCTGGGTGTCGGTGAGACCGCGTCGTTTGAGGCGATGTGAGAAGTGCTGGGTGTCGCCGACGAATGGGCTTTTACCCTGTGCGATGCGGAGGATGGTTACGCTCAGGAAATCATATAGGGGGACAGCCATTACGACGAGCGGCATAAAAACTGCGTATATGTTGCCGACGGACTCTTGAGGATCCTGCTGATAGTATGTTGTTCTCAGCGTCAGCACCGCGAGGATGAACCCTACGACGAGTGAGCCGCAATCTCCCATGAATATTTTTGCCGGTGGGAAGTTGAACGCGAGAAAGCCGGCAAGAGCGCCGATAAAGAGCAGGGCGAGTGAGCCGATGAAAACCTGGCCGGAGATTGCCGCCGCGGTAAAGAGGACGGTAGCGACTATTGCCGCGATGCCGGCGGAGAGGCCGTCCATGTTGTCGAGGAAGTTGAATGCGTTGATTATTGTGACGATCCAGAGGACGGAAAGGCAAGTGGTGAAAATCTTATTCTCTATGAATAATTCGACGCGGATGTCGGCGAAGATAGCGACAATCGCAGCAACGGCGAACTGGGCGGTGAGTTTTACGAAGGGGCCTAAGTGTTTTTTGTCGTCCCAGAGACCGACAATATGAAGGATAAATGCGCAGGCGAGGACGATGAGAAGTTCGGGTATTTTTGTGAGGAAACCTTCCGTGTGAATGGCGACGCCTGCGCCGAGGAAGTCGAGATGGCCGGGGGCAATAAGGAATTTGACTATCGCAGCTCCTGCGAGCATGAAAATTGCAAGCGTCCAGAAGATTGCGATGCCGCCGCCGAGTGGGATAACGGAGGTGTGGTAGCGGTCGATGGCCGGGCGGGCGACGAAATCATTTTTGAGTGAGCGTTTCCTGACGATGGCGGTAATGAGTGCGGAGGTGCAGAAGGCGCCTGCAAGCATCAGGAATGCTAAGATGGTTATTGTGTTTAGCATGATCAGACCTATTCGATATTATTTTTTGCTCTTAGTTGGGTTACGAGTTTTTCGCGAATTTTGCTCAGGAAATTATGGTAGCGAGTTTCTTTGTAGTCGGGGAAGGTGTATGAATAGCTTTGCCATGTGCCCTTGACGAAACTGAGGGTAAGTTCGGCGTAAATGCTGTTGCCGATATAGATTCGATGTGAGAAATTTTTTGTCGAAGCCAGGATCAGTTTTGAAGGCTCTATTATGCCGGGGTCGAGATTGACCGGGCGTGGGAGCGGCAGGTTTAACTGCTTTGCGAGTCGCTGCTCTATTTCATTTGCCTTTAGCTTTATCGCAGCCAGATCGCCGGGGTCGATGAGTTGTTCGATGGCGATGAATTGTCTCAGGATATTTTCGCCGGCCTGGTCCTTGTAATATTGCGTCTGCGTGAAGGGCCATATCTCGCTGACAAAGTCGGCTTGGCCAAATTCGGCGATGCAGGTATCGCGTGCGACTTGCAGGGCGTTTTCGTCGGCTGCGAGTATCGCTATGACCATTTTGACCGGATTGGGTTTATTTATTTCCCACATTGATTTAGTTCTGCCATCATAGATTTTACGAGGTCGGCGACTTCGTCGGCGACGGTTTCTATCGCTATGTTTTTGGGATCGGTTTCCGTTCGCAATTTTAGTTCGGCTTCGTTGTTTGCTATTGACCTTTTGCCGATGGTTATTCTTACGGGGATGCCGAGGAGGTCGGCGTCCTTGAATTTTACGCCCGGTCTTGCATCGCGGTCATCCAGGAGAACCTCTACGCCTTTATCGGTTAACTCGCTGTAGAGTTTTTCGCCGGCGTTGGTAATAGCTTCGTCGTGACCGGCAAGAGTGATAATGACTTGCCATGGCGCTATGGATATTGGCCAGAGGATGCCGTTGCTATCGTTGCCGAGTTCTATGGCCGAAGCCATGATGCGGTTTATGCCGATGCCGTAGCAGCCCATGAGGCACGCTTTTTCGGTGCCGTCTGCATCGAGGAATTTTGCGTTGAGTTTTTTGCTGTATTTGTTGCCGAGTTTGAATACCTGTCCGACTTCGATACCGCGTTTAAAGAGCAGTTTGTCGCCGTTATATGTATCGCCTTCTACGGCGTTGCGGATATCGGTAACAATCACTTTCTCGCCTTCAAGTGGGAAATCGCGACCGGGTACGACGCGGGCGATATGATAATCGGTTTTGTTGGCACCTGCGATGCCTGCGATCATTGCAGCTACGTTGTGGTCTACGAGGAGCATATCTACCTTGTCGAGTATTCCGATAGGTCCGGCGAAACCGGGTGCCGCGCCTGTGATATCGACTACGGTTGCTTCTTCGGCAAGTTCAGCGCGAACGCCATCAAGGATCTGTGTGAGTTTTTCCGGATTTATGTCGTGGTCGCCTCTGACGAGGGCAGCGACGGTTTTGTCCGGTGTAGAATATATGAGAGTCTTTATAAGATCCTTCGGTTTTCTCTTGAGGAACTTGCAGACTTCTTCGATGGTCCCAACGTGAGGGGTGTGCAGCTCTTCGGTTGTGCCTACCGCGGGGCGAGTTTCTGGCTGGGGAGTTGCGTCAACGGGCGCCTTTTCGATGTTCCATGCTTTGTCGCTGCCGGCTATGTAGACGATGACGTCTTCGCCGTTTTCGCAGGGGATGGTGAACTGGTGCGAGCCTGAGCCGCCCATTTCGCCTGCTTCTGCTTCGACGATAACGTATTCGATGCCGCATCGCTGGAATATCCGGCAGTAGGTGTCATACATTAAACGGTAAGTTTCTTCGAGGCTTTCGGGGCCGGTGTGGAAGCTGTATGAATCTTTCATGATGAATTCGCGTGAACGGAGTACGCCGAATCGTGGGCGGAACTCGTCGCGGAACTTAAAGCTCATCTGATAGATGTTGATGGGCAGTTGCTTGTAGGAGTTGATCTCGCCAGCCATGAGGTATGTTACGACCTCTTCGGCGGTCGGAGCCAGAACGTTCTGGCGTCCGTGGCGGTCGGTAAATGTCCCGAGGGTTTCGCCGTAGTCCACGTCGCGACCGGTTTGCTGCCATAGTTCCATCGGCTGGACGGCGGGCATGAGTATTTCCTGTGCACCGGAGCGGTCCATCTCCTGGCGGACGATGTCCATTATCTTTAGCAGTACGCGCCAGCCGGCGGGCAGGTATGTGTATGTTCCTGAGGCGACTTTCCGCATCAAGCCTGCGCGGAGCATCAACTGGTGGCTGATGACTTCGGCGTCTGCGGGGACCTCCTTTACGGTTGGTATCAACGCTTTACTATATCTCATCGGGACTCCTGTGAAAATTGTTATAAAACCATACGCCCGCAGAGTATAGCCGAAGAAGTCAGTTTCTGCAATATAATAGTCGCCGGGCGTTGAAAATGGGCATAAAAACAAGAATTAAGATAAAACTCCTTGATAAATCAGGGATTGTGGGTTAGTATTTTGTGGGCCATGTGAAGTTGATGATGGACAGAGCCAACTCCATTTAATTTTCGGAGATATGAATGTCAGAGGAATTGAGTTTCCATAATAAGCCTATAGTTATCGATGAGTGGCGGAAAGACGAGACCTATGATATTTATACCGTAGGATCCCGTGATAAAGACGCATACTTTTCACCTGAAAAACCTGAACATAAATGTATCAAGCCAGATTGGCGTTATTTGTTCAAGTTATCTCGATCCACTCGTACAATTACTTTTTGGTGGCAATTCTGGTGCGAGATAATAGCATACAGGTTTGGCAGTGTTATTGGAGTTAAGGTTCCTCCGGCACATATAGGTTTAAGTAAAAAATATGAACAGGGAGTTGATACTTATGCAGCATTAATAGAGTGGTTCTATGATGAAAGCAAAGACCTCTATGTTACCGGTGAACGAATCATGGTCGGTCTTATCAAAGATTTCGATACGAAGAGGGGGAAAAAGCATAATTTTAAGAAAATCAAAAATTTTTCCAAAGATATCAAAGAAGCATTAAATTGTTGGGCAAGCATATTAACTTTCGATACACTTATTGGAAATACGGACCGCCATCAGGAAAACTGGGGATTGGTCCTGAAAAACGCCAAATTGAATCCTAAAGGGAGTAGTGAGATTTGTCTTTCTCCGGCGTTTGATAATGGGACGGCTTTGTGTTATGAAATTCTTGAACACAAATTTGATTTATATGAAGAAGATAAATTAGAGCGTTACTTAAAAGGGAAAAAAGCTAAACACCACATGAAATGGGATTTAGATGTAAACCAGCTTAATTTTTATGAATTCATGAAACTATTTACTATAGATTTGCCCCAAATTAAGCCTATAATAGCCCGGCACTTAAGTTTTACTCATGAGCAGGTCGAAGAAGCGTTAGCACCGTTAGTCGATGCTATCTCTGATCCGGTGTATAAATTGACACAGAAACGCTTAGACTTTGTTTTAAAGATGATCTTTGAACGCAAGAGGATATTGAAAGAAACATTAGAATTATGAGGTATATTGAACATATAGTTGAACCCGACAGGCTATTGCTTTCCTGGCAGAGTCCAAATGATCGTCTGAGAAAGTTTGTTGCTGAATTGATACGGACCGGCGACGATGCTAATTTGGTATATCTCAAGGGAAGCGAGGACTTTTCAAAGGCTCAAAACTTAGGGTTCAACGAATATCCTGGGTTTGCTGTTGAAAAAGAAGTTCATGAGAACGTTTTGGGTTCTTTTATGAAGCGTCTTCCTCCTCGCAGTCGTGGAGATTTTGATCGTTTTCTCAAGGCATTAAGGATTAAGCCTGAAGCTAAAGATGAGATTTCCGATTTTGCATTGCTCGGCTACTCAGGAGCGAAACTGCCTGATGATGATTACACAATTATTCATCCATTTGGAAATGCTTCACCTCCATTTGAACTGATGTTGCCTGTTGAGGGGTATCGGCATTACCAGGAACAACTGCCGCTTGCTGGATTATCAGAAAGTATGCAGGCAGTGTTTGAAGCCGATCCGGATAATGAGTTTGATCCCAAGGCAATAAAGATCATTATAAATAATGTGACGATAGGTTATGTCTGCCGTGGTCTTACGGGTTCTTTCCATAAATGGATGGACGCGGGACTGGCAATTTCAGCTTACGTTGAGCGCATAAACGGAACGGTAGAAAGGCCCAAGGTATTTCTGTACGTTTCAATAAAATAGATGGCCTCTATTGTAACTTCGTCCATCACGCCGTATAATGTGGTTAGATGCAGGGGAAAGATGAAAATTCGTTGTTTGCTGAGGCCGAGCAGGCTAATATCAGGGCGCATGCTCCGCTTGCTGTGCGTATGCGGCCTCGGACGCTGGATGAGTTTGTGGGACAAAGTCATTTCATTGCTCAAGGCAAGCTCCTGCGTCGTATGCTCGATGCCGACCGCCTGATGAGCCTTATCTTCTACGGGCCGCCGGGATCAGGAAAAACATCGCTGGCACGGATAATCGCCAACCAAACGAGGTCGCACATCCACTATCTGTCAGCTCCGGCGGCTTCGGTAAAGGACATTCGTCAGGTAATAGCGATCGCAACCGACCGGCTTGCCGCAAAATCCGAAAGAACCCTGCTATTTATCGATGAAATTCACCGTTTCAACCGTGCCCAGCAGGATGTTTTGTTAGACGATGTCGAAAACGGGGTCCTGGTCCTCATCGGTGCAACCACTGAAAATCCATTTTTTTCCATAAATTCGCCGCTTATCAGTCGCAGTACGGTCTTTACGTTTGAACCACTTACAGAAGACGATATTTTAGCACTTCTTAACAATGCCCTTGCCGATCGTGAAAGAGGTTTTGGCAAATACGATATTACCACCGACGAAAAGGCCCTTAAATACTTAGCTGTGATTGCCGACGGGGACGCCAGGCGGGCACTTACGGCTCTTGATGTTGCCGTAATGAGCCAGCTTAAACATGAGGGAAGCGAAAAAATCACGCTAACGACCGATATTGTTAAAGAATCCGTCCAGCAAAAGTCGATTCAGTATAATAGCGATACGCACTACGACCTGGCCAGCGCGCTACAGAAGTCCATGCGCGGCTCGGACCCGGATGCGACGGTTTACTGGCTTGGGCGAATGATCGCCGGCGGCGAGGATTTGCGGTTTATAGCACGCCGCATAGCCGTTTGTGCCGCAGAGGACGTAGGTAACGCGGATCCGATGGCAACGGTGTTGGCCGCTTCTGCGGTCCAGATAGCCGAGTTCGTCGGGCTGCCGGAAGCGCAATTGGTACTGGCACAGGCGGCGATATATATCGCGTGTGCACCGAAGTCGAATGCCTCGGCAAAAGCTATCTGGCAGGCGATTGAAGACGTAAAAGCGGGTAAGACTATACCCGTACCGAAGCATTTGAGAGATGGACATTATAAGGGAGCGAAAAAATTAGGACACGGTGTCGGATACGAATATCCGCACAACAGCCCGACGGGATATATAAAGCAAGATTATCTCGGTCAGGGCCATGGTAAAAAATACTATCAGCCGAAGGATATAGGCAGGGAAAAAATTATCAGTCAATATTTACAAAAACTGCACAACCAGCTAAAATAATCGTACGCTCCTACGGGCCATACGATTCAGGAATGTTAGAAAGATCCATTTATGGGCAAAGTAGAACTCAGGCGGCAACTGCAAGGAACCCTTGCCGGGATACCGGACGAGCAACGCAGCGAGATGAGTAAGAAGATATGTCAAAATCTCATCGCCACGGATCAGTTTCGGCGCGCGTCTGTCGTAATGTGCTTTTTGTCCCTGCCGACCGAAATAGATACCGCACCGATAATACTCCATGCCTGGCAGCAGGGAAAGATCGTCACCGTGCCCAAAGTCTCATGGCAGCAGCGCCACATGATCCCGATAGAGATCAACTCACTTGAGATCGGCCTTGCTACGGGTACCTTCGGATTGAAGAACCCAACGGCTGGGATCCCGACGCCTTTTGAAGAAATAGACCTCGTTGTCACACCGGGTATCGGCTTCGCAGAAAATGGCGACCGCCTCGGAAGGGGCGGCGGGTACTATGACCGCTTCTTCACCTCGGACCGTCTAAAAGCTGTAAAATGTGGAATTGCGTTCAGCCAGCAGATACTCGATACAGTACCAACCGAAGCTCACGACCAACAGCTTGATCTCATCGTTACCGATAAAGGTGTAACTATTTGCCAACCCGATTGACGGAGTAATAAACTTGGCTCGTAAACGTTATCGATCATTTCGTAACCGCAGAAGGTTTAGAAGACCTCACAGAATAGGGCCGGCATGGCGGCTTGGTATTCTCGCTCTGGTGATAATAGTCGTAGCCGTTTTCTTTTTTACTAAGAACGGCCCCGAGACCGCGCCGGCTTCATCTATGTCCGAAGAGATCCCCCTTTTTGAGCCTATCGGTAAGCAGACAAGTAAGCCCAAGCCCGAAGAAAAGACACCCGGACAGCGCTACGTTGCGCCCAAGCCGAAACCGATCCCTGCGCCCGTTGCTCCGTCAGTTGCGCCTGCTCCAGGGCCAAAGGAAAACGTCGCAGCGATCAACGATATAACCAGCCCGGAAGCTAAGGCGCTTATCGAATCGGCCATCAATGATATAAAAGCCGGCAATATCGTAACCGCACGCGACAAACTGAATAAGACACTCGTTCCGCCAATGAAACTTAGCCCTAAGCTCTTACCAGTGGTAAAGCAACAATTATCTGCTCTTGCGGATAAATGGTTATTCAGCAGAACACCTTATCCCGCCGATCCGTTTACCGCGGCCTATAAGGTCCAGTCGGGCGATATGCTCTCGGAGATCGGGAAATCGTACAACATACCCTACGAACTGATCATGAGCATAAACGACATTAAACGGCCAGAGGCTCTGGCTGCGGGCAAAACGATAAAAGTTATCAACGGTCCGTTCCATGCCGTAGTGCACCGTTCGACTTTTACACTCGATCTTTACATTGGAAAGAATACCTACGTCAAGACCTACCGTGTCGGACTCGGTGAACTTGGCAAAGAGACGCCGACCGGTTTATGGAGTGTAAAAACCAACGGTAAACTCATCCGTCCGCCGTGGCCCAATCCTGCTGGTGGCATCGTTTATCCTGACGACTCTGAGTATCCGCTTGGTTCGCGATGGATAGGCCTCAAGGGGATCGAGGGACAAGCCAAAGGGAGAACAGGCTTTGGAATACACGGGACAAAGGATCCCGATACTATCGGCACACGCTCATCGCAGGGTTGCATCAGACTCTATAACGGCCAGGTCATCGAGTTGTTTAACCTCATGACGCCGGGCCAGTCAAAAATACGTGTAATGGACTAACGCATAAAAAAAGAATAGTTTGCAGGTTTAGTTAGCAGCAGGAAAACGGATCGGAGAAAACAAGTGGCACAAGGCCGACGCAATATCTCTGTCAAAAGATGGGCATGGGGGCTGTCGATAGTTTTCCATGTTTTGCTGCTGGTGACCTTTGCATTTATAAAATTTTCCGCCGGTCCAAAAAACCTTAGCCATCTTTCCGCTCCCGTGACCAACATCAAAACGATCACCGCGATTACGAATCTTTCTCCGATAGTTCCGAAACCGAAAGTGAATGAAATATCTCATGAGCCGGACCGGATCATCGCCAATATAATACCGCCGCTTCCGACAGTGCCGAAGGTCATGCCGTCTCTTGATCTGGCAGCGTTTGATGAGATACCCCTTGCTGAAGCGTTGGAGTCCGAGACATCGATTGAGGCGTCTGCCATTGAGTTCTTCGGACAGAGGACATACTGCCGCAAGGTTTGCTATGTCGTTGATTGTTCCGGTTCGATGCAGGGGATGTTCTCCCGGGTGCGCGACAAGCTCAAGCGATCTATCCAGAGCCTTCAACCGGATCAGTACTTCTACATCATTTTCTTTCGCGGTGACAGGCTGGTCGAGTCCGGTAGCGGCCGACTCAAACGCGCAACACCAAGAGCCAAAATGTCCGCCGATAAACTCATAGACTCTGTTCGTCCGGCAGGGAAGACGAACGCTCTCAACGCTCTTATACGCGCAATGCGAACGACCGATCCCGCGAAACGTCCGCCGGAGCTGATCTATTTTCTGACAGACGGTTTTGATCTGGAAGCAAGTCAAAATACACAGAATTTTGCCGACGAACTTGAAAAGGCCAGACGAAAATACGCTCCGGGTACAGCTATCAATACTATTGGGTTCTGGACGCAAACGGCTGACATCGACATTCTCAAAGCAATTGCCAAAAACTCTAACGGGACATTTATAAATGGATACTGAACCGCCGACACACGGATTTTCAGCGGAGAAAGCCTTCCCCTAAAGCTCTTGCAGGCAAGGACTTACAAACATAAGTTTTTGTGCCTACAACATTAACAAAGACAACAAAAGCCACCTTAAGTCAACAGATACCACATGTCAAGGCAAAAATTATACGGATGGTTATAAAAATCAAATCACCCACAAAATGCCGTCAAATTGAAGTGCTCTGCTATCCAGATGCAGTAATAACAAAGACTTACAAAGAACCAGCAACCTTCAGCCTATCTATCCGAAGATTGGTGGTTAATTGCTATCGACTGTCAACTCCATGCCAGCTAAATTTAGAGAAAATTGATGCTCAGGAGAAATTTTTTCCGGATTTCACTCTGGATACATGGGAAATGCTCACAGAAGGCACCTCCTGCCTGTAATAAAGTTATACGCAAAGTTATAAAAATGATTCACATATGTATGGGGTTCAGCACGGCGTCACAATTGCCTGTATATAGCCGCTTTTCTGATGTGCAATTGGTAGGTTTTGCTTGACCGGAGTGGGTTGGTGTGGTATTGTCTGTGCTAATTCTTGCATAAATACGGTGAAATCGAAGATTTTTGTGCTTTGACGGATGTTTATTAGAAGGTGTGAACTGAATGGACTCATTCAAGCGGATGCTCAAATATGTCTGGCCGCAGTGGCCGAGGCTGATTACTGTGATGATCTCAGCGTTTGTTTGCGCTGCTCTTTTTGCGCTTAGCTTTATGACTGTGGTGCCGCTGCTGAAAGTAATGATGGGCGAGGAGGGGCTTCACGGCTGGGTGGATCGCAAGAGCAGCGATTACCGGTATGGAATGGACTTCTATCTTCCCGATAAATCTGACTTTACGGCCAGTGAGACCAGCAATATTGCCTATTATCTCCTTATTACGGATGTTACGGAAGATAGTATCGCCGAACGGGCAGGCATAAAGCTTCAGGACAGAATAATCGGAGCAGGTCAAAGGCTTGTTGGGGCGGAAAACAAATATGTAACGTCAACGCAGATACTTGAGCAGCTTGCAACAACGGCGGGTCAAGAGACTGTTACCGTTCAGGTCAGGCGAGTGGACAACAAAGCAGAGGGGGAAGATATTGAGTTTGAGCTGCCGGTTCCTACAAAGGACGGGTATGCCGACGAGCAGGATCTGTCGGGGCTGTCGCGTCTTAAATGGCAAGTACAGTGGGATGTTATCGATCTTGCGCAAAGGGCGACGAGTTATGTTCCGCGTGATCAGCCTAAGGCGGCGACATTGAAAGCTGTGATGGTAATAATCATCCTGATGGGTTTGGTTACGATAGCCAGGTGCATTACGCGATTTATACAGAGCTATCTCGCCGAGAAGGTTGTGCAGGTGTCCATGGCTCATTTGCGTGAGGATACATTTTCGCATGTTATGGGGATGCCCGCAGGATTTTTCTCGAGTGAAGGAACAAGCGATACGATCAGCAGGATAATCGGCGATACGGCTACGGCTGGGCGTGGGATAAAGATACTTTTGGGCAAGGCGCTTCGGGAACCACTTAAGGCGATGTTCTGTCTTGCCGGTGCAATGATCTTTAGCGTGAAGCTTACGTTGATATTTCTTTGCATGGCTCCTGTTACTGTCGGTCTATTGGGTTTGCTGGGCAAGAAGATCAAGAAGGCGACTAAGCGGTCTCTTGTAAGCAGTGCCCTGATGTTGGGCAGGTTGCAGGGAGCGATAAACGCTTTGCGTGTTGTTAAGGTGTATAACCGGCAGGACCATGAAAGCGAAACTTACGCCGGGATCAATCGCAGATTTTTGCGACAGGTTTTACGGGTTGCAAAGGTTCAGGCTGGGACCGGGCCGATCATGGAGGTCCTGGGCATGGTGGCTGGGTCGGCAGCTCTTTTGGTGGGTGCTCACTGGATTTTCGGTCCGAATAGCAACATGGAAAATAGTTCGTTTTTCGGCTTGCTTATTCTGCTTGGGACGGCGGCGGAGTCTATTCGTAAGGTAAGCGATGTGTGGAACAAGATCCAGCAGGCAAACGCCGCTTCTGAGAGGGTCTTTGAGATTATCGATCAGCCGCAGGAGAAAGAAGTTGATAACGCGATCGAGCTGTCGTCTATGAAGGAACGGATCGAGTTTCGTGATATTGCGTTTACTTATCCTGGCAGCGAGAGGGCGATACTTAACGGGATTAATCTGACTGCTAATGCCGGTCAGACGGTTGCGGTGGTTGGGCCTAACGGTTCGGGTAAGACTACGCTGGTTAATCTTATACCACGATTGTACGATGCCGATAGCGGGCAGATCCTTATTGACGGGGTAGATATTGCCGGCGCTACTCTGATGAGTTTGCGCGACCAGATCGGTATGGTGACGCAGAATGTGGTTACGTTTAACGATACGGTCGCGGCGAATATCAGCTACGGTAAACCAGGTGCGAGTTACGATGAGATTGTCGAGGCGGCGAAACGTTCGTTTGCTCATGAGTTTATCGAGACGCTGCCGGACGGCTATGATACTATGATCGGTGAGAATAGTGCGGGTTTTAGCGGCGGGCAGTTGCAGCGGATCGTAATCGCGAGGGCGATACTGAGGGATCCGGCGATACTTATCTTCGATGAAGCGATGAGTCAGGTGGATGCGGAAAGCGAATCGCGGATAAACGAGGCATTGGCCGGTCTCATGCAGAACAGGACGTGCTTCGTGATCGCTCACCGGTTCAGTACGGTGGTTTCAGCGGATAGTATTGTTGTTCTAGATGAAGGCAAGATCGTCGCACAAGGCAAACACGCAGAACTTATGCAGAGTTGTGATCTTTATAAGAGCTTGTATGAAACGCAGATAGTTGCTGCCAACTGACGGATGATGACATGCCAATAAAAGCAAACTGGACAGAATATTTGCATGATCTTAGACGTCGTGAGATGGATGTCGTTTTTGCCAATTGCCCCAAGACAACTTTTGGCAAGGCTTTAGGACTTGATGCCGGGGATGGTTTCGTCTAGTCGTTTTTGCTGGCTGTAATGAACCACATTTTCGCGTTGGTATCTAATCCTGGCTTTAGATAATAATTTTCAACAAGGTCTCTGCCAGTTCTCTGAAGCTTCAATCTTCGATACCACTTATTGATATAGTGTTTGAGATTATGCTTATACAACAAGGTGTAGAACTTGGCATTTTTGAAATACCTGGTTATAAGTGAAGTTATTTCGTTGTCGGAAAAATGCTGTAGGTGATGGGGGTTGTCCCGCCTGGCTTTGTCTCTTGGGCCATTTGGTAAAGACATAAATAATTTGCCTCCCGGTTTCAGCCTGTCGAATATTTCACTGACAAACTTCTCCGGTTCGGGCAGATGTTCTATTGTCTCATAACTTACAACGGCGTCGAACGATTCATCTACAGGCCAACCTGCAAGTATGTCACAATTGAAGAATGAAATTTTATCTGTTTTAAAGTGCTTATTTGCCCAATCTATTGCATCGTCGCCGATGTCGACACCGACAACTTTGTCTACTTTGCCTGCGAGTAGATTACTTCCGTAACCTACGCCACATGCAACATCGCATACCGTACCACCACTGAGCTGGTCGCAAGCAAACTTGTACCTTGCGACATGAGTGGCTGCAATTTCATGAGCTTCTCTAATTGTTCTTGGCCAGAGCCTTAATTGTTGATCCATCATCAAACCTATTAAAAAATGTTTTTGAGAAGATATTTCAAATCGGTCAAACAAATATTACGGCCATTTTAACTGTAATTATTTATATGTCAATTAATAAAAAGTGATAACTGATAGCTCAATATCTACCGAACTAAACTGGCATTCTCAAGCTTTTGAGTATAACTCCAGATATCGCTTGGCAACGGTTTGCCAACTTAACTTTGAGGCTGTGTCGAAGGCCTTTTTCTGCAAGCTAGTGAGATCAGAAGTATCGACCAGATTTCTGATAGCATCGCAAAGCATTTGGCTATCTTCAGGCTCAACCAGTATACCATTGACGCCATCGTCTATAAGCTCTATTGTTCCACTGATCTTCGTGCCAATAACGACCTTCTTGTAAGCCATAGCTTCCAGTACGGTCAAAGGCATCCCTTCCGCTCTCGATGGTTGTAAGAAAAAGGTGCAATTTCTCAAAAGCCAGTGTTTTTGTTCACCGAAAACGGAACCGGCAAATATAACATTGGCAATTAGCCCCAAGTCTTTTACTTGTTGGCTGAGATTGCCCTTTTCCCTGCCATCACCGGCGATAATTAAAATAGGTAGCTCCCCGCTTTTTTCTTTCAATAGCTTCATAGCTTCCAAAAGGACATCAAGCCCCTTATAGTAATGGAGACGTCCGAGTGTAAGCATAAATGGGCGCCCGGCAAGTTCGGTGCAACTTTCCGGGATTTGCCCCTCATTATCTTCCGGGATATCAACGCCGTTGGGAACAAAATGCGAGTTTGCTTTTCCCATTGAAAGCTCATCAATTATACCTTTCAGTTCGGAACTGACGCCAGTAGCTGCGTTAACATTTGCCAGGGCCCAGCACATTCGCTTGCAAGTGACAGGTCTTTGCCTGTATCGTGATTCCGGTATGATATCGCCTTTATGAGATGTTATGACAATCGGGACATTCAACTCATCCTTTATCTTGCAGGCTATATAACCATTTGGGTATGCAAGATGAGCATGAATGACATCGAAACCATATCGCTTGTGTTCACGTTTAAGAACATATTCAACGTATTGCAGTAGCCATACTGCCGAACGAGGTCTGGGATAATAAATAACATCATACGGTAATTGCGGAATTTCCCGGTTATGTCTGGGACGCTGAGCAACTACTACAGGCTTATGGCCCATCATTTGGTACCGGCGTGCAAGTTTGTCGATAACAAATTCCATCCCACCCAGTTCAGGTAAAAATGAGGGAGTAAAGAGACATATTTTCAAGATGATACCCTTTCGTACCGTGTAGTCTAATTCGAGTTTTTGCTGTCGGTTTTACTACTGTAAAATCTCAAGTCCCGTTCTTTTTTTGAAATCATCGACATCTCTAACAGCAATAATATTTTCTGTTTTGCCGGATACATAGGATTTGCCAATGCTTATCAGTTTGTTGCCGGCAAACCTGAACAAATTAAAGGCCTTTGCTCTCAACATGTCGTTTAGTTCGGTGCAACTATAGCCGAATTCCTGATAGTGATCTTGTGCGGATTCATAACAGATGCAAAGTGTTTTTTCAAGAAGCTGTTCGGCTCCTTCAAATACGAATTTTTCATATCCTTCGACATCGACCTTTAGTAATGCAATCGAAGATTCGCTGAAACCCATACTGTCAAGCGGTTTCATCTCGACGTTTATTCCCTTGCTGTCTGAAACAACCGAATTTCTGTCATCCTGTCTTTTGTCAGAAAATGTGATGTGTCCTTTTTTTTCTCCGCTGGCCAGATTGTAAGTTTCGACATTTGTAAAACCATTAAATTTTACATTTCCGCACAAAGCTTTATAGGTTTTGGGATGTGCTTCGATAGAATACACTTTGCCTTTTTGACCCACCGTAACCGAAGAGATCATGGTATGAAATCCGATGTTGGCTCCAACGTCTATTACGATATCTCCCGGTTTTAAATAGTTTCGGAGGAAGTTTTCGTCTGTCTCAAAGACGGTTATTTTTCTCAACTTGGACACCCAAAGTCTCAGTGAGATATTCGTTGGGTAAAATCTCACCTTGAAATCTCCCCTGTCAATGCTGAAAAAGTGCGATAGTCTCAAAAACATCAGGGCTTCTCCTATCTCTCTTGCTAAACTCACATTGTACTTTCCAGAATAACCTGAACTTCACTTTGCATTTAAGGGCATATATCTTTTCAAACGATTCGCCATATATTGTAATTTAACTTTCTGCCTTTATCAAGTTTTTTACGGGATATCATATAATTTCATCGATAATTTCCTGAGATGCCAAAGAAATGGTTGTATGGTATCGACAGATAGTATATCCTATGGTGAAGTTTATTTAGGCCTGTTAATTTATTATTTATTAAAGGTTGTACTAATGAAAGTATCGACTGAGAACCTGCTTAAGGGTTTGGTCAATTTAATGTGCTGCTTTGTGCCTGGGAAGAAAAGTCGGAAAAGGCTCCGGTATGAACTGGTGGGTATTAAGAAGGAACGAAACGATCTTTTAGATGCCGGATTTACAATAGACGGCGAAACTATAACGACCCCGCAAGGCGTCAAGATAGATATCTCCAATATCAAGGATCATCCCCTTTATCTTGTTAAGGTGGTTTTTGTAAAGAGCGAATATAATTTGAACATAAAAAGGGACTCTATACTGATCGACATAGGGATGAACCGAGCGGCAGTATCGTTACTTTTTGCTGCCGATGAAAATGTAAAAAAGGTATATGCTTATGAGCCGTTTAAGCCAACGTTTGAGGTTGCAAAAAAGAATCTACAACTTAATCCGCAGCTTAGCGAGAAGATAAACGCTTTTTGCTTCGGTCTTGGCAAGTCAGAGAAAACTCTCGAAATGCCATATATGGATGACGCTACCGGTGGCATGAGTACAACACATGAAGTATGCAAAGATCAGGAAGGTATAAAAAAAGAAACGGTCGTCGTAAAGGATGCAGCGGAAGTGATAGGCGGTATTTTAGAGGAAAATAAAGACAAGCATATAATAGTCAAATGCGATTGTGAAGGAGCCGAATTCGAGATATTTGAAAGGCTCAAGGAAAAAGATCTTATTGGCAAGTTAGACGTGGTTATGATGGAATATCATTTCGAGAATCCCGATCGTCTGATAGATATACTTACTGAAAAAACGTTTGCGGTTCAAACAAAAATCGGGTCAAGAAGATCAAAGACCGGATACATCTATGCTGTCAGGATGACAGAGAAATAAACTACATGCTATGGTTTAAGGCGAGGCAAATGCTAAAGAAGATTGAAAAAGAATTAGAGCGTCTCAAGAAGAGGCTGTTCTATTCGAGTAAGGCACATAAACAGCTTGCGAAAGCTCAATACCAGTTGGACAATATGCCTTATGAACTATATGACAAGATCACCAATGATAATTTTTCTGTTGAGATACCTATAGTGAAAACTTTAGACGAAACATTGAATAAACTTCTTCAAGATAAATGCTCTCTTTGTCGTTTTGGCGACGGAGAATTTGTTCTTATGAATGGGGGTCGCATTAATTATCAGCCTCGCAATGGCAAGCTTGCTGCACGGCTCAAAGAAGTGCTTGAGTCCGATCTTCCCGACTTGATTATAGCTCTACCGCCCTGTTTTGGCGCATTGGATCATTATGTACCTCCGGTTGCGGACTTTTGGCGGAAATGGGCATCGCGCAAACGTGAACTGATATATTCCTTTCTCGATATGAAGCGAGTTTATTACGATGCGTTTTTCTCCAGGGTTTATCTACACGATCACAAAACCGAGGAGCATTACGAGAAATGCAGCCGCTATTATGAGAAGGCCAAGAAAATATGGGAAGGCCGGGATATTGTTCTTTGCGAAGGCGAAGGCACACGATTCGGCATGTTCAACGATCTCTTAGATGGTGCCGCATCGATATCAAGAATTTTATGCCCATCTCGCAATGCATTCGATAAATACGATGAGATATTATCAGCTTTTAATGATGTTGATAATGAGAAACTCATACTAATCGCTCTCGGACCGACGGCAACAGTTTTAAGTTATGACTTATGCAAAAAGGGTTATCAGGCGATTGATACAGGAGCTTTTGATGCGGATTATGAATGGTTCTTGAGAAAAGTTGAATTAGGCGTGCCACTGAAGTTTAAGTATGTAGACAGCGGCAAAGAGGGCAGAAAGGTCCAGCGACTCGATGATCCCGAATACCAAAAACAGATCATAAAAACAATAATATGAAGCTACTTATTTTGACAAATAATCTCAGTCGGGCAAGTTTCAGGCATAGGGCTATTGCAGGGGCCAAAAAAAGATAGTTAACAAAGAAAGGGAATGGAATGCCGAAAGCTAAACGAATTTTTATTGTGGGCGATACTAAAGATTTCACCGGTAAATTATTACTAATTGATTTACGTAGAAGGGTTAAGGGGTTGATACGACTTGGGCATGATGTGCAGGTTTTTAGTTATAACACAGCATTTTGGCAGCTTGCACCCATTAAGAGTAAACTATTAACAAGAAAATGGTGTAAGCCGTTAGTTGATGAACTTCTCGAAAAACAGTTGCGCAATTATAATCCGGATATTGTACAGATCACTTTTGCAAATTTTTTGGACGTCAAAACTATTGAGCTAATTCGACAGGCGGCGCCTAATGCTTTTTTGTACGGTATTGACGGAGATCCGTGGCCCCAGTTTCATAAAGGCCGAGTGGAGGCTGGTTCAAAACTTGACCTTGTGTTGGTAACTAACAATGGCGAATGGCTGGATGAATATCGTAAGGCGGGTGTTCGTGGTGCGTTTCTGCCAAATCCTTGCGATCCTGACTACGAGTACCGACATGAAGTTTCGGATAAATGGAAGACGGATATTTTGTTTACGGGCAAAACCAGACAAACCAGTAAACGATATCCCACAGACCCGATGAGACATCAGATAATCAGTAAATTAGCTAAGATGAAAAACGTCACTTACTATGGTTGTCTTGGTAGCCCTAAAATAGGCGGTATGGACTACCATTATGCGATTAGCGGTGCTCGCATCGCAATGAGTATTAATATTGCAAATGATGTCAGTCTATATCATTCCGATCGTCTGACAAACTATCTTGCATCTGGAACTCTTGTTCTTGCCAAACGTGTACCGGATTCGGACATGCTTTTCAAAGATGGTGTGCACCTGAAGTACTTTGATACTGCCGATGAATTTTTTGAACTGAGTGACTGGTACCTTAAGCATGAAGACGAACGTTTGAAAATTGCCAACGCAGGCATGAAACATGTTCATGAAGAGTTTAATTGCGAAAAGATAGCAAAGTACACTATGGATATTATTGAAAAAGGTACATATGATGCGCCATGGTGCGGTTGTCTCTGATGCGAGATGACTCAAAAAGCGTTTTTAGCAGGGCTTAGCTATTTAACAGTTTTAATTAATTGTTATTTTGTAGAATAAGCAGAAGCAATGAACATGATATGCAAAAGTAAATAACCAATAGAATAGCTGTCAGGAGACGAATATGAAGCGGATATTAGTGACAGGTGGCGCGGGATTTGTCGGTTCGCATCTTTGCGAGCGATTGTTGGAGTTGGGGCATGAGGTTTTGTGTGTTGACAACTACTTTACCGGGCGGAAACGAAATGTCAGCCATCTCCTTGATAATCCCTGTTTTGAGGTGATGCGTCATGATGTCACATTTCCTCTTTATGTCGAAGCCGATGAAATATACAACCTTGCCTGTCCTGCTTCGCCGATCCATTATCAGTTTGACCCTGTGCAGACGACCAAGACGAGTGTGCATGGCGCGATCAACATGCTCGGTCTTGCTAAGCGGATAAAAGCCAAGATATTTCAGGCTTCGACCAGTGAGGTATATGGCGACCCTGCAGTTCATCCGCAAGTGGAGAGTTACTGGGGTCATGTAAATCCCATTGGCGAGCGTTCCTGCTATGATGAGGGTAAGCGATGTGCCGAGACGTTATTTTTCGACTACTACCGGCAGCATAAACTGCGAATAAAGGTGGCTCGTATTTTCAATACTTACGGTCCGCGGATGCACCCTAATGACGGGCGGGTTGTTTCAAATTTTATTGTTCAGGCTCTTCAGAATAAGCCTATAACGATCTACGGAGAGGGTTTACAGACGCGATCGTTTTGTTATGTGGATGATATGATAAGGGCGTTCATTAGCTTTATGGACACGGGTGACGATTTTGTCGGCCCGGTGAATCTTGGCAATCCAACCGAAACGACTATTCTGCAACTGGCTGAAAAGGTTATTGACCTTACCGGTTCAGGTTCGAAGTTAGAGAAAAAGCCTCTGCCCTCGGATGATCCCAGGCAGCGACAGCCGGATATTTCACTGGCAAAAGAAAAACTCAACTGGGAGCCAACGACATCGCTTGAGGAAGGTTTAAAGAAAACCATCAACTACTTTGAACAACTACTGAAAGAGGAAAGAGTTTGAGCGTAAAACTGGAAAAGAAGGATCTTTCGAATCTTGTGATATTGCTGGCTGTGGGTGCTGTGATAGGTGTGTACCTGATCGCTACGACGGTTATCATATCAAAGGATGGCGTATATTACATTGAACGAGCCCGGCAATTTGCTAATGATCCAGTGCCCGTTATAAAGGGGCATCCTTTCGGTTTCCCATTTCTTATTTTTTTAGCTCACAAGATTGCAAATATTTTTTGTAATGGGACATCAGTGCATTCATGGATATACGCCGGCCAGGGGGTTGCATTGCTTTGCAGGTTGTTTGCGCTGATACCACTTTACTTTATTGGAAAGCTGCTGGTGGGAAAGAGGATGAGTTTCCTTGCTCTTTTGATACTTGTGGCGTTGCCTTATCCAGCCGAGCATGGGAGTGATGTGCTTCGCGGATGGCCGCATTTACTTTTTTTGTCTAGCGGGTTTTTGTGTTTGCTTTTGGGGGCGAAAAGTGGCAGATGGTGGTTGTTCGGTTTATCAGGTATTCTGGCGGGTCTCGGCCATATGATTCGCCCGGAATGTGCCCAGTTAGCCATTTACGGCACTGCGTGGCTTGTCATGTGTTTACTTCGGTCCAAAGACAATATGCCAAGGGGCAAGGCGACCATTGCGTTGCTGGCGCTTCTGGCATGTTTCGCTATGACCGTAGGGCCTTATGTCAAAGTTAAAGGCAAGGTATTGCCGCCAAAGCTTGATGGGCTTATCGGTTCTCTTTCGCCGGGGCATCACGGTGAGTTTGTTGAAAGCGATGTAAAATATGCTGCCTCGGGACCGGATATTGGTATGATCAAAGGCGTTGGGAAGTTGATCAGCAGGATCAGTGAAAATCTCATGCATTTTTTTACGCCAGCATTATTCATAGGCCTTTATGTGTGTTTACGCAAACATTTAATGGCAAACGAAGAAAAGTTCTTTATGGTAAGTTTCATTGTGATCAATGTGCTGATGATGGTATTACTGTACCGTGACTACGAATACATCAGCAGGAGGCATTGTATGCCGCTTGTCGTTTTGACAATCTTTTATGTGCCGTTTGGCTTGAATGTTTTGGCTGCATGGATAAATGAAAGATTCTGCCGTGATGGTTCGTCTGGGACTGGAGCCAATCGCATGTTTGCTATTCTTATCATTGTCGGATTTGCAATTTGCATTCCAAAACTTCTTCGACCTTTGGGGTGCAATAAAAAAGCGTACTTGCAGGCGTCAAAGTGGCTCAGTGAAAATACCAACAAGGATGCTGTTATTGCTTCAAATGACAGCCGATTCAGTTTCTATGCAGGCAGGGAATGGGTCGCTGTTCGTAACGATACTGTTCCGGATGTCGCCGATTATGTCGTTGAAATAGCGAAAAATAACGGTGAGTACCAAAGTCAGAATGATGACTTGAGTGAGGTGCATTCAATTCCGTTTAAGAAGGAAAAGAAAAGCAGTATTGTAATTTATGAAAAGATCTAAAAAGAATTATACACTATTTGGTTTTCCAGCAAAGCCATGGGAGTCAGTTTAATTATCAGCCTTTTGATGTTTTAAATGCCATGCAACTTTTTCAAATACGAGGTCCACGCTTACAGCCTCTATGGCATAGATCGGATCGGAACTATCAATCTCGCTGCCACGTCCATTCGGATCAATCGCAACGATGGCATTTTTACATCGATATGGATTTATTCTGGCAGGATTGGTCGGTCCAAATATCATTACCACCGGCTTGCCAAGAGCAACGGCAATGTGGCCGGGGCCGGTATCATTAGTTACGGTTAAACTCGCACCGCTTAGGATTGCTACTAATTGTGAAATATCTGTCAGACCAGCAAAATTCACAATCGGAACATTTGTGTTGGCCTTGATATTTTCGATGATCTGCTTTTCGGTTTTGGTCCCGATGGCAATTACGGGAAGAGTAAACTCTGCATTTATCCGTTCGGCAAGAGCAGCAAAATATTCAGGGGGCCAGCATTTGTGCGAGTGTGCAGCGCCAGCTATGAAAACAATATAGTTGCCATAGGTCAACTCGTATTCTGCCAATAGCTTAGTTACACTTTCAACTGCTTCCGGTGTTGGAGACAAATCATAGTTGAGCGTTATTTTAGAGGCGCCGGTTGCCGTGATAATCTTTTCATAGCAGTCAATCACATGGACGGCATTGTCTTCGAGTGATATTTTATGGGTATAGAAAATAGAAGCTAACTCTCTTGCTTTTTTCATCCCGAAACGTTTTTTGCAGCCGGTAAACCACGAGAAAATGGCAGTTCTCAGTAAACCTTGCAGGTCGATTACAAGATCGAATTCGCCTTTCCGGAGTTTAGTGACAAGCCTGACAAGTTCGGCAAACGCCTTTGGACAGCACCACCACTTACCAAGGAGCTTGCGATCAAAGATAATCATATCGTCAAGGTTCGGAACACTATTAAGGAGCGGGGCAAATTCTGGACGGACAAACCATGTGATCTTCGCTTCTGGGGAACTCGCGCGAAGCGACGCCAATGCTGGCAGCGCAAGAACAATGTCGCCCAAAGCTGATGGTTTCAATATTAGAATATTCTTTGGAGTATTTGGCATAGTTATCTGCTATCACATATAAAAGATTATCGTTTTGCACGGTTACTGGCATTAAAAACCTTTTCGTAGGATTATTACTGGAATCGTTTTGATCATCAGGTATATGTTCAGCAGTACCGATCTGCGTTGGATGTAGAGGTAGTCGTATTTGATCTTGTGCTGGGGTTTGAGGTCGTAGGAACGTCTGATCTGGGCAAGACCGGTGAGTCCGGGCTTTACTGCCATTCTGAGGCCTCTAAGGGCTTTATGAAGCTTAGCAAAGTACGGTCTTTCGGGCCTTGGGCCAACCATGGACATATGACCCTTGAGTACGTTCGCCAGTTGCGGCAGTTCATCAATTCTTGTTTGTCTAAGGATCTTACCAACCGGAGTTATTCTGTCATCGTTACTACAGGCCCACACAGGTCCGGTTTTTTTTTCAGCTCCATCGGTCATGGTTCTAAACTTGACGAGCTTAAAGACAATTCCATCTTTTCCGGATCGTTCCTGAACATAGAATATCGGGCCAGGCGAGGTTAATTTTATAGTTAAAGCGGTTAAGATCATAATTGGTGCAGTAAAAATTATTATGGAAACGGCCGCAGTGACATCTACCATTCTCATCATAAACTCTTCCCATTCAGATTTTCTTCCAAGAAAAGTTGCGAGGAAATCAACAGAGTTTTTCTCTGTAATATTGCCGGATAGAATGTCAGCATAGAGGGCAGGACTAAAGGACACATTGACTTTTGACTTTAAGAGTAGAAAGAGAAGCAGGTTAAGCTGGGAATCTTCATGGATCTTTTCACAAAGAATTATCTCATCAACATTAGGATAACTAAGAATATCTTCGATTTTATCTACCGTTATCTTTTCCAAAAGACCCTTGTTTTCAAGTAGGTTGTCAATCTTTTCTTTGCCAATTACAATAACGCGTTTTTTTATGCGTTTTGCAAGTCTTAGTAGTGTGATATTGCATGTTGAAATTAGCAGAAAACCAAGCGGGAAGGAAATCGCAAAAACACTCGATGGAAAGGCTGCCCACTGGAGTCGAAAAATATAGACAAGCATAAACCCAAACATTGTCCCAAAAAACATTCCAAGAAAAATGTTCTTATAAACATTCCAGTGACTGACAAACCTTCGCCTGAATACTCTTGAAAGGGCAAATGCCAGCATATACGAGAAAGTGAGAAAGACAAAATTGCTCTTAAAGGGCAGGAAGTTATTTTCGGGCAGAGGCAGGCCGTAGCGAATATAAAACGACAAGAGAAAAACCGCGTTGATCAGCAGAGTGTCTATTAAGAATAAAATAAACTGTATTATCATATGTTTAGCCATCTCTGGGAAAAAAGAATCATCTATCGCAGGCAGGTCGTTTGAAAATCTGTACAATTTTAACTATAGGTTTATTTATAAAGTAAAATGGCGAAGGTTTCAAGTTATTAAGTTTAAATGCTTTAAGGATTTCAATATTACCGGCAATTCTGCCTTTCCAGCCATATGCCTTGCCGCCAGTTCGCATTTTAACGATAGTCTGAGGTAAATATCCAACTTTTATTTGGTGTTTTTCAATAAAACGAAGCATGAGCTCAAAATCAGCGGCAATTTTCATGTCATCCCGGAAATATCCATATTTTTCATAAACCTCACGTCGGCAAAAAAAAGTGGGGTGGGGCGGTACCCAGCCTTTGCCGAAGGCCCCGGCTATATAATCGCCGGATTTCCAGAAACGAACTGCCTTGGACGTATCTTCAGGCTCAACGTATACTAGATCTGCATAAACAGCATCAAGCTGCTGACTTTCCATTGACTCGACTACATTGGACACCACGGAATCCGAAGCATAAAAATCATCCGCATTAAGAATCCCAATAATATCCCCCGTTGCCAAGGCTATACCCTTATTCATAGCATCATAAATACCCTCATCAGGCTCAGAAAGAAACCTGGAAATTCTGGAATTGAGTTGGGTTCGGGCGTGAGAAACTTTTTTATGGGTTTCGTCAGAGGACTTGCCATCGATAATAATATGTTCAATTTCCGGAAAGGTTTGCTTTTGTACAGACTCAATCGCGCCAGAAATAGTTTCGGCACTATTTCTGGTTACGGTTATAATGGTTGTTTTCGGCATTACCTTGCCCCGATCTGACTGGTAGATGTGTTTGTTGGGCAGTTAATCTGACACATGAGATTTGGACCTTATTAATGGAATAACTCTCCGTCTTTTGAATGGATCAGTTTTCGGGGCGAAGGTCATCTTTTGACCACAAAGTTGCCTAGCGCTAATACATCCATATTAGTTCGCAAAAAACAATCCAACGCTTCTTTGGGATGGCATACAATTGGTTCGTTTTCATTAAATGATGTGTTTAGCAGGATAGGCACGTTGGTTATATCATAGAATTCTCTTATGAGGTTGTAATACAACGGATTTTGTGTCTCTGTCACTGTTTGTAGACGTCCAGAGCCATTGACATGAGTGACGGCTGGGATTTCTTTTCGTTTCTCTTTTTTGATTTGCAAAACTTGCAACATAAATGGAACGTCGCAATCTTTTTCAAACCAATCTTTTACTGATTCCCGTAGTATTGAGGGGGCAAACGGACGAAAGGATTCACGTCTTTTTATTTTGATATTTAAAATCTCTTTCATGTCTGCACGTCGCGGATCACACAGGATACTCCTGTTGCCAAGGGCTCTTGGTCCCCACTCCATTTTATCTTGGAACCATCCTATTACTTTGCCATCAGCTATGTGTTTGGCAATCTGTTTGCACAGGTCTGCATCTTCAAATTTGTTCACTGAGCAGTTACACGCTTTTATTTCGTTGATCTGCGAGTCCAACACCTCGCGTAATTCATCCTCGTTGTATCTGGGTCCCCAATAAGCATGTTCCATAATGAAGTTTCTTTTGTTACCAAGAAGGCTATGCCACATATAGAACGCTGCGCCTATTGAACCGCCTGCATCCCCGGCTGCTGGCTGTATATAAATATTTTTAAATGCCGTGTTGTCAAGGATCTTGCCATTAGCCACACTGTTCATAGCGCAACCGCCGGCCACACAGAGATTGTCTGATTTTGTTACATCATAAAGCTTGTTAAGCATTGCAAAAAAAGCTTCTTCGTACATAGCTTGCAAAGAGGCTGCGATATCTTTGTGCCTTTGCGTCACCTCTTCTCCCTTTTCTCTTGCTGGGCCCAGTAACTTTACGAGTTTATCTGTGAAAACACATCCAATAGTCGGAGCGGTGTTTTCCCATGCCATATCCACGCTTTTGTCATGATGTCTAAAGTAGTCAAGATCCAGTTCGAATGCGCCGTCATCTTTGACCAACACGATCTTTCGCATTTCATTTATATATGCCGGTTTTCCATACGGGGCAAGTCCCATTACCTTGTATTCGGCACCATAAGCCGGGAAGCCAAGATACTGTGTTATTGCCAGATAAAATATTCCCAAAGAATGCGGGTATGGGACTTTGTTAAAGATGCTGATGTCATTTTCATTACCCATTGCCATCATACAGCTTAAAAAATCCCCAAAGCCGTCTACAGAGATCAACGCTGACTTTTGGAAAGGAGAAACCAAAAAACTTGATGAAAGATGTGCCCTGTGGTGTTCAATGAATCTAAACTTTGCTTTTGATTCGCTATCTAACCCCATTTTCCGTTGAAATTCATCGGCGATTTTGCCGATCTTACTTTTGTTTCGGAGTCGATCTTTCAGAGTGGATATTGAAGGCCGTTTGGCAAGAACGTAAGCGATCTTTTTTAATAGATTCGCTTTCGGATTCCGATTGATGGCAACGTAATCAATGTCTTTGGCGGTTATTCCACAGGCGTCCAGGCAGTGCTTGATCGCTTCTGTGGGGAAACCAGACCAATGTTTCACTCTGTTAAACCGTTCCTCTTCAACTGCAATGACAAGTTGTCCGTCTTTAATTAAAGCAGCCGAAGAGTCGGCATGGTAGGCATTCAATCCTAGAATATACATTTTGGTTCCTCGTCAACGATAGGCTTGTTTCTTATCAGATCGGTTAAACTTTAAGCTCGATCACTTCTTTGTAAATTTGTTGGATACTATTTGCATAAACTTTATTTGTAAAGTTTTCTAAAACACGTTGGCGACCGTTTTCGCCCAGTCTTTGTGCTTGATCGTTGTCTTTAAGCAGTTTAACAATAGCATCGGACATTGCTTTTGGGTTTTCTTTAGGGACCAGAATCCCTGTTTGGCCGTTCAGCACTTCTTCGGAGTTGCCTTCAACATCGGTTACTATAAGAGGTCTTTTCATTGCCATCGCTTCTATAGGAACGATTGGACCTGCTTCTGTTAGCGATGGCTGTACAACAACATCAAGCGATGCTAATACGTTTGGGATGTCACTGCGTAAGCCTGTGTAATGAAGCGAATCGGCAATTCCCAAGTGCATAGCCTTTTCCTTTATTTGTTTGAAATAGCTGTTGTCATCGGCTATTTCTGTATTTCCAACTATAACAAATTGCGCATGGTAACCCTGTGCCAATACGTGCTTACAGGCGTCGACGAAATTGTGATGTCCTTTTCGCGGATCA
Source organism: Phycisphaerales bacterium (assembly GCA_011053245.1). Next base: position 36,507 of record DRGS01000110.1, read on the forward strand.
AAATTAGCTATCATCCCGACAAGCGGGACATTTTCATTGATGTCCAATTCGGCTTTTAGCGTAGGTTTAATATTATCCGGGTCAAATATGCTTATGTCGATGCCATTGTGAACTGTGCGGATCTTATTGGCACGGGCACCGGAATCGATATAGGATTGTCTGACGATATCGGAGACACTGATCAGCACATTGCTGAAATTGTTTAGGATGAACATGGTCAGACGTCCTACCAGATAAGGAGACAAAACACTTAGTCCATGCAAGTGGGAAACCGCAGGTGTCTTTGCGATCCGTGCAGCGAAATTGCCGCCCCAGCATGCTTCGGAGTTCACATGAACGAGATCGACTTTTTGCTCGATGATCAGTTTTGCAATTCTTTTAGCACATGACATCATGCCTGTCAGAAACTGCGACTGACGAAAGGGAGAGAAAGATCGCAAAATGGTTTTAATACCGCAGTCAAAATACGCTTTAGCACCAAGGCTGATGAAATCATCAGCTTCGGCTCCGGGTTCCTGCAAGACTACTGATGGCGCAAACTGCGTACGATCAAGATTAGAGACTAGTTCGCGAAGACTTTGATGTGGTCCCGATTTATAAGCATAAGGCTGTATGTATAATATGTGATAGGGCAGTGACATAGTTCCCGCAATATTTAGATGTTATTTAAAAGGGCAATTTATTGTTTTATTAAAAGGTTTTGTTGTCTGCACAAACGCATACGACAAAACCACGCCATGCAAAAGAAAAATATAAGATTGTAGATTACGTCTATGCAAATAAACATATCAAATCCAAACCCGTAGAGCCATCCCCAATAAGCACGAAAAATGATTGCCGCATAGAGCAAGTTTAAAAAAGGGTCTTTTTCCGGTCGTCTTTTTAAAAGAAATTTGAAAAACAGGATCATAAGAAAAAACATTATTATAGAAAAAAAAGAAAAGATCACTGAGGTTTCGCCAAAAAGAGTCACTTGGTCGGAATTCATTCCTGTTTTCGGCAAAGATCCATTTCGTGCATAAGTAAACATCCGGCTGGCATATGGGACGCCAAAGACATCAAAGCCCGGCGATAATTTGTCTGTTATAGACTTGAAGTAATACTTGAAAGATATGTATGGGGGATAAAGACTGTTTTCTGATGATTCAACATAATAATCAAAAAATCCCATTCTGGAACTAACAGCGCGGAATATGTTCCCAAATGAAGTTTTAATCGCTGAAATTCTTTCAATAAGATTATTCGTTTCTATATACCCTCTTTGATAAAACCGCATGATATTTCCGAGAAAAAAGTTCAGTCCTACAAGCGGGATCAAAAGTGTTGACATAACCAAATGTTTGGTTTTCATGATTATTGGGCCACAGCAAACTAATTTTGCGATTATAAACGCCAATATTAAGAACGCTATTGGTTGCTTGCTTCCAGAATAACAACGATATATACAATAAGTAGAAATAAGCGATGCGGCCCAACATTTGTGAGTTACACTAAGAGTTTTACCGGCAGCAACAATATATGTTATTAATATAAGTATCGCAATTGCAGGCGAAAATATCGAAAGTATTATTCTGAAAGGCCCCATGAAAGAGGATGTTCCCGCATAGCCATCGCTCAAGAACACGCCTGACGCTATATCAAAAAGAATAACTATTGAAGTAAACAGCATGATTCTAGTTGCTCTTTGCTTAGTAATAGAGTGGTTCAGTTCATTCATCTTTGGATTTAAAACGATTATAGCAAGTGACAAGGCAAGGTAATGATAACACAATTCCAGTATCTTACTGTTCATCAGGCCACTGGATATAGGAATCCTCTCTAGTATAGTAGGCATGTCAAGAAGCAATAACATTGGGATTCGTGAATGATAAGCAATTAATATTAGGACTAACAATAGCTCCATGAATATATTTTTTCTTAGACCATTAATTATGATGGTACTCAAAATGCATAATGTGAATAAGGCGTAATATATTATGCTAGTAGCATCTAAATACTTATTTCCTTCTTTAAACAAAGTTAAATAAAGAAGTAAATTAGCAATCAAAATAAAATAAAAAATTGTATTCAGTCTTATCCGCATTTTCAAGCCGTTATTATGTATGGATTTGCATGTTAAATGTTTCTGTTGGTTTTGTTTAGATGCAACCAGCCAAATTATCCTTGAAAGCTTCTTGGCACAGCCGCAGGTATAACTAAAGCTTAAATATTTTTAATGCGTTGTATATGAATCGTCATTATGTGACATGCTGATTTAAGCTTTAGATTCCAGCTACGGGATCTACACGATGCCTTGAACAATTTAAGGGCATCGCTATATCGGCCCATTTTTTGCTTAAGCCTTCCTGTAATGTAACTTAAAAACAGTTCATGCTCTTTTCTGTCTTCACTATTCAAAAAGGAGATGTGTTTCTCGGACAAGGTTTTTTCTCGTACGAGCTGGTTTTCAGAAATCTCTGATATATTAGCGTCTCCCATCCAGTATTTACCCAGCGACATTGGGATATAGACGAATTTGTTAGTTACCCTGGAAATTTTTAACCAGAGATCAAAATCTTCAACCGCAAACAAAGATCGGTCTTCGTTTAATCCGCCAACGCTGTTGACGATCTCTTTTTTTACAACTACGCTTGAATTGCTCAAGGCATTTCCATTTGTCATCAGATCAACGAATGGAGAAGAGCTTAGCTTTCGAGTTCTTATTCTTTTTAAGGGCTTTTCGCTTTTCGATGTATAAATCTCAAGGTCATGATAAACAATGTCAGCTTTGGGAAAATAGTTCATTGCTATTTCTAATTTTTTCGGATACCAGCTGTCGTCAGAGTCAAGAAATGCCAAGTAGCATCCGGAGGCAATATTCACGCCCGCATTACGTGTGCGGGCAGGTCCGCCGTTGGTTTCTGATTTGACAAGTTTAAGGAAGCCGTCTTTGAAACACGAAAGCTCTTTTACAATAGAGACCGTATTGTCGGTGCTTTTGTCGTCAACAACAATGATCTCTAAAGGCTGAAGTGTTTGGGCTAAGACGCTGTCTATCGTTCTGCTAATATATTTGGATGCATTGTATGCAGGAATTATAACACTGCAATCGCAGCTGTGTTCTTTATTGATCTTTGTATCCAATTTCAATTTCCAATATTAATATTTCCCGGCCTACCTTGGTCCATCAAACGTATCAGCCTTTCTACCGTGTCATCAACAAAACAAAATGACCGTGTATGTTCACCGTCGCCGAAAATTGCAATATCCTCACCGCGTAGTGCCTGCAAAATAAAATTGCTTATAACCCGCCTGTCATCCGGGCGCATTCGCGGCCCGTACATATTAAAAATGCGGGCGATACGAATATCGACATTGTTTTCGCGATAATAATCGAACATCACCGTCTCGGCTAATCGTTAGAGGTTTTTGTTATCCCGATCGAAGCATATCGGTTAGGACAAGATGTCATCCCAGGCTTGTCGATTAAACGGTTCAGCAATCAAACTGCTGTCGAATTCGTCTGGGTTTTCATCTGTTGAAAAATTTAAGGCATCCTTATCGCAAATTGTTTTTTGTTTGAAATCTGTACAAAGCAGAGGGTCCAGATCTATTCGCTCAGGCAGATATTTTAAAACATTTATTCCGTTGGCCATACATTCTAATGCAGCGGTCGTCCCGATATGCACAGCCCATCCGACTTGCTCCATCCACTGTTCCATTGAGCCGCTTACAAAAGTAAAGTTGGACGGTAGTTCGGGGAGATGTTCTCTTATAACGGATTCAGGGGTGTCTGGATGAGGCTTTAGGAAAAATGTTTTATTTGAAGTTTCATTTCGTAAAAGATAAAATAACAGGTCGAGCGAATAATCCAGAGAAACTGAGAGCAAAACCAGAACCTTTTCATCTCTATCGCTATTTTCAACATGCTCTTGAGATTCGGCTGATTTAGCATTTGAAGCATATCGAAGCGAACCGCCATTTTTAATATCGCAGGAAAACCCGGCTTTGTCCAGGATGGATTTTGCGTAGTGACCATTAGCCATAATAATATCAGGCTGGGGATGACTTTTGTTTTCGTCCTCACCAAGGAAGAAGTTTAAATAGAAAAACGGCACAGTTATAGTGTGGCATGCAACTATCTTAGAATCGATCCCGGTTTGTCTCGCTGCGGTTATTAGCATTTTGTCCCATGTTTGATTTTCAAATGGATATGCTATAACTTTTGGGCTGATATTATGCTTTTCAAAGATATTTAGATTAATTAGATAATTCAAATAAGTTGAAACGATGCCGCCTCTTTCCTTGAATATCTCTGCTTCAAGCAACGGATTGAAATTCAAACCATTGACATCGCCTTGCAACTTACGCCATTTCAGAGTTAGTGATCTTTTGGCGGCTTTGAAAATGTCTGAGAATTTCGCAAAGAGCATTATTGGAATGATCTCTTCTGATTTATGTGTTTTTTTCAATAAACGTACCGACAGGTTCGGCAGTGTAAAAGTAACAGTATTTAATTTCTTTTCTTTGCAATAGCTCCTTAATGCTTTTAGATATGGGCCGGTGAATTCGGGCTGTTCGCCTTTAAACGAACGGTCTCCGATCCATGTGTAAAAAAGAATGTCGATCTTGTTTTTTAAAACTTCTGCCAATTGCATGCGATATTTCGCAGCGTATATTTTATTAAAAAGCCACAGCGAGGCTAAACGCAACGAAGCATAGATCATGCTGGCAACGAATAATATTCTATGCTTGGCATAGTTTTTTATGTGAGAACCCAGGGCTTTCGCAACAAAAACAGATTCGTCGTTAAAGCTGCTCGAGCATGCCTCGGCCAGCCATGCGTCTTCTACGATGATCAATCTTTTCTTAATGCCCTGTTCTATCCACGTTTGGACAAGCAATAAGAAAGAATAATTCAGGAAGAGGTCTGAAATCAAAGGGCTTTTATATGCAGCCATAGTTGCCCACCACATAGGTTTGTCTTGGTTTTGTCCTGTTTTAGAGACGAGATCAAGAAACGCCTGTTTGTTTTTTATCGACACGGACTGAAGTTCCTTGGCATAACAATGTCTGCTTGTCTGCCCCAGCTCCTTTGCAATTGATTCGCGAACAGAGGCATCTTTGCCCATAAATGACCACTGCCAACCTTCGTTAGATACTAGATCCTTAAAGGCGTTCCTTTTGCTTAGAGGAACGATGACAATGTTGTAATTTTTCAATGAGGTTTTGGGAGTCATGGCTTGTTAGTTGACCTGTTAAGCTTCAGCTAGTTTATATTATCGCAAATACTTCAGTTTTATTGTGTCTTTTTTCATCATCTCTTTTACCAGGGTCAAGTCTTGCGGCGTATCGACGGAAGTTGTGTATTCCTCTATCGGCACGCCCCTTATCTTAAACCCATGTTCGATAATTCGCAAATATTCGATATATTCGACTTTTTCAAGAGGCGTAGCGGCCCATGATGCGAATTTCATGAGGAAGGGCTTGCGGAAAGCTACTATGCAATAGAGTTTATAGAGAAATTCCACTTTGCTTCTGTCAGCAGAGGGGATGTCAGACCGCGACATATATAAAATGTCATTGTTTAAATCCATAACCACCTTGCACTCACTCGTATCGTTAAACCGCGGCGTTTTGCAGACAAGTGTTGTAAACTGGATGTTATCGTCACGCTTAATGGTTCGCACCAGCTTGTCGATATCGCTCGGATTCAAAAGCGGTTCGTCTCCCTGAATATTCACAATTATGTCAGCATTCATGTTCTCAACAGTTTCGGCTACTCTATCGGTTCCGCACTGATGCTTTTCGGAAGTCATTACAGCTTTGCCGCCATGAGCGGTTACGGTATCGTATATTTCCTTGCTGTCAGTAGCTACAAAAACATTATCCAGCAGGGAGCACATCTGCACACGCTTCAATACGTGGACGATCATCGGCAGCCCCTCAATGTCAACAAGAGCCTTGTTCGGAAGCCTGGTCGATTTTAAACGCGAAGGTATAACCCCTACTACTGTCATTTCGCAAAACCTTTCAATAATCTTTTCAATTTTTTGGCAAACTGCAAAACATAATAATCCATACTATATAAAAATCGGCTATGTTCAAGCCGCCATAATAATATGCTTTTAATGACTTTGGCGCTGAGCCGCTCTCGATTGCCCGGCTTATTCAACTTAGTGGAACAAATATTAATATAATCGTTCATAGCTTCGGAATATTTTTCAAAGCCTGGCCAGGTCCATAACTCAGTATTGACGATCAGCGAGCCGTCGACATTTAAAGCACTCTCCCATTGTTCGATCGTGCTGGGAATCTTAACGTTATATTTCTCAACGATCCCATTAAACATTGGCGAACCCGGGTAATATCGAAATATAAAAGGCCCTGCTATGTTAGTGCGAATGTTTGCCCTTAGCAATTTTCCGCAAAGTTTGTATGTGGCCATCGTTTCATTCTTTTTTTCGTCCTCTAAGCCAACCATAAAAGAAAACCGCGGGGTGATGCTGAAATTTGAAAGCTCGTTGACAGCACATAAAATGTCTTCGTATTTAATATCTTTCTTAATATAATCCAGCATTCTCTGTGAGCCGCTTTCGGCACCCATGGCAATAGAGGATATGCCAATTTCCTCCATTTCAGGCAGAAGCTTTCGGAACGAGTCTTTCTTGAAGTAAGAAACTCTTGTCCATATTCTGGCAGAAAATTTTAGTTTTTCTGCCTTTACAATTTGTATGAATTCTTTTAATCGGTTTTTGTTTATGCAGAAATCCTCGTCAAGAAATAAAAATGCATTTGCTCCGTAGTTGGTTTGCAGCCTTTTTATCTCGTCAACAATTGCTCGGGCGGTTCGTGCTCGGTACCGCCTTTTTAAAATAACATTGATGCAAAAGGAGCATCGATAGCAACAGCCCAGGCCTGTAATAATGGGCATTAACTGCAAGTCTTCGATGCCTTCGGTGTTTAATTCACTATTGTAAACAGTTGTAGCGGAAAGATATTTGTCTAAATCCAAGACTTCGAAGTCAAAATGGGGGACATTTTCAATCTCATCTAGCGATCGAGGGTCAGTGAGAGTGGTGTTGTTTTCGTCGTCGCAATATACAATTCCTTTAACATCTTTGAGCTCGACTTCGCCGCAAGTATAATTCATTATTTCTAAAACAGTCCTTGAGCCTTCATTGACAACTCCAATGTCAACATAAGGGTTGTCGACAGTCTGTTCCGGATACAAAGTTGGATGCACCCCGCCAAAAACAACGAGCGTGTCGGGGTGTTTTTCTTTTATCTTTTTGGCAAGCCTATAGCCCATTGTCACCTGGGAAGACATTACAGAGAGTCCGACGAAGGCCGTTTTGTCGGATACCCGTTCTAAAACTTGTTCGTCGTAATCGCGATCAAGTGCGCCATCTACAAACGAAACAGTAATACCGTTCTTTTTTAAAACGGATGCGATCAACATAACTCCGGTTGCGGGATAAATGGAACCGGGGTTGTCATATTTGTAATCATGAGCTGGTGGAAGATTTACAAGAACGACTTCCTTGTTATGATATGAATTTTGCATAAAACCAATAGACCCTTTTAATCAATTTTTATATTTGCGACCGACTGAACCACATATGGCGTGATCTTTAAAAGCTCGTCTTGCGATGTTAATCCGGTGCAAACACCGATTGACGCCTTGAAGCCGGCGTTAATGCCCGTAAGGACATCTGTTTTTGCATCCCCGATCATAACAGCCTTTTTTGGTGAGATGTTCAGAGCATTTACTATAAGTTGCAGCATATCCGGCGATGGCTTTGATTTGTCCACCTTATCGGCGCCGACAACAAAATCGAATAAGCCATTTATATTTAAGAAATCCATTGCAAGCTGAGCTCTTTGGGTTTTGTCGGTTGTGGCAATAGCAATTTTACAGTTGTTTTTTTTTATCTGAGTTAATAATTCGATGGCGCCGTCAAGAGGCGTGATAAATTTGTCGAGCAGAGACAGCGATGCCTCGTCAACTTCCTGGAATATTTTAAAGCACACATCGTAGACATTTTCACATTGAAGTTTATTGAGATAATCCTCTGCTGCTTTTTGAACTACCTCTCTGGGCAATAAGCCGACGGGGCCTTCCGGCCTTATACATTTGTTTTTAAGGTCGATGCCCATTTCGTACATCAAGCTATCTTCGTGTTCATCTAGTGATAGACCATAGAAAGAGCACAGCCGTTGCGCCCTCAAGCCAATCATGTTGCTCCAGTAATTGTATAGATCTATGACGGTGCCGTCTTTGTCAAAGACAAATAACTCAATGTCTTCAATTGCATCATCATTAACGTAAACGGTTACCATATCTGTTCACCGATATTAGCAATAATCAGCTTTTCTGCGATGCCAACAGAATTCAATATCTTGTCATCGTTATCCATGAAATCATCATCTCCAATAACGTTCTTAACAAGATTTCTGGCAAAGGTGCCGATTGAAACGCCGTTATATTCAACCCCGCACATGTCGGCAAGCTTTGTTGTCAGGCTGTTGGTTCCTCCGGAAAGCAATATTTTAGTATCGAGCTTTCTTTTCACAATAATATCTGCGATCGCAACCGCTTGCAAAGTGGTATTAAAGTCGTCACATCCTCCACTCATAGGCACGCCATCGGCTTGAATGATCAATCTATCCTGAGATATTTCTTTAGCTTTTATGATCCGTTCTTCCAGTTTGAAATCAGATAAATGCAGCCGATCAAGGCACATGCTTACATAGTTATCAGTGATAATTTCGTTTATCATTGCCCATTCAGAAAATATGGATTCCGAATCGGGGACAGCGGCATGAAGTTCAAACTGTTCAGCACCGCTTTCCTTGCATTCCAGCAACAAAGCCTTAAGGTCTTTGTCGTTATGGTAAAATTTAATTGCGCCATGATCGCAAGCTGATTCGCAATTACCACAGCCGATACATTTTTCAGTTATAACATCGGAATCTTTTATCGCATCAGTTGGGCATTTATCAATACATGCACCGCAACGGATACATTTATCAGTAATGGCTGCTTTGCGCACATGCGGATCGCCCCGCATGCCAATGCTTACATTAATAAATGGTCTGATTTCAATTTTTTTGTCAATATTAACAGCGTAATCAAAGGCCTTGTCGATGCCGGCGACGGCACTTTTAACAACCTCGATATTAGCGGAAACATCGAAACATTTCGCGCCTGCAAGGGTGTAGACAAAAACTAGTTTTTTTACCTGTTCCGCATCTTCATTGCCGGCTCCGCAAACAAGCTTGAAGAGTTTTTTTTGCTTCATCAAATGCGACATAGTTTCAAATCGAGTCATATTATTTGATCCAGTTGTAAACACTATCATAAAAATAGTTGTGGTTAGTGGGCGTTATAATCCGAATGTTGTCTTTGTTATGTTTTGTCAAGTAGGTGTTGATGCTGTTAAGCAGGGATTCGTTCCAGTTGTGTTTTCTGATCAACGATTCAAGAGTTTCGGCTTCGTCGGATTCTTTATAGAAATGAACATTGTCAGAGAGGAAGTTTTCCTTGCTTTTATATCCATCCATCCCTGCGACGAAGATTCTTTCGGCTCCTAGAATGATCGCTTCAGCGATCATGAGTATTGAAATAGTTCGGCAGTTAGAAGTTATAATGTTGTCTTTTATTTCAAAGGTACCGGAGACCTTGCTTAAGTGTACGATCCGCTCATAATCCCTATCGGTGTACTCCCGTATGAAATCATCATCAAAGCCGCTTGAAAGCAAAAGTGTCGACCCCTCGTCAACCTGATCGACATACGAAATAAACCTTTTTTTGTTGCTGAACGCGTGATAATCAGGCTTAAACAAACCTCCCAAATAATTTGCCCCCATAACTATAGGATTGTGCTTCACTATAAAGTCGTCTATTTCTTTTTTATACTCGCTCAAAGTTGGTCCGTTAGCAAGGATCAAAAAGTCTTTTCCGGCATGTCTATCTTTACAGTTAACCGGATGGTTTGCAAGCAGCGTCTGTAATTCGGTTTCATCATGCTGCGTATCATCCAGCTCTTTTACGGTGCTGACAAAACCGCTGTTTATAATTTTGTCCATAATATTCTTGTTGAACCCGATCGGTTCTAATTCTTTGACCAGTTCCAAAACTTTTATCATATCATCGACATTGTATTCATGAGCGGCAACAAGTTGCTGGGCATAAGTTGGATGAACTTCAAAGGTTCCTGAAAGCATGTATGGCAGCATGTAACCCCACTGGAGGTCATGTTTCAACGCCATGAAATAGCGATCGATCAGATCAAGCGCAGGTATAGAATTATATTGTTTGTTGTTCAATGTCTTTTCGAGATATATTAACAATACCTCCAACGGAAGATTGCCGGCTCCCCTTCCAATTCCATAAATAGTACCATCAACAATATCAATCCCGCTATTAATTGCCTCAAGTGTATTTGCAAAAGCAAGCTGTAAACTATTATGAGCGTGAAAGCCGATCTTTTTATGCGTCTGTTTCAGTTGGCCTATGTACCGTTTTATATCTTCCGGAAAAAGCGATCCGTAGCTGTCTGCAAAATAGACATAATCCACAGATGACTGAGCGAGCGGTTCAATGATATCGGAAATTTCCTTTTCGCTGTATGTGGCAATACCCATCAGCTGGACAGAAGTCTTGTAGCCCTTTTCTTTAATTTTTTCACACAGATCGATCGTATCAAACACCTTGTCTTTATGACATGCGACTCTGTACATTTTGACAAGACTTTCAGCGGCATCCGGTATGATGCTAAGATCAGCGGCTTTGTAATCTATCATTAATGCTATTTTTATATGGGAAGTTCCCTCTGTCAGGCTATCAATGATTTTCTCCGGCGTGGAGTACCATATACCTCTATCAGCCCTTGGTGGATTTCTAAATCCAAGCTCAATATAATCAACACCGGTTTTTGAAATGTTACGACAAAGTTCTTTGACCATTTTTTTGTCGAAATTCCAGTTATTCAAATAGCCGCCATCTCTGATGGTGCAGTCCAATATCTCAAATTTAGGCAATTTCTTACTATTCACCGGCACGGGCCTTTCTTTTTTCATTAAATGTTTCATATAAGCCTTTGTAGGTCTCGCGAAGTATGGCTGAGTCAACCGAATAGGTTATGTATTGCACGCCGCAATCGAGCAAAATATCCAAATATTTCAAATCTCTCGCAAACGAACCGCAAGCCAAATCTTTGTCTTTGCATATCTTTACACATTTTTTGATATTATCAATAACCTGGATATCTTCAACGTCTCCTGGCTTCCCCAGAGATTGCGACAGATCGTATGGTCCTATGAATATTACATCAATGCCCTCAACCTCAGCAATACCGGGTAAATTTTCAACCCCCTCTAATCCCTCAACGTTAATAACAACCATTGTATTTTCATTTGACCTTTTGGTGTGCTCATTCGCTTGCAGCCCATACTTACCTGCCCGGGTAAATGGTGAAAACCCTCTGTCCCCCAGAGGGTGATACTTTGAGTTTTTAACAACTTGCTCGGCTTGGGCCTTAGTGGACACATGTGGAACCTGAACTCCGTGGGCACCAATATCAAGAGCCCTCAAAGTCTTACAAGAAGAATCGTCTGAAACACGGATGATCGCTGCCGTGCCGGATAGCTCAGCGGCTCTGATAAGATTTTCAGCGCTTTCCATATTAATGGGCCCGTGCTCAGCATCGATAACAAGAAAATCTATACCGCTACACCCAATAACATTGACCAAAGAAGATGAAGCAATGCTGTTCCATGTTCCAAACACCGTTTCACCGTTTTTCAATCTCTCTTTGAGAGTAGGTTTGTGCATAGTTCTATCCTTCAAATTAAGTTTTGTTTTTGCTGCAATTTATCGAAAAGGAAACCTTCAAAGTTTTTCTTAATGCTGGCATGTTCCTGTCGCTTTTTGTAAAAACCGTTCATAATCACTATAACAGAATCGTTTTATATATGTATCAATAAAAGATCTATCATGTGTGTCTGTGCCATTTAGGCTGCCATCTTTAAAAAAATCAGTTAGCTGCATCTTTAGTTCATCCACGGATTCACTATAAACTACCCTCCGTTTGATGAGGTCGAGAGCATCTTGTCTTAGCAGTGCCGATTCCTGATTGAGCATAAGGAAGATCGGTCCGGTATATTGCGATAATACTTGCAAAAGCGAAGTTGATTGATTATCAAGTATGATAAATTTAGGATTATTTGACAAAGCCGTGTCAGTTGAAACATCTGTAAATGAAAGATATTTAGTTTTTTTGCTCTCAATATACCGTTGTACCACGTAATGAGGGCTATGTGATCTTAGCCCCTTAGTTACCACTTTGCCGCCGACACCTGAACCACAAAAATCAATTATCTGTTTAATTGCTTTGAACTGCAGATCCGCTTGCCATTTAACACAGTTTTTAATATAAAACAGCCCGACGATACCTGGCAGAAAAAGACCTTCCTGAGACGGCGGTTCTTCGGTCTTTAAACTTCCCGAAGCCTGCTGAGCATACATGACATTTGATCCAACATTCGCGCATTCAACATGACAATTTTTTTCAAATTTTGTAACGTCTTTCGTACAGTCCTTCCCGAACGATAAAAAGTAATCTGCGTTTTTATAATCTGTAATATAATGTTGAAAGAAATCGGTGTATCCATAAACGCCGCCATGTTGCCACACTGCGACCTTGCCGCCATTGTCTTTTGTTTTCTTTATCAAGAAATAGGAATGTAAGTACACCGGAGGCAAGCTGAAAATCGTCAGGTACCTCTTTCCCTTTTTCATGCATTTTTGCCAAAAGAGATCTATGTAACCTTTCATCCATTTGGCATCAGTCAAATACTGAGAGACAGTTTCCCGAAAAAGATTGGCGAAATCAAACTCGACATCATGCAAATTAATTTTATAAGGATTAATTGAAACTTCATAGTTATTATAGTCGTGTTGTTTAAAAAGGGATTTAGCGATCAAAAAGCAAACAGATTTCCGCCAGGAATGCAAGAAGGGCATCCGGTTTCCATAAAACACTTGCGGAGCCGTCTTGCGGCCGGGAGACCTATAAGCTTTATAACAATTGATCACGTTGTCATATGACGGGTTGATAAAAATACAATTGTCATTTTTGTTGTTTAAAGACAAGAGTTTCCAGCGGACAAATTGTATCAGATATCGCACTGATGTTTTTAAGCGTTGCGATTGTTCGAAGAAGATCGTCCTGGGCTTATCGTAATGCCCCTGATGCTCAATAGTGCTGACTTTTACGTTTTTGCTTTCAAAGAATTTTTCGATCAAATGCGAAAACGAAGCTATGTTTATTAAAAGCCCGCCTTGGGTTACATATTTATTTCTCTTTATTATAACGACCTCTTCAACGGCATACTGATCTAGAAAATCACTACAAAACGAAAGCGCTCTGTTTACGGATATCCAGATGCACGCCCAAATATATTCTTGAGGAAAGGCTTCTTCGTCTTTGTCGACGAGCCCGTTTGTCAATAATAGTTGTTTTAAAAACTTTTGCGAATCCTCATAAATCTCTCTGGCAGCAAAAAACTCTTCGTTCTCGTTGATCACCTTAGGGGCATAATAAGCCTCTTCGGGCTGGGTGAAAATCACTTGCATCATTGCGGTGAAATCAATGGGAAGGAACAAAGATTTATCGTCAACGGTAATCCCATGACGATCTTTGAAATCCTCAAGGTCGTTCTGGTCCATCAAGATATATGCTTTCTTACGATCAGTGTTCATTCGAATAATTCCGTTTAAACTTCTTAGGCTTGTTTCATCTTGTTGAATATCTCTATAACCGCTGATTGCAAAACCTTATCGTTTTTCAGTAACAAGCCATAATATATGACACAGCTAATTACGCTGATCACTATCAAAGATAGCGGAGAGGCATTGAAAATTAATTTAGCCAAAGCTGTTACGATAATTATAGGCAGGCATAATACAAAACATTTTGACAGCATGCCAAAGACGGTGGACGATGATATGCCAATAAACCTAAACATCAATAAGCCAAATCCTAAAGTCGCCAAACCGTTTAAGAAAGAAAACAAACCTAACGCCAAATAAACATTGTCGGCTAAGCCGCCAATTACAATTGACACACTGCTTATTACAATAATTACAATATGAAGAATAAGAGTGATTTCCTGTTTTTCTAATATATTCGTTAGAATTCTGGCAGGGGTTATTGCAAAATCAATAAATATTCTAAAACTAAGGATCTGGGCAAACACGCCGGCATCGGACCAGTTTGCTCCGAAAACAAAAGCAAAAAAGTCTTCCCCAGCAACAGCAAGCAATAAAAACGGCAACATCCCCAGATAAACCATACGTTTGAACAGGTTTGTAACCAGTGAAGCATTTGTTCCGTCATGTTTTGCCCTTGCGCTTTTTTGGTAAAAAACTTCTCCAATAGAGCCTGCGATAAAAGTCATAGGAAGACTTAGCACGGCAAGCCCCAGTCCATAGTAACCAGCAGCGGTTTTGGTGAAATAAAATGACAATGAAAACACTATGATCGTAGTTGCAAGCCTGCTGATCAAGCCAACCCAAAGATTATACATAGGGAATTTGCGGTATCTTTTGATGCCTTGCACCATACCATGCCATCGGATGCTGTGTTTAAACAACTCAGCGTTTTTTTGCCAGATTTGTGCTCCGAGAACACTGCTCATCGTAAGTGATCCGGCGAGTCTCCCTGCGATTAAACTGCCAGAGGTTGCAAAGCCGCAAAGTCCGGCACCAATAAGCACACCTTTATTTACCGCAGCATCTGATATTCTCGATATAGCAATACGACTGAAACTTCTATTGCGCACGTTCCAGGAACGCAGTGAGAGGTACAGGCCGTGCGCAAGCACATTTACAGGGATCACCCAAAGATATGCTTCTAACTCAGGAGCTTTCAGCCATTCTAAAAGAGGCCCCGATCCCCAATAAATAAATAGTATTGAAAGCAAGGTTATCAGTACGGTAAACATAAGACTGACGAATAACATATTCGCCGCCACTTCATCTTTTTGGGGTAAAACTATTGAACTGCTGTAGCCTAGACCGGCAAATACAGCGATTGGCATTACGATAGAAGCAAATATCTGAAATGTGCCATAGACATCAGGTAGGTATAATCTGGTTATCACAGGCATTAAAATTATACCAAGAATCTGGGTACATAATGGCGCCGAAGCCATTCTAAGCACGTCTTTTGCAAATGTATTTTCGTGTGACACTGATTTCAGTTTTGTATTTTCTACCATTGCTTCTATGCCTTACTGCTGATTCTCTGAAAGATTACATTGAGTGTTAAAAAAATACATAGTCCGAGTTTGCCAACACTTTTGAGTGGGAGGGAAAAATCAGGGAGAATGATTTATAGGCTTTTTATTATAAAGATAGTTTGCCCGGTGATATGAAATAGAAGTTTCTACGGGAGGAATCCAGAAGTGTGTTCGTGTCAAAACAATCAAATTTTCTGGCTTTAAAGAATTTCAGCCACTCGTCCGGATGAAACAATGTGTTTGGGTCGCGGTCTTCATATGTAATTAATGCTATCGCAGAATCTTTTGACTTGGGTAACCTTCTGAAGTTATCGATGTAATTCTTGACGGTATCTTTTGGCATTTCAACAAAAGATCGCGAGTTTATAAATATATCTACCGGGTCGTATATCCTTTCAATTTGCCATGGAGCAATACAAAAAATTTCAAGTTCATCATTTGAAGAAAATTTTATTGAATCACGATTTCTTAGAGATCGGAAGTCAACGACTGCGTCTCCATAAAATGCTTTCAGGTATTGCGTTCCGACATAGAGATTGGGGGGGATATCGAGATATAAAACCTTTCTGATGTTTTTGTAATTTTCAAGCAAAAGGTGTATGTTGGCGCCAAAACCTCCTCCTATTTCAAATACCGACCTAGCTTTATTAAAGTTGATGTGTGAGGCAAGATTATCGTGTTGTTCAAGGATATCTAAATAATGAATAGATAAGTCCTGGCCGTCAATTTTGGCTTTTGCCAAACAGTTACCCAAGAGGGAATAAGGAAAATGATATCTCCCAAGGAGTTCTTTTGTTCTTTCCTTTAAATTGAGAATCTCTTGAGCGTAAATTATGCTTTTGTTTACGTGTAATTCCGTCCACCGCATTTGTGCTTTGAACATAACGTTTAGCGGGTAAGTATTGGCTGCCCATCGGATGAGCCGACCTTTAAAGTCATGATTATACAAGTTACGAACATCTATCAACAAGTTGTCGGCATAGCTTAATCCGATCGCGTTGTTGGAACCTCTGAATTCTCCTAAGCCGCATCTTTTAATCTCATTTTCCGTGTTTTTGGCTTTAGTCGACCAGTAGGGGCCTGGATGATAAATAGGTGGTTGACCCTTTGAGTCCTTGAGCATCATGTCAAGAAGTTCAATGTCATCTTTTAACGTTATCTTTTCGTTCGATTCTTTTGAAAGCAAAAAGGTTTTTTCTGTATCCGCCTCATCGCCGTTGTCTGACAGTAGATTATTTTTAATTTCCTGCCAGCTCACCTTTCCATAAACAGGACTTTCAAATCCGTCAGGTAAAATATTGTATATTTTTACACCCAGCGATTTTGCATAATTGTTAAGAATTCGATGTTTGTCCTTATTGGGATCATGATCTCTTTTTCTCACATAAATCGCCCGATAAGAATCATTTTTTTCAAAGAGACCATAGTATTCTAAATCTGAATCCATTTTTTTATTACGAGTCTCAATATCTCTTCTGGCTTCGAGTTCCGCTTTTTGGCGTCCCATAGCCTTCGGGTATACATTGTTGTCATAGAAATGGAACATGTATATAGGATCATAGGTATAGCCATCGCCACACAAATAGATTTCCTTGAATCCCATATAGATCATAATCATAATGGCAAAAAATGCGGCCCCTCCTCCAGAAACACTTCGCTTCGTCAGATCTGTAGTAGTTTCATAAGGTGCTAAATCGCTCAGGCAGAGGTCTTTTTTTGTTTTAATATAATATGCTGCTTTATCTTTAAAGAGATGGTTATTTGTAACATACTTATAGTTTTCACTATTTAAAATCAGGGTAGTACAATCGTCAAGTCGTTCATCTACCTCTCTATAAAACTGCGTCATCCCGTCTCGTTCCATTGGTCCCAAGCAAGGCTCCGGCCAATTAGGATTGCCTGGATGCAAACTTTTGCTCGGCTCAGCATTCATAT
Organism: Phycisphaerales bacterium; assembly: GCA_011053245.1. The sequence goes on from DRGS01000110.1 coordinate 53,730, forward strand.
AAAAAGTCAGATTTGCTTCTCTGATAGATTTATGAAGAAAAATAAAACCTATACCAAAAGTGTTTTCATCTTTAAGTTTGACGAGATCGATTTGCTGAAGTGATTCGCCAGTTAATAACAAAAAAACCCTTTTACCTTTATGCAAGTTCTTAAGAGCAATGTTCTTCTGGAGCCTTTTTTGGCCAGGAAGATCAAAAAAATCCTTGAAAAAATAATACTTCGGCCTCAATAAATCTTTTATCTTATTTTTATAAAAATCTTTCATGAGTTGAAACTTTTAATTTCCCAGCAATTAGTTGGATTTCCTGTTTTCTGTTGAATTGTTCAAGACGGGAGAGCTTTGCTTGCCAAACAAACCGCTCTATTGGCGTATATGGCTTACTATTTCGGCGATATTTTTGAATGGTGGATTTGTCGTGATAGAATTATAACAACTTCTTGTTTTTGCAGACCTCAAATATTAACTCTGCGGTTTCCCAGTCTTCGGCTGTGTCAATATCCTGCACCAGATATCGAGGCAGAATCAACGGTAGCGATTTTTCGGAAAAACATGTTTTGTTTTCGAGAAACTTTTCGCTGTCAAGCCAATAAAGCTGTCCTGCATCGTGGTAAACGTCCTCGAAATCTTGTGACCTTTTAAGTTCGTTCTCGGGCCAAAGCATTTTAATGAGACCATCTTCTGTGATCCTGAGACCCCTGAAAATACAGGACTCAAATGTTGCTGCGGTAAACACTGATGATGCTCCGCTTTGAGATAATAGCGAAAAACCATCTTTTATAGACTTGCTCGTTACAAAAGGAGCTGTTGCATAGATACAGCAGCAATATTTCACTTTCTCACCATGATCGTTTAGCCAGTTGATCGCGTGTTCCAATACCGGAGCGGTCGGGGTGGTATCGTCTGAAAGTGACATAGGTCGCATAAAGGGAACTTCGGCGCCTGCTCTTATCGCAACATCGGCTATTTCTTCCGAGTCAGTGCTAACGATAACTTTTGTAAAAAGACCGCTTTCAATCGCTGCTTTTATCGAATAATGGATTATTGGCTTACCGGCAAAGTTTTTGATGTTTTTGCCAGGTATACGTTTGCTTCCACCTCGCGCTGGAATTATTGCAACGTTCATTCTCCGATTCCTCCTTCCAAATGATCTGGCTTAAGAGGTGTACCCATAGGCAGGTCTTTTAGAAAACGTTTCCCCACTATATTTTTCTTGTGTTTTGGTTTAAGCCCCTGACCGGGACGAATAGAGCGTATATTTTCATCGGTTACAATATCTCCGGCTTTAACATCTGTGACAACAAAAAGCGATCGCCTGAAAATACAACTTTCCTCTTCGCTCTCGGTCAATCCGTAATGGATTTCTCCAATAGCTTTTTCGGCAATTCTTACATCATTTACAAGCTGTTTTAATTCATCGGGCTCAATCGAAAAGAAACTGTCCGGTGTTTGCTTTTCTCTGGATAAAGTAAAGTGTTTTTCGATCACACATGCTCCGAAAGCAATCGAACTTACCGAAGCTGCGATTCCCAGACTGTGGTCGGATAAACCTACAGGACAACCAAATCTTTCGCGCATATCTGGTATCGTTGCGAGATTCATTTCTTCTGGCTTGGCTGGATAACCGGAAACGCACTTCAAAAGTATTACTTCTTTTGCTCCCGCAGTTTTAGCCGTATCAACCGCCTCCTGTATCTCTTCAAGACTGCCCATCCCCGTAGATATTATCAAAGGCTTGCCGGTTTTAGACGCATATTCAATTAGCGGAAGGTCAACTAATTCAAAAGACGCTATCTTATGCGCGGCAATTCCCAGTTTCTCCAGCACATCAACACTTGTTTTGTCGAATGCTGTACACAAAAACAGCACCCCAAGATCGTCAGCGATCTTCTTTAACTCAGGAAACCATTCCCACGGCGTATACGCTTTTTTATATAGCTCGTATAGAGTTTGTCCACCCCATTCGGGATGATCGATCATGAAGTATTTATTGTCAACATCTATTGTCATCGTCTCAGGTGTATACGCTTGGAATTTAACGGCATCAGCGCCGCAGTCCTTAGCGGCTTTTACCATTTCTACGGCCCTGTCAAAATCTTGTCCGTGATTTGCCGATACCTCGGCAATAATAAAAACGGAACCGCCACCTATTGTTTTATTAGAGATTTTCATTTGCATTCTTCTTTAAAAATCTTCAGTATATACTTGTTGCCTTTGTAATAAAAAAAAGCAGGAAAATCTTCATTGCTTACCGTCCGCAAAAGATTAAACTGCTCTAATAGACTTTTATTCATATCCAATTCGCTGTCACTCGGTGTTCTTTTGGGGTAATAAGTTTCCTCGCCTTTTTGTGATTTCGGCACTATACTTTCACGTCCGCCCAAAAACTTCTCGCACATCTGTATGGTTTTCATGGCTTGCTTTTCACGTATCTTGTCGTGCAGTTCGTTCCCATCCAGTTCAATATAGTCCTTGATATATATATCACCGCTGTCAACACCGGTGGCTGCTTCGAAAAGAACTATCGGTATTCGGTTTTTGCCCTCGATGACCTGCCAGAAAAGTGGCGACCACCCTTTACCCCTGGGCAGGTCGCTTTCGTGAACTACTAAATTATATTTATGCTTGTTTAGAAATTGTTCCTCTATGAGTTTGAAATAACTCAGTATAAAAACCACCTGATACGATTCGTCTATCTGGCTATGCTCTAAAAAAAACTGAGCCGCAAAACCTTTCTTTGAAAGACGCCCAGCAAGATCTTTACCGTATGGCACAAACCAACTGGCTTCTGAAGTAAGAACTGCTATCTTCAAGTTATCTATTTCAGGCATCTGACACACTTAAAAGCCTCAGCATATTTCAATCCCGTCTTGACTCCCCAATTCTTTGCATTCAGCTCGACTGCATCAAGAGATCGCGGATGCGGAAATTCTCTCATCTCGGATTTATAATGCTCCAACGCTTGTAGTTTTGTCTTGATCGTTTCCGATACATCAAAAAACGTATCTGGTGAAAAAGTCAAAGGATACTTCCATTCCGTCGACGACATTACCTCAAACGAATATATTTCCCGAACACTTTCGCCAACCATCGGACGGGTCGCCGTCAGCACTGCTTCATATGTCAAACGATGATCTATATTTAAGTCATTACAATAATGCGTCAAGACAACGTCGGGTTTAACCTTTCCTTTTATCTCGTCTACTACCTTTACAATATCAAGCAATGCAACAGTATCAAAACTGTTATCAGGAAAATCAAAACCAAAAACTTCCTTGGCACCAACTGCTTTATTCGCTGCTTCCATGCAGGCATTCAATGCTTCGATCTGTTTTTTTGCTTCATGGCAGTCATGCCCGCGTGCGGCAACACCTCTGCCAAGGATCAGCGTATAAACCTGGTCGCCTTGCTGAGCAAACTTCGCCATCGTACCGCCACAGCCGAGGATTTCGTCATCGGGGTGAGCTGCTACAACCAATATTTTATTTCCCATCTTTTACCTTTATTAATGCTTGTGCCAGTATCTGCCCGTTTTCTTGACAGGCTTTCGAAAATTCTATTTTAAACCTTCCTGTTTCTACAAATGCGTTGGGGTAACCTTCCCCATCTAGCATTCGTATATAATCGTAAATTTCGGAAATATTCCCCAAATCGGATATGTCACTTTGATCAGGTGTTCGTCGTTTAAAAAGAATCGCCTCCCCCTCTTGTGGTGTCGGTTTGATGTCCTTGCGTAACATCTTAGGGATCATCTTGCCAAAAACCACTTCGGAACCCCTGATAAATATCTCTGTCGCCGTTCCCTCCAGACTAAGATCACTCTTAAGATAGACAGGCCCTGCGTCAATGTCATTAACTACACGAATGGCTGATATCTTTGTTTCCTGTAAACCACATACGATAAGATTTTGTAAAGGACTCCCACCTCTACCGAACGGAAGATCGGTCATGTGAAAAACAACACATTCAAAATTGTTGTATATTTCTTCCGGTATGATCCATGACCAGTGTGGAAAGAAAATATACCTCGGCTCAAACGCGATTACCTTTTCATATGTTAGTTCGTCTTTATCGCTGATAATTTTTATATTCAACTGTGAATTGTCCGCGACAAGCTTCTCGGCTTTCTCAATGTTCCACGATTTTATCGTAGCTATTAAGATATTGTTATTTTCTGTCATTTTCATTGTACAAGCACATCACATATTCTTCCGGCTCCATTGCCATCAATCAGTTGCCTTGCTCGTCTTGAAAAACTGAATCTATTATCGTAAGGCATGATTTTTTCTAAGGCTGTCTTCAGTTTAAACAAAAAGTTCTTATCGTCATGTCTGCCTGCGTATTCCACAGACCCTGCTTTGCTCCAGCCGGAGATATTTTGCAGTTGATTTTCAGCCACGCAAACGGCTATTGTAGGCAAGCCAACGCTGGCAAGTTCGTATAGTGTTTGGCCGCCAGCCGAGATCGCAATGTCGCTCTGCTGCATCGCTGACATGAAATTTACTGCGTCCATATCCCACAGCAATTCTGTGTTGTCGTCTTGCAGCTTTTCTATTTCGGAAATATTTGAAAACAGGCTGGTAACTGCTATCTTTTTCTTCAAGTCAGGATAAGCATCGTTTAGCAGTGACTGGATCAACGGGGTGGCATTGTGCATATCCGAACCGCCGCAGGTAAGCAGCAATGTTTCAACTTTCCGTCGTATCTCTGTTGCGGGGACATTGCAAAACTCCCTCCTTAAAGGGAAATACGTTGCGCCCAATAGATATGTGACTCCCGACTTTACAGGGTAGTTCAATTCTTCAGATGAAATTGCTCCATTAAGAACAAAGCCCTTCGGGTAATCGATCCGCAAGTCATCATCAAAATAAACCGCAGTACCAACTTGTTTAGAAACAGCCTCGTACACCTCATGGCTTGCCAGGTAGGAATCTACGAATGCAATGTCGCAGTCCTTAAGAACTTCAAAAAGGAGTCCCTTGTTATTGATCCAATCTAAGAGCCGATATCGTTTGCCCGCAAGCAGTCCTTCAATCGGTTTCTCGCCAAAAACGATCATCTCAGGCGTTAACCTATATTCTTCAAAGGCTTGATAAATGGACGTGCATCTCGAAATATGCCCATATCCAATATCACCGCCGCATTCTGTCAGAATTAATATTTTCACAAATATAGCATATGAAATAGTCAGCTATTAAGCTTTGCGTTTCTCGAGCAGATACATGCTGTCAAAATTATCGTCATGACAATACTTAACTCGCTTCTCTTTAAGTAACTCCAAATCTTTAAATTCGGTTTTGTATAATGCGGCGAAATCTGTTTTCCACAACAAATCATCATTGCCGCGGTAATTAACTTCTGTATAAGAATCCGCATAATACTCAAAGCCCCATATATATTTACTGCTGCATCTATAGATCTCTTTCAGAATATCCTTGATGTCGGAAGGTGATATATGGATAAGCACTCCAGAGGTAAATACTAAGTCGAAAAAGCCGTCCTTATAAGGTATATCAAAGCCACTTCCAAAGATGATGTTAATGTCTTTAGTGATCTCTTTGCTTTTTTCAATTGCATGTTTATTTATTTCTACGCCATAAAGATTTTTAAAACCCATGTCCTGAAGGCATAAAAGCTGGCCGCCAACATTAGAGCCTACTTCTAATATTCGGATATCTTTATTCAACAGGTTAAGAAATTCTTTGTTTAGCTCTGTTCTCGTGACATTGTAGTTTTCTTGATATAATGAATTTAAATCCGATAACCTGGAATGATTCCGATTAACATAATTGTTACCAAAATCGTCCATCCATTTCGACATTTGTTTCGTTGTTTTTGCGGACATGAAAGCCCTCTTAAATATTATTTAAAATGGTTAATAGGGTGTTGGTTACGCACCGGGTGTCTTCTTGAGACATAGCAGGGAACAATGGAAGGCTGATCTCTCTGGCATAAAAATCTTCTGCGTTAGGGCATGACCCTTTTTTAAAACCCAACTGTTGATAGTAGGGCTGGAGATGAACGGGAATATAATGAACCTGAACACCAAGACCGTTTTCCCTAAGCCTTGTAAATATCTCTTTCTTTTTGTTCTTATACTTGTCTTTCAGTCTTATCGGGTATAAATGACAAGCCGACTTCGCATAACCTTTCTCGACTGGAATATCAAAAAACTCGTTTCCCTCAAAAGCCTTACGATATATTTCAACTATCTCTCTTCTTCTTAGGATGAACCGGTCCAGTTTTTTTAGCTGGCTGCACCCCAATGCCGCCTGAATATCTGTTATGCGATAATTATAACCGAGATGTTGCATCTCATAATACCAACCGCCGTCAGAATCTGTTATATTTATCAGATTGCCAGGAGACTTGGTAACTCCGTGCTGACGGAACATCACAAGCTTTTCGTAGGTATCTGGGTCGTTAGTCAATACCGCGCCGCCCTCGCCCGTTGCGATTGTTTTAACCGGATGAAAACTAAAAACCGTCATATCCGAATACTTGCAGTCCCCGATCTTTCTATCAAGGTGTTCTCCGCCCAAAGCATGACATCCGTCTTCTATCACAAATAGATCGTGCTTTTTCGCGATTGCATTTATTCTTTCAAGGTCGCAGGGATGACCGGCGTAATGCACCGGAACGATTGCTTTGGTTTTAGCTGTTATCGCACTTTCGATAAGGTTCGCGTCGACGTTGCCTGTATCAGGCTCGACATCCACAAATACCGGCTTGCCTCCAAGATATAATGCTGCGTTAGAAGTCGCAAGGAAAGTCATCGGCGAAGTTATGATCTCTTCGCCTTCGCCCAGCCCCATTGCAAAATAGGCCCCATGCAACGCAGCCGTGCCCGACGAAAATGCAACCGCATATTTTGCTCCGCAATAAGAGGCAAGCGACTCCTCGAACTCTTTTACCTTTGGTCCTTGCGTAAGAAAATCAGATCTCAGTGTTTCGACAACAGACTGAATATCATCTTCTTCTATACATTGCCTGCCATAGTTGATGAATTTAGTCAAACTTCATTTCTCCTATTATTTCTGCAAGCTCTTTTGGCTTAAGCCATTTGTCATTAATATCACTGCTAAAGACAAAACCGTCCGGAACTGTTTCGTATTTTTCATACTTATCGTGAGTCTTATCGCTAACCTCAAACTGCGGAAGAATAACATAAATGCCGTTTATCTTTTTTGTGCTTCTAGCCTCATCGCAGGATATAAGGCTTTCATGAAGTTTCTCGCCTGGGCGAATCCCCGTGATCTTGAATGTGCAATTCGGCGAAATAGCTTTTGCAAGGTCGGTTACCGTCATTGATGGGATGTCAGGAACAAATATCTCACCGCCTTTGGTTTCTTTGATCGCCGTCATCACCAGCTCCACTGCTTGCTCAAGCGTTATCCAAAAACGGGTCATTTTTTCGTCTGTGATCGGGAATTCAGTCACGCCGTCATTTTTAAATTTAACGAACAGCGGAATAACGCTACCTCGCGATCCCATAACATTACCATAACGAACCGCAGAAAATCGGGTCTTGCCGCCGCCATAAGCATTAGCTGCTATGAAAACCTTCTCTGCAACCAGCTTGGTAGCGCCATAAAGATTCGCAGGGCTCACCGCCTTGTCTGTTGAAAGGGCGATCACTTTTTTGACACCTTGGTTCAATGCCGCTGAAACGATGTTCTCTGCGCCGATCACATTTGTTTTAACAGCTTCTGTAGGATTGTATTCTAACGCAGGAACTTGTTTCAGTGCCGCTGCGTGTATTACATAGTCAACCCCTTCGAACGCTCTTTGAAGGCGAGACTCGTCTCTCACATCGCCAAGGAAGAATCTCATCTGATCGTCCCATTTGGAGAATCTTTGTTGCATCTTATACTGCTTAAACTCATCCCTCGAATAAACAATGACCTTTTTGGGGTTATGGTGTTCAAGGATGGTTTCGATGAACTTATGCCCAAAGGACCCTGTTCCGCCCGTGACCAATATTATTTTGTTCTCTAGCATTCATTTCTCCATTTTAATTAATAGCGTTGTCAGCTATTGCGTTAATTTCTGTATAGTTATCTGTTGTTGTAGACGAACTCCGTCCCCGTCGGTTGCAATCAACTCTTCTGTAATCAAAACAAAACAGCCTGCAATCCTAAGGCCAACCACATTTTTAGCTGCCAATGACTAATATCGAACATCGGCATGTATATCGCATGAAAGATAGATAAAAAACTTAGCTCTTTCGTGAATGCTCAAATGGAAAGATAGAAAATATTGAAAGCATAAATGAGATTGCAAAAACACCAAGGATCCTTTTTGCAATTTTGCGGGGTATAGGGATTATTTCCGCCTTATCTGTAGTGGGCCTGCCTATCGAAATCCTGTTTTCTATTTTTTTGATATAGGATTTGAGATAGTCTTTCAATTCAGGCTTTTCGTAAACATCCTTCTTTTCTCGATACTCCGCTGAAACATTCTGCTGGTCTAAGCCACTGTCTTCCGAATACGCCATACTGTAAGGCCTCCTGCCATGGTCTTAAAAGAGTTTGCAGTCCCGAAAGATGATATGCAGAGGCGACATTTATGTTGCCGATTACATCATTTTCAAGCCAAATTAAGTTTTATATCATTAAGCGTACAAAGTAAAGACAGACAGACAGAAAGTCAAGGCTTTTAGGGTTTTCGCAAAAGTTTTTGGACATAAAAAGAGTCAATTATGTCATTAATCCTACTGCTGTCCGCTCATAAGTCGATAAGAACAGTTGTTTATAAACTGAGATTTCCCATGTAACGTTGTATATCTTAGCTCAGCAACGCCGCTGAGCATTTTTTTTGATATAATCTCCATTGCTCTCAACAATGCAAAGTTTCCAACTTGATTTTGAAACTATTTCTGTCAAAGTAATAGCAAAAATACAAATTTGGCCACTGATTATCATTTCTTGGACGTACCTCAACCAGTGCCCCCGTCTGAGATTTACTTTTTAGCAATTCTCTGCATTAGCCAGACCCAATTGGTACAGGTTTCAATAGTCAGCGATTTTAACAAAACCGACTTTAGCGACAAATCTAGATTACATTTGTGAAATAGGTGATTGTTTTTCCAAGGCCTTAAGATAAGATTACCTCAACATCCAAAAAAAACTTTGCTTCTCAATCTTTACATAATGGCAAAGACAATTCCTGTCATTCTTATAAAAAAAGGCCAGTAGCTAAAAAGTCTCAGGACTATTAGCTTGAATCCCCTTTTTCCACACCCGATTTTATCCAACATTGCAAAGTTGCCCTCTCGACAAGTTTACCATTTTATTAGGCTCTAAAAAACTCAGCCTGTAGTTTGGTATGCCTTTGCATCTGTTCGTTGATCCTACAACGCTAAAGTGACTGTGTCGGGGACTTCATGAGATTCTAAGAGTTAACATGTTAGCCCAAAAAACACTATGGCGACGGACGGGCTAAGTGAGGAGGTAAAGTGAAGTACCCCGGGGGGTGTGGTTCGGCTCTGGGAAGTCAGGAGTCCCAACTTTTTTTATAAGAGACGATTAGCCGACACTAACCTTGAGACAAACGAAGACAACACCCGGTGCAGTGGGGACACACGACACCAAAACACCTTCGGGACGATCACTTTTATACGATTCCTGCCTCGCGCGTGCGCGGGCGAACAACTTGCGTGAGTTATCTTTCACCCTGTCCCAAAGTAAATCTTAACAAACTCCGTTTCTTCTATTGCACCTCTCGATGCATTATGTTACACTCTAAGCGTAAATTGAAGTTTTACACAGGAGTTACCCATGACCAATGCTATTCTCTATGCCCGCTTCTCTCCCAGACGTAATTCAGATACCTGTGAATCTATTGAGACTCAGTACGATCTTTGTAAAGCCTATTGCAATAAGAATAACATTACCATCGTAGCTCAGTTCAATGACAAAGCATTGTCAGGTTCCGATGAAGACCGTCCTTCCCTTTGGGCTGCCATCGAAGAATTAAAACGCAATGACGTACTCATTGTTTATCGTCTCGACCGTCTTGCCCGTAGCGTATACCTTAGTGACATTATCGAACGTACTGTCAAAAAGAAAGGCGCATCTATCGTCAGCATCTGCGGCGAAGGTACATGGGCCAACACCGATGAAGATTGGCTCGTACGCAAGATACTCCAGACCTTAGCCGAATACGAACGCAAGGTTATAGCTGCCCGTACTAAAGCTGCTATGCTACGACATCAAGCCAATGGCAGGCGTATGAGCAAAGAACCACCTTTCGGCTTCTGTGTCGACCCTGACGATCCTGCAAGGCTTATAGAACATTCCAAAGAACAACAAGCTATCTCTCGTATCATCGAACTAAAACAATCCAGCATGACATTAAGAGCCATCTGCCGCCAACTGAAGTCAGAGGGCTTTAGATGCCGTACTAATGATAACTGGCACCATACAACTGTGAAACGAATTATTGAAAGATTTGATCTATGCACTCATGCCGTTTAGAGTCTCTTTGCGTCTTTCAATCTAAAACTCCATCTTTCAAAAGACAATCTTCGCCATAGCGGTCTGCGATTTCACATGCCGCCTGCAATGATGCAACATCCGGCGACAAACCGCCATCGATAACGAGTATCGCTTCACGTTCAGCCCAATCATCCATATATTCCGGCTTGATATTTATGGGCCTGAACATCGGCTCTGGAATGTCACTCTGAGGAATTGAAATTAGCTTCGGCTGAACAGGGGTGTCACTACTGTCACTACCTTTTGCCCTATTGTTACCCCTATACCTATATGCTTCTACACTTTTCACTATTTCCTCCTTCTTAATTGTTTTTCTGACTGAACGTAGTGACGGTTGTGACAGCTATTCAAAATCAGTCCTAACTTAGCCAACAACGCCGTTTTGCCGTCACGCCCAGAGGTGGTGACAGGTAGAGACAACGTAGTGACAAATCGCATAAATTTAGATTTCATCGTAGAACTCCGAGTCATTTTTGAGTTTGAGTTTGACGTAGTAACGGTTTCTGTCACCACCTTGGCGTAATTGCTTCTTTTCGATTTGCGGCCAGAGTTTCCTGATTTGTATGCCAACATTGGTATCGTTCTTGGGTTTGTAGCCGTGGTCGCCGCACCATTGCTCATACACTGACGCAGGTGCTTGGTATCGACCTTAATTGTTCGATCACAATTCTGCCAGCCTCTTGATCAGCGCATCCAAAGATGATTCTCGGTACTTAGGATGCTGACCGAACTTAACCGCCTGCAAGCCCGAAGCCATAAGTCTGGCCTTGTACCTGCTAAATGTCCGGGTACTAATTGCAAGACGTCTGGCTATCTCCTTTGCCGAAAGTAACTTTTCCATATTACACCTCCCTCGATTGATTTTCATGCGTATTAGAGCCGCCAAGTCCCTCTGCCGGCGACTTTAGCGGCTTCTGGTATGGCCGATAGGCAAATAATGGACAAGCGTAATTGTCACATGTTGCCGTCTCAGCCTTTACATACCCCCAGCATTCCAGGCACTGCATCCTTATAGCCTCACGCGGAGAAGCGACCCCCGACATTACCCGGTCGTAGAGCTTGCGATACCTGCTTGGCATTTCTGCCCGGCGTTTGTCAACTCGATTGATAGATACTCTTTCTGTGGTCACGATACACCTTCCTTCTGCTTCATAGCCTCAAAGGTTTCCCTGCCAGGGCAGTCCCACTCCATCCAACGCTCAATCTCTGATCGTTTCCAACGGATTGAACCGCCAATTTTCATCGGAGCTGGAATCTTATTTTCAGCCTTTAGCCTGAACACCTGACGAATGCTGACAGAAAGCACCTCTGCCAATTTTTTAACATCAACAAGTTGCTGATTTACCATCTCTGTACCTTTCAAAAAAATGCTTATGGAAATCAAACGCCAATTCATGTAACGTCGATTCTTGTCATAAGTCATATTGCCGGGCACGAAAAAAAACGTCAAGCCCTGCAAGGCGAAAAAACTGTTAGGATTTTGTGGTTGGTACCTGTTGTCCTATACTGGCTTGAATTGGCATAAGTTTTCGTGATGAAAAAAACTTAAAAAATATGTAATGGCAGGGGCTTGAAAGATTCTAATGCGCAGAAAAAACGCCGGGTAAAAACCCAGCCTTAAATCTCATACTTGTTTTTAGATGCCCTAGCCTATCTGCCTGGCAACATCATCGGCCAGCCCCTGATTGCGCTCGGCATATATAGCGGTAGCGCTCATATTGGAATGGCCCAGCAAGGCACCTGCCGTCTCATAGTTGAACATCCTTCTTGTCCTCGTAGCCGCAGTATGGCGAAGCTGATAAGGCGTCCACTTCGGCAGTTCCCTATCAGGATCGCCGCCTCTTGCCTTGATATCCTTTCTGGCTGTATTAATCGCCTTTCGAACGGAATTGCCATATGTCCCGCTTGTAAAACACTCTCCCGGCTTCCTCAGAGGTAAATCTTTACGATTCGTGCCAGGCCTGTTACCATAATGCAGAGGAGTCTTGCGTTCCCTGTGCAGTTTTTCGAGCCTTTGCCTTTCAGATTCACGCGGTGAAAAGCAATACGCGTTTTGATCTCTTAACAGATAAGGTCTCAGGATCGTTTGCCCTTTCGGGCCTATTGAAATGATTCGCTCATCACCTCGATATTGAGTCTTATGGCGTTCGGGCAAATAGTGCCATACAGACTGACTTCGATCTATGTCGCAGGGTCTCATGATTACAAGCTCTCCCGGCCTCATACCGGTCAGAAGCTGAAGCTCGACCATCGACGCAACTACAGGGGTCGTATATTCAAGCACCGCATAGACATATCTTTCATCTACCGGCCTAACCTTCTTGCCCTCCTTAGCGGTCGTCCTGCCTCGTTTAAGCCCCTCGATAGCCATCAGGGCCTGATATACCACCGGCGAGAGGTATTGCCTGCTGACAGCCCATTTGAACATCCGCTTAACCCTGCCAACACGCTGATTGATGAGATTCCGACACCAGTCCAATCCTATCATATGTTCCTGGATTTCTATCATTTTTAGCGGCCCAAATTCCTCCATAGGCAAACTGGCGTAACGTTCGAGCAGCGGCTTGATTGAGTATTCGATCTGTTTGGCCTCCTTGCCCGGCTTACCTTTATCGTCCTTGTAATACTCGTCCACATACTCCATATAGGCGTGGCACAATTCGGCGACACTTACGATTTTTTCCGAGGGATTCTGCTGGCAGCCATAACGACTTACCAGTCAATGACTTAAGTAATGGGCAGGGGCGGATTTGAACCGCCGACACACGGATTTTCAGTCCGTTGCTCTACCAGCTGAGCTACCTGCCCTTAACACTTTTTTGTGCGTAATTCCAGGCCAAAACACCCACAACTACGATCTTGACGGTAACTAACCATCAAATCTTCGACCACTTTACATAAGACGGGTCGATTTTACAAGATAATTACGGAAAATATATATAATAGCAATCACAATTTTTAAGTGCGATCTCAAATGTGTCGCTCCATCGCGGGCCTTTCCGTCTTCGTTGAAACTTCGACGTGACAGGTGGCCCGAGAGAGTAGGCAGGCCTTTGGCCTGAGACAGTAGAACAGTTGACAGGTGACAGTAGAACGACTGGGAAATTGGGTTTGTTTTGGGTTTGTTTGGGTTTGTTTTTTTTGTGGATTTGGGGGTAAAAAACGTTGTAAGTCTCTCCTTTGCAAGAGGTTGCAGTGATTCTTGGATTTGGGAAATTGGGTTTGTTTTCCATAAAAAGTATGTTTCAAAAACGGGAGTTCTCCCAATAAAAGTGAGGGTTTTAGGGGGGGTTGAAATTGGCTTTAATTGGGTTTGTTTTTTTTGTGGAATTTTGAAAAGAAGCGTTGTAAACCACTGTAATATAAGAGGTTGCAATGATATTTGAGGTGTTAAAATTGGGTTTGTTTTTTCAAGTAAGGGTAGCAAATTTGCGGGTTCTCCTGGAAAAAGTGAGGGTTTTCTTGTGCTTTCAAAGTAGTCTGTTTTTTGTTGTTTTTTCATGTTTTTTTCATTTTTTTGCATTTTTAGCCACTGATCCGTCATTAAAACGTTGCCGGACAGGTTTCACGGATTAACACGGATTATTGGGAACCACCCCTGCTTAAAGCATGCAGGGGCAGGCTATGAACACCAATAAACACGAATAAAAGATTAAATTGTATTGTATTGTTATGTGAACATTATACAAAGCTGGGAGTTAAAAGTCAAGTGAATTTTTTGAAATACGAAGAAATATTTTATCCCGCAACCGTTCGACTAAGCTCACGGCAGGCGGCGCAGAGGCGCAAAGGAAAAGGGGTGGTGGAATTTTTGTGTTTTAAATGAGGAAATGGTTGACAGAATCGCTTCTTTAGTGTAGAAAATGGGGGAGGAATGCTATATGATAGATAATAATAACATAGTTGCGATAAATAGGGTCATTCAAGCCTATTTCGATACGCATCCAAATGAGGCAAAGGTTCCTGCCAAGGATTTAATGCCGCAGTTCATTGTTGCAGGAATTTTTCATTCTGACCACAGAAATGGTTTGCCAATTCGCAAAGTGCTTCGCGAGTTAGATTCCAAGAAACAATTGAAATTCATACCATCCGTATTACCTGAACGAAAACCGAAAAACACTTATTGGTTTTTTGACAGAGATTTGGTTGGTTAATGAACAGTGGAGTTACAGGATAATGTCCTTTAGTTATCCCTCAAAGGCAGGTGTTATTATGGACTTCTGGGAAGATTTAGAGATAGATGTAGAGACTGAAGACAAAGACAATCGACAGGAAGATGGTTTTTGGGCAAATATCTGGAAAGAGATAGATTGTGCAAAAGCTGATGGTATTTCTGTAATGGTTATCATGGGCAGTATCGTATTCGTCCTAGTCTCGTTAATTGATTTTGACTCTTTCTGGCTATTTATTATTACGTCTCTTGTCAGTTTGTTCTTTGTAATGGCTTATGTGGGTATGCCGTATTCAAAGAAAATTGAGGTTTGGTTTTTCAGTTCCACGAACATCTATCTAAGACGATTAGGTGTCATTTTTATAAGGGGCTTAGCGTGGCTGATAGCTGTAAACGTTGGCCTGTGTGGTCTCAAATATTGGGCATAGGGATAGTTTCAGATATGATGTTGTTAAAACAAGAGTTGTTAATTAAATGCTAACATTTGGAGAATATAGAGGAGAAAGCGATGGCATATAAGTCAGAGACAGTGGCAGTTACAATTAAACGTTTGAATAACCAATTTTTCCTGCCAGCCATACAGCGTGAATTTGTATGGAAACCGGAGCAAATATGCCAACTCTTTGATTCGATAATGCGAGGTTATCCTATCAGTTCATTTTTATACTGGCAGCTTGACGAGAGTAATCGCGATAAATGGGAAGCATATAAATTCATTGACCATGCAAAGCATGGTGGAACTCACAATACAGTAGCGCATACTGATGGTATCCATGAATTAACTCTTATACTTGATGGCCAGCAAAGACTTACATCCCTTTTGGTAGGCCTCAAGGGAGCGTATACCGTCAAGAAGAAATATAAACGGAAAAATGACCCTAATGCATACAGCAAACAAGCCCTTTACTTGAATCTCTTTAAAGACCCAAGACTGGACGAAGATGACGGTATTAGTGAATTGCGATATGATTTTCGCTTTTTGGAAAGTCAATCTACTAAATCAGATAAAGAACATTGGTACAAAGTAGGTAAAATACTGGACTTTGATAGCCAAGATGATTTTGAAGATTACGTTGACGATTTAGAAGAAAAACTTCCGGATTCTGTTTCCAAGGGGCAGGTAAAGGTTTTTAAAAGAAATCTTACTCGTCTCAGAAAAGTTGTTCATGGAGATGATGTGATAGCATATTACACCGAAGTTGACCAGAATTATGACCGGGTGCTTGACATTTTTATTCGAGCAAATGAAGGAGGCACTAAACTCAGCAAGTCAGATCTCCTACTTTCGATGGTTACTTCAAAATGGGAGGGTGTTAATGCTCGTGAAGAAATATTTGGGTTTGTCGATAGGCTGAATTACGATTTGACGAGAAAAAATGGCTTTGACAAAGATTTTATTATGAAGTCTTGTTTGGTGTTAACTGACCTTCCTGTGGCATATAAAGTTAAAAACTTCACGAACAAAAACCTTGCCTTAATACAAAGTAGTTGGGAAGACATTAAAATAGCTATTGAAAAAAGTGTTGATTTGATTAACATATTTGGTGTTGACAGAGATACACTTACAAGTGCTAATGCGCTTATCCCAATTATATACTACTTTTTCAAGAAACCCGACATCGATCTTCGTAGTTCAACTACGTCATTTGCTATACAAAATTCAGTAAATATAAGGCGTTGGCTTTCTATGGCTCTTCTCAATAATGTCTTCAGTGGGCAATCAGATAACATGCTCAGAGATGTCAGAAATGCGCTTCAGGACAATCACCACACGGATGATTTTCCGGTGGATAAAATAAACGAAACCATATCAAAATCTGGCAGAACCGCATATTATGATGATTACGCAATAGATAATTTTCTGGAACTAACTTATCACAAGCGAGTCACATTTCTTGCTTTATCGCTTCTTTACGAAGAAAATGCATGGGGCACTATGCAATTCCACAAGGACCACATTTTTCCGCAGGACACTTTCAAGTGGAAAAACTTAAAGGACAAAGGTTTCACTGACGATGTTTGCGCTGAGTTTATCAATCTGAAAGATAATATAGGAAATCTTACATTACTTTTAGGGCATGAAAATATCGAAAAAAGAAATAAGCCATTTGAAGAATGGATAAAAACCAGAGACGAATCTTTTCTTGATAAACATCTTATTCCAAGAGATGAAAAACTGTGGAAACTTGAAAACTTTGAGGATTTTGTTGTTGCAAGAGAGGAACTCTTCAAAAACAGACTAATTCAATTATTTGGCAAACCTGCTGGTACTCAGGAGTAGTTTCAGTGTGGGCACGGCCCACTCTATGGAATTGATTGTCAGATATTACGGATTATGTGAGAAATATTATAGAGACGAAATCGACCTAGTAGCGGGAAGAAACCCCCTGCAGTGCAGGGGGCTAAAAAAAAGAGGAAGCGATCTCCTGCGGGTGCATGGTTGAAAACAATAAAGAATCCCCTGCGAGGGCAGGTGGAAAACAGTAAGGAACACCCTGCGAGTGCAGGGTAAATAATAAAGAACCCCCTACAGTGCAGGGGGCTAAAAAGGGGGGGGTAAAAAAGGGGTGTTTTTATATGGGTAGAATGATTGGTTTTATGGCAACATGGACAACCTATGGGACCTGGTTGCAAGGAAATGAAAAAGGTTATGTCAAGAATGGAACGATCCTGGGAGCAAATCCAGAATTAGAACAATCCAATAGCGAGTCACTGGAACATGAGAACGTAAAGATCCCTAAACACTTGCGAGAAATTGTAAAAAATGCAATCGTTAAAGAAGCACAACAACTCGGTCAAAAAATTTATGCGATAGCGGTATGCAGCAATCATGTCCATATTGTTGTTGAAAGTATTGGCGTAAAATGCGGTTATTCGGTAGGAAGATTCAAAAAGGAAGCAACAAATGAATTAAGAAAATGCGGTTTCGATAACAAAGTATGGACCAAAGGTTTTGATAAAAGATATTGTTACAATGAGCAGGAGTTAGATAACAAAATTAAATATGTCCAGCAACACAATGATTAATTTTTTAGCCCTCTGCACTGTAGAGGGTTTTTTATTGTAATTGGGGATATGAGGGATTACAATCTCTGTCATGAAAGATATAGATTTGAAAAAGGCTGTTCGGCAGCATCTTGCGATGGATTCGTTTTTTACTGGCGACTTCGTGTTGAAGGGTAGTACGTGCAATTGCGAGTATGCCGATACCGATGCGGATAAGGCTGGTGCGCTTAAAGAGATCGCGGCGGAAGTAGCGAAGTGCTGCAAGTGTCAGATCGGATCGGAACGTAAGAATCCGGTGCCGGGGCAGGGGAATCCGGACGCTCGGATAGTATTTGTCGGTGAGGCTCCGGGAGCCGATGAGGATGAGATGGGTCTTGCGTTCGTCGGCAGGGCGGGTAAGCTGCTTGGCAATATCATAAACGCTATGGGCTTGGAGCGGTCGGAAGTTTTTATCTGCAATATACTCAAGTGCCGGCCGCCGGGTAACCGCGATCCGAAACCTGATGAGATCGCAAACTGTATTGGCTTTCTTAAGCGGCAGTTGGAGATCATTGAGCCGGAAGTTATTGTCGCGCTGGGGGCACACGCAGCTAAGACGCTGTTAGATACGAACAAAGCGATAGGGCAGCTTCGCGGGCGATTTCATGAATATTATACGTCCGAAGATGCGGAGCCGATCAAGTTTATGCCGACGTATCATCCGGCGTATCTGCTGCGTAACTACTCAAATGATAATCGACGCAAGGTGTGGGAAGATATGAAGATGGTACTTGCTGAGTTGGAGATGGAAATACCGAGAAAATAGTTTTTAGTTAGCGGATGTTATCGACTATTAGTCTTGCGGTGAGGATTATGTCGATGGCGAAGGCTAATGTTAAGAGTAACCATCGGATTCCGTGGAGGCGGATATTGGCGTTTGCCATTAGAAAAACACATAGCGATATCGCGGTGGCGAGTGCGTACATTGACGTAGCTATATAGTAGCCGTGCCAGCATGTGAAAACAGTTAGACATACCATAGTCAGAAAGCAGAGCATTATCCATTTTTTGTCTGGTCTTGATGCGAGTGCGAGTCCTTCGATTCCGAGTCCGATCAGTACGGACATAAAGAGCATCGGGATGAGTCCCCATACGACGGGGCTGGTTTGTAATATTGGATCGCAGTAAGCGAAGATGAGGCCTGCGGTGGCGGCGAGGAGGGGGCCGAGGCGGTGGATGGAGATGTACATGAATACGCCCATTACGGCTGCGGCGAGCGGGAGATGGTAGAAGCTGAATGCGAACCGGGAGTCGATGGCTGTGGGGGCTATTAGCGATATTAAGTTTGTGTGAGCTGGGCTAATATTTGGCAGGGGGAAGAATGGGCCGGCGAAGGGTTGGGCGAATGTCCAGAAGGCGGTAGCTATGACGATGAATGGTAGGGCGAACAGGGCAGCGGTGATGATCGCGACTGGTATTGTTTCGTGGCGATTGGCGGGAGTTTCGCAGCTTCTGTGGCGACATTTCCAGAAGACGGCGGGGGTGAATAGCCAGGGCGTTGCGGCTATGGCGAGTCCTGCGAATGGATGGTATGCTGCGAATGCGAGGGCGTATGGCGAAAATCCGTAGACTGCGCCAGCGAGGAGTGCGGCCCAGAAGACGCTGACCCATCGCATGGTTATTACGAAGCAGCCTAACGCACCGATGGCGGAATTGAACAGGAAGAAGAAGTCGATCGGCTTGAATGAGTTTAAGTACGGGTGATAGAGGCAGACTGCTAATGTGAGGTAGAGGCCAAGTGCGGCGGGTGCGGCGGCGGCGGGTCTTATGTCCATCATCCCGAGGCCTGTGATCTTTTCGGGCAATTTTTCCATGGCGATGCCTATTTTAGAATGACTTTGCCGGTGCCTCTTTTTACTGTTCCTATTTTATAAACTTTTTCGCCGTAGCGCTGAAGTTTCTTTTTTATTGATTTTGCGAAGTCGGGCGCGACGACGAGTACGTAGCCGATGCCCATGTTGAATACGCGGAACATTTCTTCTTCGCTGACGGGGCCGGTTTCCTGGAGGAACGGGAAGATGTCTGGTACGGGCCATGCGTCTTTGCGGATGACGGCGTCGCAATTTTTTGGGAGGACGCGTGGGATGTTGCCGACGAGTCCGCCGCCGGTTATGTGGGCCATGGCGTGGACGACTTGCTTGACTTTGTACTGGCGGAGGAGTTTGACGATGGGTTTGACGTAGATGCGGGTCGGTTCGAGGAGGGTCTGGCCGATGCTTGTGCCGCAGAGTTGGTCGGGGCGATCTGTTGGTTTTAGTTTGGCTTGCTTGAAGCATATATGGCGGACGAGTGAGAAACCGTTGCTGTGAACGCCGCTGGATGCGAGGCCGAGTACGACGTCACCTTTTTCGACTTTTGCTCCGGTTATGATCCTGTCGCGTTCGACGACTCCGACGGCAAAGCCTGCCATGTCGAATTCGCCTTTGCGGTATATGTCCGGCATCTCGGCGGTTTCGCCACCGATGAGTGCGCAGTCGGACATTTTGCATCCGGTGGCAACGCCTTCGACCATTTGGGCGATCTCTTCGGGTATGAGCTTGTTGACGGCGAGGTAGTCGAGGAAGAAGAGTGGTTCAGCGCCCTGGACGATCATGTCGTTTACGCTCATTGCGACGAGGTCTATGCCGACGGTGTCGAATTTGTTCATCATCTGGGCGATCTTGATCTTTGTGCCGACGCCGTCGGTGCATGATACGAGGACGGGGCTTTTATAATTGCGTTTGAAGAGTTTTTCGTCGTAGTCCAATCGGAAGAGGCCGGCGAATCCGTTTTCAAGCTCTATGACGCGCGGGCCGAATGTGGAGGATACCGATTTGCCGATCCGGTCGACCATCCGGTCATTTGCGTCGATGCTGACGCCGGAGCTTTCATAACTGATATAATTTTCTTTTGATCCGGCCATCCGTGACTCCATGTCAAAATCGCAGTTCGTTTAATCGTTACTATCAAAAAGCTGCATCTGGTGGCGTTCCATGGCGAATTTGTTCACTACGGAACTTACAGGTATTTTATAATTTCCGCTCCAGCAGGCGGTACAGTAATGATCCGGCGGCAGTGAAGCGCAGGAGAGCAAACCGTCAAGCGAAATGTACCCGATGCTGTCTGCTCCGAGGTGCTTGGCTATTGCGGTCATTTTTTTGTGGTTATTCGCGAGTAGTTCGCCTTTAGTCGGGAAGTCGACGCCGTAAAAACAGGGATGAGCGACAGGCGGGCAGGCGACCCGCATGTGTATTTCGGTTGCTCCTGCTTTTCGCAGTGATCTTATTTTTCCTTTGGTGGTTGTTCCTCGGACGACGGAGTCATCGACAACTACGACGCGTTTGCCTTCTACTACGTCTTTGCAGACGGAGAGTTTTAGCTTTACGGCTATGTCGCGCATGTCCTGTGTCGGTGCGATGAATGTGCGTCCTATGTAATGGCTTCTGACGAAACCCATGTCGAAGGGTATTGAGCTTTGCTTTGCGTAACCGATGGCGGCGGATGTTCCGGAGTCAGGGATGGGTATTACGACGTCGGCTTGTACGGGGTGTTCTTTTGCTAATTGCTCGCCGCTTCGTTTGCGGACCTCATGTACGTTTTCGCCGAAGACTTTGCTGGTCGGTTTGGCGAAATAGACATGCTCGAAAAGGCAGTGAGCCGGTGTGACGGTTCCGGGGTCCATGAAGAATCTGCTTTGGAGGCCTTTGTCGCTTAGCGTGACGATCTCGCCGGGTTCAACGTCGCGGACGTATTCGGCGTCTATCGCGTCCAATGCGCATGTCTCGCTGGCGAAGCAGTATTTGCCGTTTTGTGTTTTGCCAATGCTTAAGGGGCGTATTCCGTAAGGGTCGCGTGCGGCTTCTATTCTGTCATGGAAAAGGAACAGTAGCGAATATGCTCCCTGGAGATGACGCAGGACATGGCCGAGGGGATCCTCTTTTGTTACATGCGACGGTTTTGCGAGCAGGTGTACGATTATTTCAGTGTCGTTGGTCGACTTGAATATGTGGCCGTATGCTTCGTACTCGTCCCGCAGCAGTGATGCGTTTATGAGATTGCCGTTATGGGCGAGGGCGACCTGTCCCTGTGAGTATTCGGCTAAGAACGGCTGGGCGTTGGTGGGGTTGCTCGAACCTGAGGTAGAGTACCGCACATGGCCGATAGCCATCGGATTGGTCAGTTTCTCGAGTACGCCGCGTCCGGCACGGAATACCCTGCTTACCTGTCCCATACTGCTGAAGCATTTTATCTGCTCACCGTCACTGGAAGCTATTCCCGCCGATTCCTGGCCGCGGTGCTGCAAGCTGTGCAAGCCGAAATAGGTCTTCTGGACAGCTTCCGGGTCGTCAAATATCCCGAAAACCCCACATTCTTCTCGTTTATCCGTCATAAATCTCCATAAAAATGACAATAGAACCGTATGTACGCAGTCTACACAATAGGCCTTAGCAAGTCAACATGTTCAGTAAAACAGACTGATAAAATAAATGTTTTTTTGGGATTCCTGTGATTTCCCCGCCCCAAAAAGCCTCAAATGCTGAAAACGATCGCATTATAGATCTTTGATATAACCGCCAAGCCAGCACAGATCAAGAACCTTGTAAACCTGCTTTAGGATATGGTCTTCCGGAATAAGCGACCACCTTTAATTAATCTAGTGGTTGCCCATGATGCAATAACCGCACACACGCATACCGAAACGCTCAATGCCCTCAGCAAGAATACGCTCAAAAGCCTCAAAGTCCGCACGTTTTTTGAATATCCGCAACCGACCGTTAGCACGATTGATCACATGATACACAATGCCGCCCGTATCAATTCGTTTAGCTCAGCCCATAAATAACAAAATACCAGAAAATCAGAAGAGAAAAGGTTGTCCGACACCTTTAATTATTCTATGAGAAAAGATGGCTGAGGCTTTAATAATCAAGGTAATGTGTGGAAAAAGGTACCTGGCCTTTAATTCACCAAAGATCAGAACAAGCAATCAATCGTACCGCCCATAACTGGCCGGTAATTTTTTATCGGAAAATCTCTTTACATTATATCTGTTTTTGTGTATAATACGGCAACATTCTAAGGAGACACTGCTCGGTGATGAAATGCAACCGTTTGTAAAACAAGGCAGAACAATGAACAGGAGAAGAAATAACCCTGCGTATCCTGACGGTCGGATCCAAGACCGTGTTCCAATCAC
>DRGS01000111.1 GCA_011053245.1 Phycisphaerales bacterium
GTCAACAAGCAGGGCTCGCTTTGCTTTAGGGCGTAAGGGGTGACATGCACTGAACAGTCTCTCTACTTTTCGTTTACTCTCATCCGTGAGCCACCAGAGGCTTAGCCACGTTGCAAAACTAAAACACTCCCACAAGAAATCAACCATGTTCTCCGGAATTTCAAGTTTACCGACATTCATAAATCTTCGAGAGATTTGCTTAACTATCTTTTTGTGGATTCCACCTGACTTAATGAGATTGTCTCTATTCTCACCGCTTAGAGAACTCATCTTGCGAAACATATACTCCAAATCATGGAAAGTTTCTTCAAAATCCTTATATGAACCTCTCCCGATCATGTGTATCAATTCAGATAGTTCCCGAAACAAGAATCTCGGTTCCTCAAGAACCATTTCATCTTTTCGAAAGCGACGAAGTAAATAAGCAAATTCATTGTCATGATGGGTATTCATTTCGTCTGGAAAAGACTTTTGCAGAAGACTCAGGACTTTATTGACTCTCCTTTTAACCTTTGAGCGATTCTGCACCATCCACTTGGTTCGAGACACGGCTTGTTCATTTAGTATGTTATCTTGGGCCAAAAACCAGTTAAAAAAAGAGTGAAAATTCGCTCTGCCATCAAGTGCATTTTCATAAACACCAAGCTCATCATCAGAAGAGCGAACGAGGAAATCCCGGGTGAAATTTTTCACAACCCGTTCAACTGGATAGTACGCAATTACGGGAAAGGACGAGTTCTCTTCAAATTCTTCACGAATGCAATTAGCTAATAGACTTGCACCGCCAAGTTGTGATTTAACACCGGAATACTTACCACTTGCAGATCGAGCCAATAGCCAGCCGCAAGAGGCATTTTTGGCACAAACACTTAAATCTATAAAAGCTTCTGGCTGCCCATTGTAGATATCAGATTCTTTGATACCGCGACCCCTGCCATTCTCTCGTTGAATACGATTGACGAACCAGGAAAGTGCTATAGCCATAGAATCAAGGACTGTTGATTTTCCCGAGCCATTGACTCCAACAAACAAATTGAGTTTTTCTGAAAACTCAAACTCCAGTTCTTTGATACCCCTGAAGTTATGCAACTTTAATTGTTCAATCCTCATATTCGTAGCCTTCATTAAATTTGAGTGAGTTTTCCACTCCACGTTCTTACAGTAATCAACTTAACCCACAAACACCAAAAAGTCAATATATTCCTTGTCCTCTCTTTTTTCGGCGTCTTAGCATGGGTGGGTTAAAAAATACATGTAATCCGCGGATAAAAATTAGCGTAATTTAGTGTCCATTCGTGGTTAAAGTAGCTAAAAATCTTCCAAATGCGCTTGCACTATCTTGCTACAGGGCAAAAAAATAAAAAATTTTTACTCCTTTTCTAACAACAACTTACCGTTTTTAACCCCTAAAAAAATCACCGTTTTTTGCATCAAACACGCAAGTTCGTGCAAAGTATAGAGGGACTATGTTTTTTTGAAAGAGTACATAAAATGACAATAAAAAGAAGAATTCCACCCCTAAACCCTAACCCCTATCCCCTAACCCCTCTAAATAAAATGAATACAAAATTAGAAAGGAATCTGTAATGGCAACAGAAAAACAGATCAACGCAAACCGTCAAAACGCAAGCAAATCAACCGGCCCCAAAACCCACGAAGGCAAAGCTACTGTCTCGCAAAACGGCATCAAACACGGCCTCGAAACTGACCAAAACGTCATAAAAGGCGAATCTAAGGCCGACTTCGACCTTCACAGCGAACAGTTATTCGAACAATTCAACCCCTCCGACCCCCTCGAGATCAACCTCGTTGAACGCATTGTCACCCTCTCATGGCGTCTAAAACGCGCAAACCGCGCCCAAACCGCAGCCCTGAACGCTCTCCACCATTCCCACAACACAAGTGTTATCCGCGGCCTTGATGCCTACCTGAAACCCAAAAATGACAAAGCCCCCCCGCCCGACCTTGAATTCGGCGATATAACCGTAAAAGATTTCGCAAATGCAAAGATTATCGACAATCTTCTAATGCACGAACGTCGCTTAGAGAATAGCTTGCACAGAGCCATCCTCGAGATGCAAAGAAAACAGATGATGAAGAAATTAGGTATGTAAAATGAAAAAAACCGTTCAAAAACGTAAAAAAATGACAAAAAAACGACCCTCTGAAATCGCGGGTGTCTTCTCGCTTTTTCAGGGGATTCCTGTGTTTTTAAAAATACTTTTTCTGGGAAGCAAACCCAATTTCCTGAATCCGAGAATCACTACAACTACTTGCAAAAGAGGTACTTACAACGATTTCCACCCCCAAACCAACAAAAAAAGCAAACCCAATCCAAACCCAATCCAAACCCAATTTGCGAGGATCCAAAAGCTTATTTCGTGGCGAAAACCTTTTCAAGAACCCACACCTCTCACCATCACGGACGGAAAGTGTCCATTGGACACCAAACCCAATTTCCGCCAGTCGCGTCAAAGCCTCTGGCCAAGACGGAAGGAACTTATTCCATGATGAACTTTTTTGTACCGCGAAAAAATAAGTTACGCAACGCCCCCTTAAGACCGAAATATGACGGGCAGATGGTTCGCCTTAAATACTGTTTATGAATAAAAATGGAAAAAGGAGCAACCAATGACAGCTACAAAGGTCAAAAACTGGATGGACGTAATACTCGATAAATGCGTAAAAATGCCCGAACTCAAAGCAAGAGCAAATGAACTCGGCATAACGCCTGGCAAACTGAATAAAACCGAGCTTATCCGAGAAATACAAATAGCAGAAGGATTTACGCCATGTTATGGGACCGCCGATGGCCAATGCGAAAATACCGAATGCTGCTTTGTTAGCGATTGCAATAAAGTATAGTGGACCCCGATACTATTGACGTTGGGATCTGACAGGGAAGGAATGTGTTATTATGGATAGCCCTAACACTAACAATGAGTTGAATGACTGCATCGAGAAATGTCACCGCCTCATAGAAGAAGCTGAGACTATAAGAGCCGTTCGGGTGTTAAATTTATCGGACGATATCGAACTGGAAAAAGAAATATCAGTGAGTATTCGAAATGACTGAAAAAAAACTCAAAAAAATTCTCGCGTATTGCCAAAAGGCTGCACAAGGCCAATGGACAAGAGATCCAGCCGAACCTAAGAGTATCAAATCCAACCCGGAAGACAGCTCCGATAAACAAAAAGGGATCTGCCAGCTCACCGGTGACACGCATACCGAGGACTGGAACAACTACCACTTCATAGTAAACGCACGCAGGGATCTGCCCATCGTCGCCGGACAGTGTCTCGAAATGCTCGAACTTATGAAAAAGGCAACGAGACAGATCGAACTCGACCGCGAAAAAAAGCAGTGGCAGCGGCTCAAGAAGATAAACAAACAGTTGAAACTAAAGCAGGAAAACCAGCGACTCGAACTGATGAATACCAGCCAAAGGCACCTGCAACTCGAAGAGATAAATGAAAATTTACAGCGAGAGATCACGCAGAAACAAACCGAGCTTGAACACCTCACCGGACAGTATCAGTTTAAACTCACCGAAAAGCAGACTGAACTTGCGGAAAAGCAAACTGAGCTTGAACGCATACAACTGCAGCATCAGCAGGAGAGCGACCGCAAACAGACACAGTTTGAAGAAACCACTATGAGGCTAAAAACACAGCTTCATGTCGCACACGAACGAATCGAAAAAGGCAAAGATACCTTCTACAGTTCAGAAGATAACAACCCGGACGGTGTCGGTTCACTGCTCGGAAAACTCGATCAGATAGAGGCCTACCTTGATGCTCCGTTAAATCTTGACGCTGACTGCTTGAAAAAGACTTCGCAAAATTCCAAGCCGGACGAAAACCAACCCGAACCATTCAATGACAAACTGATCGACGAACTCAATGCTATCGAAAACGATCTGCCCGATTACAGCACCACCGCAGATGGCAGCGACTCAAGCACCGACAAGATAACAAAAACAACCGACCTGGCGGCAACCGCAAACGAATTCGCCGAAGACGCGCAGACCGAAACAACTGCACCCCAGACAGCACAAACCACCGAACAGGTATAAAAAAAATACCCTCAGCAAAAGAACAATTTAGCGCCGCCGCCCCACCAAAAATATGACCTTCGAGTCCGACTACCTCTACATAAGCAATTACGAATAGCAATATCAGGATAATGCTTATTTCATCAAAATTGAATTTCCCTTAATCTGGCGTGTGTTATGTCGCAGTGGGCGAAAAAACTTAATGTAGTCGTTGCCTGAAAGGGGGCCAAAAATGAAGCGAACAATTATTTTAACAACACTCGTCATCATCGCAAGCGTATTTATCCAGGGTTGTGAATGTCCGGAACCGAGAGCACAGGCTCCTGAAAAGGATATTTGCGCTCCACCTCCCGTCGCCAAAGCCGGTCAATACTTCCCGGTGACCGGCGCGATAATGCTCGAAAAAATGTCACCGCAGGAGGTCCGGGCCAACGAACAGTTCAACTATCGCATCAAACTCACCAACACGACGGATCGACGGTTGTCCAATGTAATGGTAACCGACCAGTTGCCAGCGAATCTCAGGATCGAAAGTTCCGAGCCAAAGCTCCATCGCATGCAGAAGAACAAGGCTATGTGGATGATAGGAATGCTTGAGCCTGAGGCCTCGGAAATGATAACCGTCTCGGCCATAGCCAGCGGTTCCGGTGACGTATCAAGCTGCGCATCCGTAACATACGACAGCCCTGTCTGCGCTAAGGTAACTATCGTAACACCTGCGCTTGCGCTCGTGAAATCGGCCCCGGAAGAAACGCTTTCATGCGACCGGATACCTGTAACATATACAATAACCAACAATGGCGATCGCCCGGCCTGCAATATCGCGATCAATGACAAGCTTCCGAAAGGGATGATGACCTCTGAAGGTTCCCAGGAAGTGTCATTCAAAGTGGACTCACTCGATGTCGGACAATCCCGCGCATTTAAAGTAGTGCTAAACGTAAGCGGACCCGGTGAATTCGCGAGCCGGGCTACGGCAGTTTCAAGCACAGGCGGATCGACGCAGTCCAATATACCGAGAACCTCTGTACGCCAGCCGGTCCTGAAGATCAGCAAGGCGGCACCGGCAAGAGACTTCGTCGGAAAAGCCGTAACATTTGAATTTACCGTTACCAACAAGGGCGACGGCGTTGCCAACGATACGGTGATAGTCGCCTCGATACAAGACGGAATAGAATTCGAAGGCGCAACCGACCAAGGTGTCTACACACATTCATCGCCCGGTCAGGTAACATGGAACATCGGCTCGATACAACCAAACAGTTCGAAAGTTGTACGAATGACGCTAAAGTCGGATTTCAAAGGTGAATTGGTCAGCGAGGCCACCGCAAGAGCACATTGTGCCGAAGCTGTTACTGCAACCGCAAAAACCATGATCGCCGGAATACCGGCTTTGTTGCTGGAGGTGATCGACATTGACGATCCGGTCCGCATCGGCGATAATGGAACATATCTCATCACAGTTACTAATCAGGGCTCCGCGAACATCTCTAATGTAAGGGTAAGCTGCCAGATCGAGGACCAAATGAGCTATATATCTTCTACTGGACCGACTAAAGCAGATGCATCAGGTAGTAAGATCAACTTCCAGCCACTGCCCAACCTTTCGCCCAATGACAGAGCTATCTGGCAGATAACAGTAAAAGCTGTTGGGCCAGGCGACTTGCGTTTCAAGGTGGAAGTAGAGAGTGATCAGTTCAAAAGACCTGTCAATGAAAGCGAGGCAACAACCTTCTATGAGTGACATTAAATTACTGGTCAGACGCGCTGAGATCGCGTAAATATAGGCGATCACTGTCGAACAATTAGGTTAAGTAATTCATCTTGCGAAGTAAGTCTGACATGTTGCCCGAAAAGGCTGTGAGTATACTGTATAGCTCACAGCCTTTTTTTTAACCGCATTCCAAAGCCTTTCAGGACCACTCAGCGTCAAAAATACACGCCGAATACACCTTGATTTGTTTCAAGCAGCTTTCCCACATTGAATTTTTTTGACTTTTTCTGTTTCTCCCCCCCCAAAAATGCCGAAAGGACAGTGCGTATTAACCTGTCTTTATCGCTTAACAGACCTTTTTTGAGAGAAATGGTATGAAGAAACGCACACTGATAGTTATTGTAGTACTGATCTTATTAACAAGCTCTGCGGCCTTTGCATCTGGCAAAGTGGGCCAATCCGCCCCCGAAATATTCATAAGCAAGTGGTTCACAGCCAATCCGCCACAGATAAAAAACACGACAGGCAGGGTTTACCTCCTCGAGTTCTGGGCCACATGGTGCCATTCCTGTGTAACCAGCATCCCGGGCCTTAACAAGCTGCACGACAAATACGCCCCGCAGGGCCTTGAGATCATCGGGCTTTCGCAGGATCACGCAGATGGCACACTCGCTAAATTCATGAAAACCAAAGACATCCATTACAGCATCGCCATCGACAATGGAACCGTAGATCTCTGCGACATAACCGGTTACCCGACCTCCATCCTCGTAGACCACACCGGCCAGATAGTATGGCGGGGTCACCCGTGGAGTTGGGGTCTGGAAGGCAAGATCAAAAAAGCACTTGCCAAAGCCCCCCCACCGCATTTAGCCGGTATCAACCTCGGTTCTTTCAAGCATCTGGAAAAGAAGCTCGCCTCTATGAAGAGCTTCTTCGACGCATATAAAACCATTGAAGCTACCACTATCACAGAAGACCCCGATACCGCCAAAACCGCAAAGCTGATCATTGCAGGCATAAACGCAAACATCCAACGACAGATCAACATAGCCGATTTGCTATGCAAAACATCGCCCAAAAAGGCACGTAAGCTCTACGCAGACATAATAGAGAAATTCGGAAAACTGTCACTAACAAAACCGGTTATCGTATCTTATCAGAATATGAAGACGATCGGCAGTGTCGCCAATAGCGGGTAAATCGGCGCACGAAACATAATTGGAGCCTAAAATGCACAAAGGCCTTGACTTTCATACCCATTTAGTGTATACTATACGACGTTGCGGGCATCAGAAAGCGGTTATTACCGTAAGCAGGGGTATATAAAGGAATGGATCGCAACAGGGAGATGGGACACAAAATAATAAAATGACCTGTCTCCCTTTTTTTGCGCCTATTCCGGCATAATACGCTTGAGATCGCCGCAGGCAAATGGACATCTCGGATAGCTGCTGGTACTATTTGCTGTTGGCTACTGGCGTGAGTTTTTCGATCTGTTCCACCAATGCATCCATATCACATGGTTTGGCGAACATAATATTACCGCCGACGACATGGTTGCTGCCAACTTCATTATCCTTTGAGATCAGACCTGTAAGGAAAATTATGGGGATATTTTGGGTCTGAGAGTGGCCTTTGAGTTTCTCGGCGACTTGTCCACCATCCATATCAGGCATAGAAATATCTAATATCACAATATCCGGACGTTTTGACACGGCAAGCTGAATACCTTCAAGCCCGGTATCCGCCGTAAGGACACCATAACCCCGTATATCAAGAAGCTCACCCATCAATGTCAGAACACCTTTGTCATCATCAATAACAAGAATAGTCGATTTACTCATATTTTTTTCCTGACTTATCATACAATCACATTTACATTGCGAAATGGACATCAAATCCCATTACCATACTCTCTTAATTCGGCCAGATTGCGGACCGGTTTCATTAAAACATTAGAATTTATGTAGAAATTATTGTTTTTCTGACGCCCCCATCCACAGCCCGGCAGCCCAGCCGGGTCACTGGTCCTGTATTGCGAAGTTGGCTCCTTCGTCGGCTGTTGGCATGTAGGAACCGACAGGGCACAGAACCTTGCTTGGTTCGTCGCATCGTATGACAACCTTCCAGAGTGCGTCGAGAGCCTCTTTTTCGTGATCGCTTTCAGGGATCATCTTGACTATCGTCGGACTTTCAATTGATATCTTCATGTCATTTCTCCTTTTAAGGTACTAACTATCGGTCGAATCAGTATTTTCAGGTTTGGAAAGTGCGATCACATTTATCACCGGATAAAGCAAAAAAACCACCAGCCAAAACCAGTACTCGACCGCTATATCAGCGGCAAACCCGGCAATCGCCCAAATGACCCACACCGCCCCGAAAAAAGCTATGTTAAGAATAACTGCCACTGTCTTCATATACGTCTTCTCCTTTCAACCTCAACAGCTTCACCCGCCTGCCCAAAGACAAGCGTTGCGATCTGATATTTACCAGCCCTCCTCACTTCACTTTGTCGCTAATTATAGTAACATCTAACTATCGATTTGTCAAGGAATATTGTCGGATCAAGGTCGCCTCGCCCCTGTCAGGGTAATACCCATTGGATACTAAGGGTGAATACTCGTATGTTACAGGGCCTCCCAACCCTTAAGCAGCCCGGTCCAGTTCGGATGCTCGCCCGCGATGTCTATCGCTTTAAAACCCTCCAGCAGTGGTTTTCTAACATTTTCGTCAGCGGAACGCAGAAACAAATCCACTTTTGTTATGATCGCATCATCGGCCCCGACATCCTTCTTTTCCCTCAGTCGCTTACCGACAATTTCAATAACCTTCTCGGTATTACCCTCTTTGAGATATACATCCACCAGCCACCCGCGAACCGTCCAAAGAAAATCGGATTGACCTTCCCCCTCGGCTTTTTTCTCTGCCATCTCTAACAATGCCCGTTGACGCGATCCATTATCGACACCTATCTTACCGGCCCATTCGACAACCACCGACGCCTTTTGACGGGCAAGTATCTCCTCCATCGCCTTCCAGGCTGCCTGCCCCTCATTGCCATTCATAGCCGATCTCTCAGCAAGCCATACAAGCTCTTCCTGGCCGCCAACCTCAGCGGCAAGCTCAGCTACCCTGCGCCTGACCGCTGCACTCGCATCGCCTTCGAGACCCAATGTTATGAACTGCGAAAAGGCCTTTTTCGCATCTATGTTGCTAAGTCCGGCAACAGAAGCTTCTCTCACTGTGACATCATAGGATCTCAGACCCTTGGCAAACGCACTTTCAAAAAAGCGTATTGCACGAACTCTCGACTTGCTCTCCTGCCCACATAATTTAGCCATCTCAGTCAAGATAGTACCTGCGATCGGTTGCGAATCTTGAGCGGCCGTTTCATAGCGGCTGGAAAGTATCAGAAGGTATTTATCCAGCACACTGCTATCCAAACCGTTCAAACGCAATAGCTTGCCGATAACCTCTGCGCCCTTTCTGACCTTTAGTTCGTTGTCGCTGATAGCATAATCGCCGGCATGCTCAAGCGTCTCATCACGTACAGAAACGTCAAGTTCGATTTTGGTTCCCTCCGAAAATGCGAAATTGCACGCCTCTCCAAGCGCGTCAAATATTGCCAATCGCACATCTTCATGCTCTTCGACCTTGATCTGGGCCAGAAGCTTCTCGCCCGGATTACGCTTGGCCATATGATAAAGAACTCTGGCTGTCTCAAGCCTTACCCGTCTGTCCTCATCGGATACGAGAGACATCAATACCTCATCGAAGTTCTCCGGCAAAACTGTCGAAGCCGACCGCTGAGAAACCTTATCGATCGCCCACAGGGTCACATCGACAAGCTCGTGCCCCAGCCGTTCCGTAAGGATACGACCCCGCTCAGTCTCATCGGTACGCGAATACTCCTTATCCATCTCAGCAAGGCAAAGCTGACGCCACTGGTCGCGAGCAGCCTTAAGACGTCTTATCTCCGCCTCCTGAACAACCATGCGATCACGGACTATCTCGCTTGCTTTCTTTCTTTGCAGATCCCGCAACCTCGCCTTCCACTCGGCCCTGTCGCTAAAAACCGGCACCCATTCATTTAGTACCGACTCAGCCGCGGATGCTACTTCTTTGTCATCATCGTCCAGCAACTTTACCAATTCGGAAATAGCCGCCTTATCGGCCCAAAGCTTAAGAGCATCGATAGCATTGAAACGAACATTCCGATCACCGGTCTCTTCTCCACGTGCGATCTTGCCAAGTCTCCCTCCCACCTCCTTATAGTCAAAGATCAGCAACGCCTCCGCCGCCAACTTCACCTGCCCCTGATCGCCTTCGGTAAGCAATTTGAAAAGTGCAGGCATAAAGTCCTTACGATCACGAATAGACTTACCCCACGCCCGGCCCTTGATAAGCGCCATACATACCGCACGACTGGCTCCGGGATTGTCCTGAGAACCTAACGCATCAAGCAGTATGGCCCGGGCATCCTTTTCCGGCCTGAGCAGCAATTCCACCGCGCCATAGATCCTGTCCTGTTCATTTGCACCGCTGAAAAGCGCACTTCTGGCTATGTGGAGTTGACGAACCTCATCGGACTCATCAGCGCCATTGTCGGCTCCACGGGCACAAACACCACCCAAAACGACGACAACGAGCAAAAATAAAAGATAAAAACGCCTCAAAGCAATTCCCCGATCATCGGAAACTTAAAAAATACTCTCAGCTTCTATTCTATATACAAACCGCCTGACGTCAACTCCGAACATGCGATTATATGAGATTTTAACGGACGCAACTGCCGCAAACACGGTTGCTCATTCAATTTATACCAGCACCTGATAATATACATCGTCATTTCACATACGGTAAATCAACAACTTCTCCATATTACGCAAACTTTTACGGTAAGTTCGACCGGAAAATACACCCTGTTTTACCAGCAAAAAATATTTTGTGCTTACCCGCCTTAACATTCAGCAACTTTTTTTTGACCAACGCCCTATAATATCTTTGTTCGCCCTGAGAAAAAGACCGGTTTAATACTTTTTTTCAAAATGCCTGTTTTTTCGCCCATTTTGACTAACTTATCTAACTTAACATGGCCGATATCTGGGTATGGCAATTAAGTTAACTACATTAACGGAGAATGGAATCATGGAAACAACCGTAGTTGAACAACGCACGGACACGCGATCGGAATTATCATGGCCAGTCAGCATCTGGCTACCTGAAGCAAACAGGTTTTTCAATGGAAGAAGCGTTAACGTCAGCAAAGGTGGGGTGTTTATTTCAGTGCCTATGACCACACCGATAAGAGCTGGCCATACGGTAGAAATAAATTTCCCACGTACAATGTCCCTTGCAAAGCAAAAAGGGCAGTACGCAAGAATAAAGAACGGTAAGGTACTCAGAGTTGACAGGAAAAATGTCCTCGAAGGTACCAATATCGGCATGGCAGTGCAGTTTGTATCTTAGCATGACACGATAAACAGCGATTCTGCACACTTGTGGACTTATAAAAACAGCCGATCAAGGACGATAAGCTGCAGGGTATACGGCACCTAAGGAACGACATCTGCGAATGTTCTTTATAAACTGTAAACATTGAGATCCCATATTTCCACGTGGTGTGGGTTTACCATACCGGCTGATTGCCTCCGGGCAATCAGCCTCTTTCATGCGCACTGCCTCCTGTATCAAACCGGACAATTGAACATTAACCGTCTTGTAGGAGTATACTCCAGTGTAAACCCTTTCAGGATGCCTGCAATAGCGGGGATGATTGTGTTTGAAGGGAGGGATGCGAAAAGATGAGGAAAGAAGTAGTCATTATTATTGCCGAGGACGACATTGGCCATTTCGTGCTGACCAAAAGGTATTTCCGTAGCCTTGGCCTTTGCAACGAGATCATGAGGCTTGCCGATGGACAGGAAGTTCTTGATTTCTTTTATACCGAAAGCGGGTCGCCGAGGATGGATCCAGGCAAGCAATATGTGCTGATGCTCGATATTAGGATGCCGGGTATAGACGGCGTTGAGGTTCTGGAGACTATCCGTGGCGATGGGAAGATCAAGAACCTGCCCGTCATCATGCTGACAACAACAGATAATTCTCATGAGATCGAACGATGCTACAAGCTCGGATGCACTGCCTATATAGTCAAACCCGTCAAATACAGTACCTATATCGACGCGATGCGCAAAGTTGGCCTGTATCCCTCTATGGTACAAGATGGCGTAAGGCTCATCTCAAAATGCCCGGCGTAAAAACAATCATTTTGCTGTAATATAGCTCTCCGGCACGCCGTTTACGGCAAGCAACTGCCAAATTGGCATAAACCTCTCATTTCCGGTTAACCATAAAGTCTTTCCGTTAAAGTATTTACATCTTTGCGTCGGTTGGGCACACAATTTGCATTTCACTACTCATAGAGTTTTTACAGGGCTGTATACCGCCCTAAATTGAAGATAGAAAGGTTTGCAATGAAATTCGATAAATTCACTATGAAAGCCCAGGAAGCTCTCGCCAGTGCGCAGCAGCTCGCCATGGCAAGGTCCAACACCGTTATGTCCTCCCTGCACCTGCTTAGCGTGCTATGCGATGACGACGATGGCGTAGTGGTCATGATACTCAAGAAGATCGGCGCCAACGTAGCCCGCATAAAGGAAATGGTCGCAGGTGAGATCGACCGCCTGCCCACAGGCAAGGCAAGCGGACAAATGCTGATGCCCGAACCTGCTTTTGGTGAGGTCGTCCTCGATGCCCAGAACCGCGCCGACAAGATGGGCGATGAATACTTAAGCGTCGAACATCTTTTTGTATCGCTCGCCGAAGTTAACGGCCAAGCCAAAGAAGTACTAAGCGTAAACGCAATAACCGCCCAACAGGTCGAAGCGGCGCTTAAGCAGATACGCGGCGGAGAAAAGATAACCGACGACAACCCCGAAGCAAAATACAAGGCTCTTGAGAAATACGGTATCGACCTGCTCGAAATGGCCCGCAAAGGCAAACTCGACCCGGTGATAGGACGCGAAGAAGAGATACGCCGATGCATGCAAGTACTAAATCGCAGGACCAAGAACAACCCCGTACTCATCGGCGAACCCGGCGTCGGCAAAACCGCCATAGCAGAAGGTTTAGCCCAGCGGATAGTCGCAGGTGACGTCCCCACCGGACTGAAAAGCAAAAGGGTCATCGCACTTGACATGGGTTCGCTCATCGCCGGTACAAAATACAGAGGCGAATTCGAGGACCGCTTCAAAGCCGTACTAAAGGAAGTCATCGCCTCCGAAGGCGAGATCATACTCTTCATAGACGAACTCCACACCATCGTAGGCGCCGGAAAAGCCGAAGGCTCCGTCGACGCCGGCAACCTTCTAAAACCATCCCTTGCCCGCGGCGAACTAAGATGCATAGGAGCTACCACAACTGACGAATACCGAAAATACATCGAAACAGACGCCGCCCTCGAAAGACGCTTTCAGCCCATCACGATCGACCCGCCAACCGTCGAAGAGACCATCGCTATCCTGCGGGGCCTAAAGGACAAATACGATACCCACCACGGCGTTCGCATCACCGATTCGGCTCTCGTCGCCGCCGCCACACTGTCAAACCGATACATAGCCGACCGCTGGCTGCCCGACAAAGCCATCGACCTCATCGACGAAGCCGCGTCAAAACTGCGTATCGAAAATGATTCTCTGCCCGCCGAACTTGACATCATCCGGCGAAAAATAATGCAACTGCAGATCGAACTCGAAGCCTTAAAAAAAGAAACCGATCCAGCAAGTGCCCAGCGTCTGAAAAAGAGCGAAAAGGAATTAGCCGATCTTCAGGAAAGCAACAACAAACTTACCGCTCGATGGGAAGCCGACAGAGAAGACATTAACAAACTCAAAGCGATCAAAGAAAAAATAGCCGACGCTCAAACCGAATTTGAAGCCGCCCAGCGAAAAGGGGACCTCGAAACCGCTGCGCGTTTGAAATACGGCACGATAGCCGAACTCAGCAAAGAGCTTACCCAAGCCGAAAAAACTCTCGCCAATTCCAACGGATCAAAGACCATCCACAATGAAGTAACCGCCGAACAGATCGCCTCGGTAGTCGCGAAATGGACGGGCATTCCGGTCGTACGCCTGCTCAGCGGCGAACGCGATAAGCTCATGA
The DNA here is from genome assembly GCA_011053245.1 of Phycisphaerales bacterium. The sequence continues at coordinate 13,939 of DRGS01000111.1, forward strand.
AGATGGAAGAGTACATTCAAAAACAGGTCGTGGGCCAGGACGAAGCCGTCTCGGCGATATGCAACGCCGTCAGAAGAAACCGATCCGGCCTCGGCGACCCCGACAGACCGATAGGCGTATTTCTGTTCCTCGGACCAACCGGCGTCGGCAAGACCGAACTGTCAAAAGCCCTCGCCGATTACCTCTTCAACGACCCCAACTGCATGGTGCGAATCGACATGAGCGAATTCATGGAATCCCATTCCGTAGCAAGACTCATCGGAGCCCCCCCCGGATACGTCGGCTTCGATCAGGGCGGAAGACTCACCGAAGCCGTCCGCAGAAAACCATACTCCGTAATACTGCTCGATGAAGTCGAAAAGGCACACATGGACGTTTTCAATGTCCTGCTCCAGGTCTTCGACGACGGAAGGCTCACCGACGGCAAGGGCAGAACCGTCGACTTCAAAAACACCGTTATAATCATGACCAGCAATTTCGCCGGCGAGCAGATACAGGAAATGACCGAAGACTTAGGTGCCGACTGGGAGATAGAGGCCCACGTCAAGGACGCCCTCAAACAATGTTTCAGACCCGAGTTCCTCAATCGTATCGACGAGACGATCGTATTCCACATGCTCACCCACGACGACCTGCGAAAGATAGTCGACATCCAACTTGGTTATCTTGCCAAACGCCTAAAAGCCCGAAACCTCGACGTAACATTTACTGACAATGCCCGAAAGCAGATCATCGACGAAGGATACGATCCCGCCTATGGTGCAAGACCGCTAAAAAGAACCATCCAGCAAAGAGTGGAAAATCGACTCGCCACAGAGTTACTAGCCGGACGTTTCACCGACGGCGACAAAATACAGGTAGACGCCACCGGCCACGCATTCACTTTCGAAAAAATTTAACCCGCCACGCCCAAACTTACTTGGCCGTACTTCAATCGTAATTTAGTCCTAACCGTGGAAAGAGGGAACGCTGTTATTGCGTTCCCCCGCCCTCCAGTCGGATTTAATCATGATGTGTGACATGCATTTGAGCAGTAGTAACACCCATTAGATTGAGGATAGTACTTCTTTGCTTCTCTCACGGCTCCGGCGCAACCAGAAAAAGTTCCCAGGTATATTCTGTTTTCTGAATTTGGCATATAAGAACATCCTGATCTGTGTACTTCATGGTCGCCGTTAGCTTGCGCATTTTTGTTTACATAGTATTTATGCATAATAAAACTTTCTTTGAAAAATGTATTAATTGACTTTTTAATCTATCCTGTGACAATTACTTTTAGCCACCGATAAGATTAACACCCAGCTAATCAACAAGCGAATGGATCAGGGTAGAACCCTAAGACTCTGTACCCTGAACCATGCACTCAGATTACCAAAAAACTTTTATTTCTTTCCTTTCTTTCTGTCTGGCCGCTGAGTTAACGCAGAGGCGGCGGTACTCTTAGCTCTTTTTGAGGTTCCTTTGCTTCGCAGTTGTTGGGAAGCAATTTTGCCTACTCGTTTTGAGGTCTGTTCATTTCTAGCCATAATTTAAACTCCATACTAAAATTAACCATCGTACGACTGATCTGCTAACATTGTCAGCACCAGTCCTGTATAGCCGAGAGGAAACGCCTCCTCCCAGATTTCACATTCTTTCTACGAGAAAACCAAACATCTGAATCAAATGCTCGTTCAACGACTTTCTACTATTAATGCCGACGAAAATGAGTTTTTTGCCACTAATGCGGAAATTTTTTTGTTTTTCCCGGCATATATGTATAGAATGCCACTGTAGCGGGTAGTTTTCGACATCAAAGTAAGGTCGTTAAATGGCGGATTTAGCAGAATTTACAGAACAGGATTGGCAAGGGCTCCTCGACCGTTTGACGGTTCATGCACAGCGGAAATATGTTAAATTAGGCTGGTTTAGTAACGGGAAATATCGTAATCCCCAAGGCCATGGCCCCGAAGATGTTGCCGCAGAGGCTATAACTCGAACAATAGAGGGTAGGAGAACTTATGATGAAAAAAAATGTCCAGATTTTTATTATTTCTTGAAGAGATGCGTGGATAGCATTATCTCTCACTTAATAGATTCAAAGGAAACTGAAATAACAGAATCTATGCCGTCCATTGTGACTGATAAAGGTGCGGTCAAAGAGATTGAGCTAGAAGGCTGCGAGGCCAGCCCTTTGATAATATGTACCAAGAAAGACTTGGCAGAAAAAGTGGAGTTTATTCTTCGGAAAGCATTTGAACAAGATGAGATCGTATGCGGCATACTCGATTGTCTGGATGCCGGTATCGATAAGCGTTCTGAAATGGCAGAGTATCTTGAAGTAAGCTTAAAAGAAATCGATAATGCCAAGAAAAGACTTCGGAGAGAGGTTGATAAGAAATTGAACAAATTATCTTGGAGTACCAATGATGAAAGATAAATTTAAGAAAATTGATCCTGTCTTATGCAATAAGCTATTTGATTTTATTTATCCAAATGAAAACAACATGACAGACGAAGAAATTCAGGCTGAACTGAAAAAACTAAAAATCAACACTACATCAGCAATGGATAAAATTCGCGATGTACTTAATAAAGCCGACGAAAGAAAACAAGCCCAGAAATCTCTTGCCAATGCCACACAAAAAAGGCAAAAAATGCTGGAGGCCTTTAAAGATATTAGCTCTACTATTTCAGGTGGCCGCGAAGAAATCAGGCAATGGATTATGCAACATTTATCTGGTTCTAAACAAGCGATGTATTGCCGAAAATTAGAAGAAGCCTCAGACGAAGATTTGAAATCATTAGCAGAGGATATCCTGCATCTTGAGGAATTGGAAAAAGGTTTTGATGAAGAATGACTCTTATCGAATACGTGTGGCCCAATGGGAAGCGGAACGTCTCTGGGATATATATGGTATATCTAAGCCAGATGAGTTGTGCTTAGAAGATATTGCTTTTACAAAAGGCGTATTGGTCACAGAAGGTCCTTTGCAGAAAATGGATGCTCGCTTAGTTAGAAAAGGCAACCATGGATTTATTCGTGTTCGCCACAACATTCCAGAAAAAGGGCGAAAGCGATTTGCGATAGCTCATGAATTAGGGCATTGGGAACTACATAAGAAAGTTTCTCAGATATTTACATGCACAGAAAAGGATTTTTTAGCTAAATACAAAGGTAGTCCAGAAGAAATAGAAGCAAATTATTTTGCAGCCAGTCTATTAATGCCTAAAAAACTCTTTGAGGAAAGTATGCGCAAATTCCCCATGTCCTTGGCTACCCTTAGTAAATTGGCTGACTTTTTTTTGACATCTTTAACAGCTACTGCTATCAGATATACAGAGCTTAGTGAAGATTACTGTGCTATTGTTTGCTCCGAAGTTGGCAAAGTGAAGTGGTGGCAAGGTAGCCAAAACTTTCGGTCTTGTTTTTGGATATCAATTGGACAAACATTGGGTAACAATACTGTTGCAGGGGAGCTATTTAACAACACAGTATCGCGTAGTGGACAGCCAGAGAAAGTTGACATTTCTGCTTGGTCAGAAAAAAACGATTGCATCGATCAGAATGTTTTTGTAGAAGAATCAATTATCATGCAGAGGTACAATCAAGTCTTTTCTCTGTTATATTTACCATGAGTAGTCCACAAGTCACTAAATTATCAAGAAATTCCTTATCCCCATAGCTGTATTAACCCCCAAAAAATCTTCCAAACGCGCTTGCACTATCTTGCTACATGGCAAAAAAATAATTTTTTTAACTCCTTTCCTAACAACAACTTACCGTTTTCAACCCCCAAAAAAATCACCGATTTTTGCATCAAACGCGCAAGTTCGTGCAAAGTATGGGGGGACTATGTTTTTTGAGACAGTAAAAATGAATACAAAATTAGAAAGGAATATGTAATGGCAACAGAAAAACAGATCAACGCAAACCGTCAAAACGCAAGCAAATCAACCGGCCCCAAAACCCCCCAAGGCAAGGCTGCCGTCTCGCAAAACTCCTTCAAACACGGCATGTATGCTGCCCAGGGCCTCTTCCCAGGTGAATCCAGAGCAGAATTCGACCTTCACCGCGACCAGATATACGAAGAATACAATCCCGTCGGAACCATAGAAAAACACCTCGTCGAACTCATAGCGATCCACTTATGGCGTTTGCGACACTCAAACCGCACCCAGATCGCAGCCGTAAACTCCCTTCACCATTCCCACAACAACAGTGTTATCCGAGGCCTTGATGCCTTCCTGAAACCCAAAAATGACAAAACACCTCCGCCCGACCTCGAACTCGGCCAAATAGCCGTAAAGGATTTCACAAATTCAAAGGTCATCGGCAACCTCCTAATGCACGAACGACGCATAGAGAACAGCCTATTCAAAACCATCGCCGAATTAGAAAGAAGACAAATGATCAGAAAAATGGAAGTATATAAATCGTTTATAAGTGACCATGCCGAAGGTCCGGCGAAGACGGATTAGCCCCCCGCCTGCCCTGAGCGAAGCCGAAGGGATTCATTCGGTGGGGTTTATTCAAAAAAGTAACTAAAAAATGAAAAAACAGCAGAAAACAATGAAAAACTGCAAAAAAACGAAAGCATTTGAAAGCACAACAAAACACTCACTCTTTTCGGGAGAAACCGCACTTTTGCGAAACCTTTTTTTGAGGAACAAACCCAATTTCAACCACTCAAAACGCATCGCAAGTACTTACAGTAATGGGAGTTACAACGTTTTGCAACCAAAACCCAAAAACGGAGCAAACCCAAACAAAGCCAATTTACCTGTCGCGGCGAAACGCAGTGAAGACGGAAAGCCAATTTCAAAACCCCAAAATCGAAGATTCTCCATAGCTTCAGCGAAGGGGAACAAACCCAAACAAACCCAATCAAAGCCAATTTTCCTACCGTTCTACTGTCACCTGTTCACCTGTCTCAGGCCGAAAGGCCTGCCGCCCAATCCAAACCCAATTCAAACCCAATTTCCCCCGGTCGCGTCGAAGTTTCAACGAAGACGGAAGGCATCAAACCAAATTCCCAAAAGCATGCTTATGTACAGATTTTGCTCTTTTCTGCTATTATCTCGCCACTTTAATTGTAAGGATCCGAAAAAACTTGATTTTATATTACGATACTATTATAAGTTACAATGCACGGCGGCAATAATGATCCCGCCGTCTCTGAAATAGAATTTAATATTGTTTTTTAAGGCGATAGAACATGGCAGACTTAAAAGCATTAGGCGAATCGATCATCAAGGGTGATCAGAGAACAGCCGTAGAGATAACTCAGCAGGCTCTCGATGAAGGCATGGCCCCAAAGGAAATTCTCGAAGAAGGTCTGATCACAGGCATGGCTATCATGGGTGCCCGGTTCAAAGCGAACGAAGTTTACATCCCGGAGGTACTCATCGCAGCTCGCGCCATGAAAATGGCTATGGAAATTCTCGAACCAAAACTCGCAGAAGCCGGCGTACAACCACTTGCAAAAGCAATGGTTGGTACCGTTCAGGGCGATCTGCATGATATCGGCAAGAACCTTGTCATCATGATGCTAAAGGGTGCGGGTTTCGACGTAGTTGATGTAGGCGTTGATGTCACATCGGAAAGATTCGTCGAAGAAGCAAAGAATTCCGGTGCAAGCATCGTTGGTTTAAGCGCTCTTCTGACCACAACTATGCCGTCAATGGAAGCCACCGTCAAGGCATTCAAGGACACTGATCTCAGCGTCAAGATCATAATCGGCGGCGCTCCTGTAACTCAGGGTTACGCCGACAAGATCGGTGCCGACGGTTACGCCGCAGACGCCGCATCAGCCGTAGACGTAGCCAAATCGCTACTCTAATGGTCACATGGTGTAATAGGAAAAAGTTTACTTTACCCTTGATTTTGGTCTGTTATCCGTGATATAATACTTGACAGACCATGAGAAAAGTCAAAAATACATCTTTAAGGCAGTTCTTCAGTGAGCTGCGCTTCGCCCCGCGCACCCAGCGAATAAACCAGATCAACGCCGCCGAAGAACTTCTTTCGATCATAGAACCCGGCAAAAACTACCCACTCGACTTCATCTGCTATCGAGTCACCGACTACCGACTGAAAACAGAAATAAAAAACGAAAACGTCACCGCCGACGAACTCACAGACGCCCTGCACACATTCATCCTGAACGTAAGTCACCAGATAGCATTTGCCGCGAACGAAGAAAATTCCACCGTCTATTCCGCCGACCAACTCACCGACAGATTCTCCATCTCGGCAAAGACCATTCAACGCTGGCGAAAAAAAGGATTCGTTGCAAAAACATATCTTTTCGACGATGGCACTAAACGTCTCGGTTTCCGCCAATCTTCAATAGACTTCTTTTTACACAAGAACCCAGGCATTATGCAAAGGGCAAAAAAATTCACCCGGATAACCGATCCCCAGAAAAAGCTGATCATAAAACGCGCAAAAGTTCTCGCGGCAAAATCCAAATACAACCGCTACCAGATAACTAAAATTATCGCCGGTGAAATATCAAGATCGCCCGAAGCGATAAGATTGATACTGATAGATTATGACAATAATAATCCAGACAGATCCGTCTTCCGCCGGCCATACCATGCCATCAATTCACGCGAAGCCGCCCAGATATATAAACTTCACCGACAGGGCGCATCCATCGCCGAACTGATGAGAAAATTCCAGCGAAGCCGCAGCTCAATATACCGCATCATAAATAAGCGACGAGCAAAAGCGCTGCTCATACAAAAAATAGAATATATTGACAGCGGCGAATTTCTCGAACAAAACGCCGAAAAAAAGATACTCGCCCAACCAATAAGCGAACTCACAAAAAGAAAACCTTTAGATGCTAAAAAGCCGCCACCTCACATCCTCACACGACAGCAGGAAATGGAACTTTTCCGAGAATATAATTACCTGAAATACCTCGCATGCCTGACACGCGCAAAGATCGACCGGGTCAGACCAAGCAGCAAGAGACTTCGCAATATAGAACACTTTCTCGAACGCGCCGAGGACATAAAGACGACCATACTCGAATCCAACATCGGGCTCGTCGTACGCATCGCACAAAAGCACCTCGCCACAGGCGCAAATCTATCCGAACTCATCAGCGAAGGTAATCTCTCGCTAATGCGAACCGTTGAAAAATTCGACTATTTGAGGGGCTACAGGTTCAACACCTACGCTTCGCTGGCGATCGCCAAAGATTTCGCAAAAAAATTACCTGCAGAGGCACGCCGCCTCGACAGGTCAAACGCCGACGAACTTTCAAATGTCCAGCAGGATCTAAGAACCGCCGGCCTCGTCGACATCGCCGAAATAGAACGCGCCCATCACAGCCTCGACTATGTAATAAAGAACAACCTCGACGAAAGAGAACAATTCATAATACGCAACCACTTCGGACTCGACAGCACCATAGCCAGAAAAAAACACATGACACTACAGCAGATCGGCGACACGTTCAACATCACAAGAGAAAGAGTAAGACAACTCGAACTCATCGCACTAAAAAAACTCCGACAATCCCTAAGCCCCGAAGAATTCGACCTGCTGACAAAATGATCACCATATTTATCTCAAAGTGATTCTTTATCTGGGATTTCCCATATAATATGTTAAGCTGGAAGTGAGGTGCTAAACAGAAATTTTTTCACAGTGCCAATATTTGAGGGCATAAAAAAAGCTCAACACAAGGCTTAGAACCTTAATATTGAGCTAAAAATCAGTGCCCAGGAGAGGATTCGAACCTCCACTCCCCGAAGAGAACTAGCCCCTCAAGCTAGCGCGTCTGCCAGTTCCGCCACCTGGGCAACTAAGCTGGCTATTTTACAGGGAAAACTTTCGGTTGCAAGCATTTTTTGTGGTGAGTGGATATTATTTGCCCTTTTGGCCGTCCCAGAGTAGCAGTTGCAAGCGGGGGCTGAAGGCGAAGCCGGTCTGTTTGCATATCTGGGCGAGGAATCTGGATTTTTCGATGTATTCCTGTAAGTTTGCGGCTTGGGGCATTAGCAGGACCTTGTCGAAGCGGACGTTCTTGAGGGCCTTGAGGGTGTCGGCGATCTCGTCGAGGTCTGCGGGGTGATCGACTACGAATTTCAACTGATAATCGTATGTGTCGATCAATTGCCGGAGGGCGGGGAGGTTCAAGCGGTTTTCTTCGTGGTCCCTGGCAGTTTCAGCGTCTTCGGGGGTAGAGTTGCTTAGCTTGGGGCTGATGCTCATGAGATCACAGGGCAGGCCGGGGACGAAGGCGATGCCGCTTGTTTCTATGGTGATGTGCATCTTGGCGAAGGGGGCGAGGAAGTCTTTCAAGTGGGGAGTTGTCATTGGTTCGCCGCCGGTTATAACGAGGTGGTCGGTTGGATGGCCGCCGATGTCAAGTTTGATCTGTTCGGGTGAGTGTTTTTCGCCGGCGCTGTCGTGCCATGCGTATTTCGTATCGCACCAGCGGCAACGCAAGGGGCAGCCGGCAAGGCGAATAAATACGCTTGGGGTTCCGGCAAGTGATCCTTCGCCCTGAATGGAATAGAATATTTCGTTAACGATCATTTAGGGTTCCTGGTTATTTGTCAGCGATCGGAGTAGTCAACGGGGTCGGTTAGGTTTGCTTGTTCAAAGCCTTTTAGGCGGAGGGTGCAGGAGTCGCATTTTCCGCAAGGCTTTTCATGTACGGGGTCGTAACAGCTATGGGTGAGGGCGTAGTCGATGCCGAGTTTTGTGCCGGTTTGTATGATCTGGCCCTTTGTCATCTCTATGATCGGGGTGTGGATGGTGTATTTGCCCTTGTCCTGGACGGCGGCGGCAGTTGCAAGATTGGCCATCTTTTCAAAGGCTTTGATAAATTCCGATACGGCCAGCGACACGGTATCGAGATCGCCTCAGCCGAAAAGGTAGCTGCCGCCCTTGGCGCGTCCGAACACCGCATTATTGACATCGACCTCGCCGCTTTCGGAGGTTCCGCACTGACCGATCCAGCCCTTGAAGTACCCAAAAACCGCGAAAACATCACCGAAAACGACATCCCAATAACCTACGTCCCGGCTCGCAACACGATATTCCTCAGCTACGCTCTCGCATGGGCAGAGGTACTCGGCTCATTCGACATCTTCATCGGGGTAAACGCAACCGACTACTCCGGCTACCCGGACTGCCGCCCGGAATTTATCAAAGCCTTTGAAAAGATGGCCAATCTTGCAACTGCCGCCGCCGTCCAGGACAAGGGCAAATACACCATCCACACCCCGATCATAGAGATGACAAAGGGCCAGATCATACAAACCGGCACAAAAC
>DRGS01000112.1 GCA_011053245.1 Phycisphaerales bacterium
CTGCATTCGATACCGAAGGCCGCTGAATGGATAGTGTCGCCATCTTCCGAGGTGTCCCAAAAGTCAAGGGTATATGCCGGGAAACCGCTGCCGGCTCCTACAAGGCGAGCGGTAAAGCCATCGACATAAGCAATATCAGGCGACTGGGTATCACAGCTACCTAATAACGCCAGCAGCACTGCCAGAGTGATTAGTATTCTTTTCATTTTGACCTCCAGAATTTCCACCAGATACGCCAGTAATTTTGACACCTATTTGCATTGTTTCCTCGCGAACCCATCCAAGGCTTGCATTCCCCTGTATAATTATATTTCTTTTTCAACTCAGTCATACGTTTGAAATCTTTATTAGCTAAGTCAAAAGCAAATGTTTGGCCATGTGCCCAAATAATCGGCCACCATTTACAATCTGGACATCTTTTCATCTTACAGCTCCCTTAGGTTTTATCTAAAAGCTTCCATCGTTAGCACTTCAATCACCATGTCCCCATCCCAGGACCACTCCCATTTGCCGGTGTAACAGAAGATTATCGTTTGCATCAGTAACTGCCCGATTATTGAACCAAAAAACCATATAAACGTCACCCCTATCACTAAAAACAACCAGGGAATCACCCATATAGGGGCGGTTGCTATCCTTAAAATCCGTAATTCTTTCTTTGTCATTTTCTTACAGCTCCTTTACACTATCTATTATAGCGGTATGGTCAGATGGTTCAGGGACCTAATCAGTTGTTTTTTATGCGGACAAAACATCTTTGCCAGTTCGCTGTGCGTAGTAGTCCTTTTGCGATAATAACCAAAATTGCTGCGGTGCCCGATAATTTTTGCCGCAATCAGTTCCCCGGATACCGGGACAAGGCATTTCATTCCAACCTCCCGGCGGACAAAGTGACCCGGCACGTAGATATTGACGCACTTATCCAGCGCTGCCAATAGCGCTTTAGCCTGGATTATTCGGGTCGGCATATTTGACATTCATCTTCCATATCGTTTTAGCAGGATAAACGGTTTCTTTCCTGTGGGCCTTTGTCCACGTCAAAAAGAACGGCCCGCAGACGGCACTCTGGCCCTTCACTATCGCAGCTTTCCACTTCTTGTCGAGCTTGGTGTATTCGGCATGACCGCTCTTAAGCTGCTGCCACCGGAGCATGTCAGTCAGCAGGTCCTTATCGGTTATATTTTTGGTTTTGGTGCCGATAGACAGTTCCGGCATACAATGTGACAGGAAGTTGCAACTGTTGCAAAGGTCGGGACGATTGACTCCGGCAGGTGGCCTCCCTTTATCAACCGCCTCATTGATAACCTTTGCTTTCTGTAACAAACTCTCCACATACTCAAAGTCAACAGCGAACCACACCAGCTTCCAGTCGGTATAAATATTACTCTTGTTGACGAACAGGATTGCGCAGTATTCAAGGTTGTGAGCGAAGGAATACATCATCAGTTGGGCGATGTACCGCTGGCTCCATGTATGGTCCCTGAGGCTGGCAAGGTTGCCGTAACCTTCAAAAAGGTGTTGAGCGCAGGTTTTTATATCGGCGACAGCAATTGCAAGCCACATATTATCGACGAGAATTTCCAGGTAGCCATCGATTGTGCCTCCGATTTTATACTCAGCGAGCAGTTTGTCTTTTGTTGATACCTGTGTCCCGACGATACGGGAAGGGGGGTCGCAAAGGGGGCCAATCTTATCGTTGAAGATAGCCAGCAGCTTCGGCTCCAGTTCGTTACCGGTAGCGAAGATGCCCCTTACTCTGTCAGAGTAGGGCTCGGCCTTGTCCCAGTCGGCCCGCATGTAGTACAGCTTGCGAAGACATTTATCACCTATCATACTGATACGGTTTACATGCTGCGGAGTAAGGGGCCTGGCGGTACTCTTCAGATACCCTTTAATTCCTGTTTCTATATTCGGCGGATTCTGCACGGCTAATTTCCTTTACTATAACAGTATCACACATGCTTCTTCTTTCAGCGATGAGCTTTTCCATATCGGCAATGTACGAGCAAACGCCTCCGGTATTTATCTTATCTCGAATCTCCTTGACTACGGCCATACAGTATTCTCTATCGTCTTTATAAAGTGACTGCGGGGGCTTGCCGATATATCTTAAGTAGCTTGCCGCGATAGCGTTATATACAGTAGCAAACTCCTCGACTACCTTTAGTCGCGTCTCGGTGTCCTCTTCGGCATGTTCTTCACTATTTAAGCTGTGGAGCACGTACCCTGTAAACAGGAGAAATTCAGTGATTTCCCGATGCACTAAGACGTAGTTGGCGGCTACATATTTTTCACTCTCAGTTGGCTCATTAGCCTTCATCTTTATACCCTTCCGCTTTAAGTTTCTTTGCTTTCGCTAACGTTACGTCCAGCCATTTGCCTCGCAGGTCCTTAAGTGATTCTTTGCCTGCCTTCAGGTCATTATCTTTGCCGACAAACGAAGATATCTGCGCGCAGGAATCACTGGCCGCTTTAAGTCGGTCCACATCGTCATATTCAGCCGGCTCCAGGTGCGGATTGCCCTCTTCGTCAAGTTCTACAACGAAACCTTCATCAACAAAACCAAGGAGTATCGCACCGAGTTCGGCCTGTTTATCCGTGTCGGTTTTGCTTGTGCCCCCTTTTGAACCTTTCTTGAAGGTTGCCTTGTTGGTAACGGTGGTGTCCTTACCCGTAGCCTTAAATAACGCCTCCCACGTACTCTTGGTGATACCTCGTATACCGAGCAGGGCCTTAATGGCATTGCCCTGACAGCGATGATAGGCGGCGGCACGCAGGTTATTAGCGTTAATCTCCGTCAGACTCTTATAAGTATCACCGACCTTGCAAAGGAATTTGTCCCGACTATCGCACTGGCCTATCGCGTGTAACTGCCTGTTGCCGTGGCCGGCGGTGCAGGTGAATATATAGCGATAGCCCCTGCCGAGTTCATCCTGCCATTCCTCCTTTTCCTGTTTCCAGTTGGTCAGACGAATATCGAAATGCTGGGCGATACGCTCTGCCCCCGCACTTGACAGACACATTTTGTCGCCAAACTGTATCCAGTCAGAGGCGTCTGTTGCCGCTACTATGATAGCACTCTGGAATTTCAGGAGTTCGGCGGCACACTCGGCCCTCTCCTTCATCAGCCGAAGCTGCTGCTTGGGGTCATCGCGAATGATTATCGCCTGTTCCGCCCGGGCGACCTCTACGGTTTCAATATCGTTCGGTATTAAACTATCTTCCATTTTTGGTTCCTTCAATTATTGTGCTTTTTTCAACGTCCGCTATAAGTCCGTCGGACATATATACTGTATGCCCTGCATCGGACATATCAACGCCCTCTAACTCGACTATCCATGCTTCCCATCGACGTAAATCTTTCAGTATTCTTTCTTTTAAGGTCATTTCTTTTCCTTTCTATTTGCCCTAACTTTCTCGACAGCCTTTTGATGGCCCTTTTCGGCTTCGTCCCAAGTAGAATATCGCCACATATCTTCGTCAAACCTGCCACCAAATATCATTGTTTCAAACAACAACGGTGGGCCTTTGCCAAAACCATGATTAAGCCCTAAAAACACTGTCGATATTGTGATGTCATCTATTTTTGTTTTGGCAACATGGCGATTAGCATTTTCAAACCAGCGGGCAAACTTCATTAAATTAAAACATGGAACTGGCTTATGCCCATCCAAAATATATTTATCCGTCACAGCCGTCATCTCACTGGCCTTTCTAAGCAGGGTTTTTAACTTTTTGGGCGGTACCGAATACCGCACTTCTTACCAACTCGCGCATACCGAGCCTGAGCGCACGATTGGCGAATTCATAAAACGAAGTGTCTTTGCCTGTCAGGTCGATGTACTGACCGAGCAGGCTCACGAGCTCGCGCTCGATGACAGGATTGATTCGCAGCTGCTTTGGGCTCTTGCGATTAGCCATCAGTATCCTCATACGATAATTTTTACCAGCTTGCTTGTTATGTCTACATACACAGCTTCCACATCGACTTGCAGACGCGGGTTGATAAGTGGAGCGATTTCATCAGGTATAGCCTCAATCCAGAAACGCTTGTGCATAGCATTATGTATATCATACAGCGTTATGACC
>DRGS01000113.1 GCA_011053245.1 Phycisphaerales bacterium
CCCTGGCACATACGGTGTCTGAAAACCTGTCATGGTCTTATACTTGACGACGATATCCTTAAGAACCTTATTGATAACGTGGCCCATGTGAATATCGCCGTTGGCATAGGGCGGTCCGTCATGAAGAACATACATCGGACTATCCGCCCGTTTGGCGAGTATTTGCTCGTACATACCCATCTTTTCCCATGCTTTACGCTGCTGCGGCTCGCGCTGGACGAGATTGGCTTTCATGCCGAAGCTTGTTTTCGGGAGATTCAGCGTATCACGATAACCTTTTTTCTTGTTTTCACTCATGTGATTAACCTTTGTAATATTTCTATGTATCTGTAAGCCGCCGATAATAAGCCTTGACGCCCCAAATGTCAACCCAAACTCTATGATAAACCCGCCTGCCATATATAAAATCGCTGAATTGCATAAAAAGCCTACACACTCCTTTAACATCCGTATCTCAAGTCTTTCTCGAAAAATGACGATATTCTTTGCGCAACGTTACATTTTGCGGTTGCGGTCCATAATATATGGCGTTAAGTCAGGTTTTTTAATGGGTTATATATATAAAATACCATCGTCACCAGACGAAGGATCTGCCCCTCCGGAAACCGGTGCAGGTCCTATGAACAAAATAAACCCCATGCTCTTATTCCTCGCGGTGGCATCTATTGTTATAGGCAGCTTTGAGTACAGCCGTCGGAACAAACGGAAGATGGAGCAGGTAACGACCGAGTCTTACAGTCTCAAGGCTAAACTTACCGAGATGAACCGCCTCAGGGAAACGAATAAAGAACTCAAGGAGCAGATCGCCGAAAAGGAAGAGATCGAGCATAATCTGCGAAAACAATTGCGGATGTCTTCGCGATACATTAAACCAGGCGAAAAACCTGAGATCACCTACGGCCTGATATCGTCCATACTATACAGCGGCGTAGATACAATCGTTGTCATCGACGGCGAGATAATGCGGGAAGGCGATATGCTGTACGGCATACAGATCGTGAAAATATTACGCAATGAAGTTGAATTCTCCAAGGGGCGCAAAAGGTGGAAACAGCGCCTTGGCGAGTCGCCTTCGAATATATGGACCGAACATCTGCCCTGACGGCGAGAAGGTTTTGCCGCTATTTCCTTGACACTGCCGCTCATGGGCGGCTATATTGTCCTCCATGGCAAAGAATCTCTACATAATTGACGGTCACGCTCACATTTACGCTGCGTATTACGCTCCCATGCGTCCCCTGACCAGTCCGAGCGGGGAACCGACGAAAGCGTCGTATATCTTTACTACCGCTTTGTTGGGCCTGATAGACAGAAACGCTCCCGACATGCTGGTCGTTACGATGGACAGCAAGGCTCCGAGTTTTCGTTGTAAGATATACCCGGAGTACAAGGCTCATCGTTCCCCGATGCCCGAGGATATGCCGGTCCAGATCCAGCGGATCGAAGAAATACTCAATGCCATGAAGATACCCGTCCTTCGCCTCGACGGTTACGAAGCCGACGATATAATCGGGACCCTCTCAACGCAGGCGTCCCTCCAGGGCATCGATACCTATATCTGCTCGAAGGATAAGGATATGCTCCAACTTCTTGACGAGCATGTGTCTACTTATGATATAAAAAAGGACAAAAAGACCACACCTCAGTCGTTGCAGGAAGATATGGGCGTAACGCCCGAACAGTTCCTCGATTGCCTTGCGCTCCAGGGCGACACAGCCGACAATATCCCCGGCATCCCCGACGTAGGCCCAAAAACAGCTCTGGACTGGATAAAAAAATACGGTTCGATCGAAAACCTTTACGCTCATGCTGACGAGATCAAAGGCAAACGCGGCGATAATCTTCGCAGCTCTAAAGACCTCGCCTTCCTTTGCAAAGAGCTTGTAACGATAGATCGCAATACCCCCATCGAAATCGACTTCGATAGTTTCGCCGTCAGCGAACCCGACAAACAGACCCTTGGCCGGCTTTTTACCGAATTAGGTTTCACTCGTCTCCTGACCTCTATGGGTATCGAGCAGGATGAAAAAGACGCCGCCGAAACCGGTTCAGCGAAAAAGTTTGTCAAAAAGGATTATCAACTTATCGACACGCCTGAGGCATTTGACATTTTCCTAAAGGATCTCAAAAAGCAAAAGATCTTCGCCGTGGATACCGAGACCACCTCGGTCAACGCCATGAAAGCGGACCTCGTCGGGATGAGTTTTTGCTGGCAGGGTCACAAGGCGTATTACCTGCCCGTCAAGGCATCGCTCGGCCAGAAGACTCTCGACATCCACACCCTTCGCAAGCAATTAGGCCCCATCCTTGCCGACGAAAATGTAAAGAAGATCGGCCAGAACATTAAGTACGATATGCTCATTCTGAGCAATGCCCGAATGCCCGTCAAAGGGGTGTACTTCGATACGATGGTGGCCTCATACTGCCTCGAAGCTGACCGGTACAGCCATTCGATGGACGCGATGTCAAGGGACTATCTCGGCTACGAACCGATCCCGATCTCGGCTCTTATCGGCAAAGGCAAGAACCAGCTTACCTTCGATATGGTCGATACCACCACCGCCGCTGAATATGCCGCCGAGGACGCCGACGTAACATTTTTGCTCTATGAATACCTAAAGGAAAAACTTGACGCCCAGCCCGATATTAAAGGGCTATTCGAAGATGTCGAAATGCCCCTCGTTTCGGTCCTTGCGCAGATGGAGATCAATGGCGTTTCCCTTGACACAAAACTCTTAAGGAACATGTCAACCAGTATGGCCGAAACGCTCGATGAGATCACCGAAAAGATATATGAGATGGCAGGTACGGTTTTCAATGTTTCGTCACCCAAACAATTAGCGGAGATTCTCTTTGACCGGCTGGGCATGGAATCCGTCCGTTCGGGAAAAACATCTCGCAGCACCGACGCCGCTGTGCTTGATCAACTCCGAGATCAGCATGATATCATCCCCCTGATACTGCAATATCGTCAGCTTGTAAAACTGAAAAACACCTATGTCGATAAGCTTGGCCAACTGATAAACCCGCGCACGGGCAGAGTTCACGCTTCGTTCAACCAGACCATCACCGCGACTGGTCGCTTAAGCTCAAGTAACCCGAACTTACAGAATATTCCTATTCGCACGGAACTCGGCAGGAAAATACGATCGGCTTTCATTCCGGAAAAAGAAGATGACTGCATATTAAGCGCTGACTATTCCCAGATAGAACTTCGATTGCTTGCAAGCCTCTCCGGTGATAAAGCTATGCTAAAAGCCTTCGTCGAAGATCAGGACATACACAGTTTCGTCGCGTCACAGATATACGCTGTGGATCTGGGCGATGTCACCAGCGAAATGCGTTCGCACAGCAAAGCCGTCAATTTCGGCATAATATACGGACAAGGCCCATTCGGACTTGCCCGCAGCATCGGCGTAACACAGGCACGGGCAAAACAGTTCATCGAAAACTACTTCGCCCGCTACTCTTCCATCCGCCAATTTATGGATGATGCAATTGCCCAAGCCGAGAAAACAGGCTTTGCCGAAACTATACTCTGCCGTCGCCGCCGCATCCTTGACATAACGAGCAAAAATAAAATGAAGCGTTCACAAGCCGAGCGGTTCGTAATAAACACCATCATACAAGGCTCTGCCGCCGACCTGATAAAAGTCGCCATGATCAATATTCAAAACCGCATCGACCGCGAAAACATGCCCGTCAGGATGACCCTTCAGATACATGACGAACTGGTATTTGAGGTTCCCAAAGATAACGCCCAGGAACATGCAAAATGGATATCGCAGGAAATGACCACTGCTATCAAGCTTGATGTGCCGTTAAAGGTCGACGTTGCTATCGGACCAAGCTGGCTCGATGAAAAGTAACCTCAAGTAACATGCTTTCCTACCCGACTTATGGTGTATGGAAATAAGACGTAAACTTCTGCTTCCCGGGCAGTATTATGTAACCGATTCGCCAATGATACTCGAGACCATTGTCGGTTCTTGCGTTGCCGTCTGCCTGTTCAATCGCAAAAACTCCTTCAGTGCAATGAACCATTTCCTTCTTGACGCTTCGGCCAATCCCCATGAAATGGATATTGGCAGATACGGCAATACCGCAACGGAGTACATCCTGAACAAATTATTCGCAGTCGATCCCTGTCCAACTCACTATCAGGGGCAAGTATTCGGCGGGGCGGCTGTTTTTAAGAACAGCACAGCCGATGATCTTGGCGAAAGGAACATCGCTATCGCCATGGAAATACTCGCTGCCCATCACATAAAAGTAATACATACCGAGGTCGGCGGTAGCAGGGGCAGACGCATCAAATTCGATACGGCTTCCAATACCGTCGATTGCAGATTCACCGGCGATATACCAAGAAAGAACACCAATAAACTTAGGGCGGTCGAGCCGCAATCAAAAAAATTCACCACGGATTTCACGGATTAGCACGGATTTTTTGGGGTTGATGTCGCCCGCTTGCGCGGGCTTGTTAGTGGGGGATGGATTGCTTTAGGTCCACGCCCTGCGGGCGAGGCTACATCATGGCGCCCTTTGGGCTCTGTGGATACCCGCTTAAAG
>DRGS01000114.1 GCA_011053245.1 Phycisphaerales bacterium
AGGCAAGGCCGGTATAAAGATAACGCAGACGGTACAAGCGTTATTGAAAAAGCGCCGGGATATGCGGGATACGCGAAGTGCGTCTGAGGCTGAAAGTTTGCTTAACGTTGCCATTGACAAGCACAAGGCTTTTCAGTTGGGGGAACTGGATACGGAAAAATGGCTGCCGAATCTTAATAAGGAAGTGGAGAAGGCGAGAAGTGAAATCAGTCGTTTACCGTTATCGGAGGAGAAGAAACTTTTTGTCGAAACAAAGATACAAGGTCTATACCACGGCGCGGCCGGAGATGTTTTCATGCAAGCAACCACCCGTGACCTGAAAGATACTCGCTTCAAGGCCGTCGCCGATTTGACTGCGGCGCTATCGTCAACTGATGAGGGCGTCCGCACGGCTGGTGCGGGTACTTTTTTCAAAGACTCGCATGTATTGTATAAACCCGCCGAAGCACAAGCCATTTTGCGGACTGCGTTCAATGCAGGCAGGACGGCAAGGGGCAAGCAGGCGATAGCAGGAGAAGCGGCATTGGGTTTTGAAGCGTGGAAATTAACAGTATCGGACGCGAGGCCCGGGGGTGATTTAACGGCTGCTTTCGATTCTATCGAAGCAAGTGATTTGACTTCGCTTCAAAAGCAGGATGCTGAAACCGATGTGCGATTACGAGTACAGGCCCGACGAGCCGAGGACCAAAGAAATACAGATGCCGTCCGGGAGAAAGACTTAGGCGCAATCAACAACCTTATCTATTTCGAGCAAAACTACGCCACGGCGAAAATTGCAGTACAAAACTCATCTCTTCCAGAAGCGGACCAAGGCTTGTTGTTCCGGGAAATAGAGAGGCGGGCCAAGGCTTTCGCCGATGGTATCCCTATTGTAAACGACCGAGTTGAAGAGACACGGCTGTTTGAGCAGTCACTTAATATCTGGAAGGGGACAATAACCAAAAAAGAATTTGATGAAGATTTGAGATTGAACGCCCATAAACTTGATGATGTAGCATACCGGCGGATTGCAACAAGCGCGGCGACTACGTTGAAATCCTCACAGGCCCAAGCAATATCCACTGCCGTATCGGACGTGAAAAACCTTATTGTCGATTTTGTAAGCGAGGATGCCTTAACGAGATGGTTACGCGAAAGAAGCGAGGGTATGACTCCGAGTGCGTTTTCGCTATTAGAGGTAAAGACTAACGAGGAGAGGCATTTACAATTCTGGAGCGTTACACAGTTTGCCGGGGATTTGCGGAACTGGCTGGCAGAAAATCCAGACAAGCTCGGCAAAGAGTTTTATCAGTATGTCGCCGGACGAAAACACGTCTACTGGAACCAGTCAATCGCGGACATTCGGGAGAATCGAAAACGGCAGGAAGCGTTGCTGACCCGTGAAGCACCGCTTATGGGTCCACCTGCACCGGGCGTGCCTGTTATAACAACACAGGCCGAGTTTGATGCACTACCATCGGGAGCATTATTTATAGACACTGATGGCACAAAGGTTAGAAAGCAATAATGACATTCAGAAGAAAACAAGATGAGGTCACGCCCACTTTCAGGCGCGAACAAGACGAAGTCGTTTCGCCTACGGCTGTTTTGCCGAAACCAAGTGGTGGACCGTTATCCCCGGAGAAAGCAAGTGAGAGGGCGGGCCGTGTATGGGATGCGGCTGATGCAAATGATGTGCCTCTTGAGGTTGCCGATAGGTGGTGGTACGATGTCGAACTCGTCGCTTCGGACCCAAGCTCGTTTGCCAAACCTTTTCCAGATAACCGTTCAGGATTCAGTGAAAACTTTATACGAGAATGGACCGGAAAAGGTCTCATAACGAAACCGCCGATTGCCGGTGGCGCTTTAGGCATGATTGTTGACGGCAGCACAATAGCGGCGTCGAACAGACTTGTAGACTCTGAATTTAATTACGATGCTTTCAATCGCCGGGGGGAAATGGGCGCTATAATGGGCGGCGGGAAACACGCACCTATATCAAGAGCGATAGACCAAGCCCTTATCGCACAGGCGATAAAGGATTTTGAGTTTCAACAAAGGGGTAAGACGTTTGGCGGTAAGGTTGCTGCCGGGTTTTCTCAGTTGCCTACATGGATGCTTGAATTTGCAGCGACCGGGGGCCTTGCAAGTCTCGGCGATGATGTTGTCCAGAGATTAGGCGAGAAGATGCTACGGCGTTATGCAACAACGGCGGCGGGTAAGGCCGCGATTGCAACTGCCAAGCTAACGACCGGGGCGGTTATAAGGACAAGCACGGGACTATTGCCGAGGGTAGGCGAAAAGGCTACAGCACGGCAAGCCCTTATAGAACTTGGCTTGCAAGGTGAGGAAAGTTGGGCAACATCGTTTGCAAAGGCATGGGGCGAAACCGTTATCGAAAGTTTCACGGAACAAACGGGCGGTGTAATAACCAAAGGACTTAAAGCTGGATTCTTAAAGCTGCCGTTTGGTAAGAAGTTTATGTCTGTGTTACAAAAAGACTGGATTAAGTTGACCGGGGGGACCAGTGAAACATTTTGGACGAAGATGTTGACAAAGGGCGGTTACTCTAACATCGTCGGCGAACTTGGCGAAGAGCGATTAGGTACTTTACTTCGTGAGGCAACAGGCGTAAGCGACCGGGGCGGAAATCCCTTTGAGCGTGTATGGGAAGGAATGAAAGAAGATTTAACTCTTGAAAACATGGGGGCCGAACTCGTCGTGTTGATGGGGCCGTCTGGATTAAAGCGTGGTTTGAAAATGGCTGCGTCCTTAACAGATGATGTAACAATACCGTCCGGGCCGGAACATATCCGGACTGCTATTAAGCATGGACCGCAGGTATTCGAGACGGAAGCGGACGCAAAACAATATGCAGCACAAATACAGACTATTATCAACATCACGAATCTACCTGTTGAAGTGGTGCAGACTGGCAAGACAGTTGTATTACGGAAGAGGAAAACAAATGCGTTTGTTGAAATAGACAAGGCGATGACCCTTGAGTTTCATGGGGAAATACACTTCGAGCAACTAATCAGCATTATTGCAAAGAACACCGCCGACCCTGAGACTCTCAGGAATATCCAGAGGTATTGGGCGGCTGTAGAATCGGGTGACCGGTTTGGTGCAGTAGGGATACGGCACGAAGTGCGAGACAGTATAAGACGCACGTTCTTCTTTGATGCGCCCGCCCCGCTTGACGGCAAAGCGCCGAGTTTTGAACGTCCGGGAAAGATACGAGATGCTGTTAAGAGGTATGACAACGGCAAGATTACTTTCGCCGAGATGATAAATGAGGTTGAGAAGAACACTGAGAATCCCGAATTACTCCGGGAGATTGCAGGTTACAGGGAAGCGCTGAAGTCTAAAGAATTAGAAGTTGCCGAGGAACTTGTCGAACCGAATATGAGGACCAGTGAATTGTTTGTTAGGGAAGTGCTCAACCGGGATTATCGTACTCCCCGCGAAAAGGTAAGAGTGTCCGACGCGGAAATCCAAGGTGCCGTCAAAAACACCAAGGCTCTACTGAAACATTTAGGTGATAAAGGTGCTTTGAAAACATCACCCGAAGAGCGGGCCGAGATAGGCAGGACGCAACGGGCCGCACGGGAGAGAATGGCGGGCCTGTTAATCAAACATGAGCGGGGTTTTACTGTTGACGAGATTCTATTCGAGACGATGGGCTTTCCAAGAAACGTACTGGACGATTATCCACCGGAGGCGCAGGTTAGAAATAGCATTGACAATAATGTTCTTACCAACAAACACAGAAACGCCTTATATGCAGCGATTTACAATAAGACAGATTTGGATTACGCAGGTGTTACATCAACGGCGCTCTCTTTTAAGAAATTCCTGACAGGCATTAGACTAACACAGCAAGACATTAAGCGCATCGAGATTGTATTCGGCAAAGAATTTCGCGGCGATACAAAGGTGCTTGCGGCAAAGAGTACGTTTTACGACAAGGCCATTACGGTTTGGAAAGCGGGTCTGTTGACCGGACTGAAAACGTCGCATCTTAACATGTTGGCGAATACGGTCCACGCTGTTACCGAAACTATGGCGACTGTCCCGGCTTCCCTTATGGATTCTATTATTGCTCTCAAGACCGGGAAGCGCACCACCGCCGTTACTTTCAGGGGCACGATTAAGGGAATCAAAGAAGGCGTCCAAAAAGCAGTCGCGTATATGAAGACCGGCGTTGACGAGAGGAACATAGCCGAGAAGCTGGATTATACACACGTGAATTTCGGCGATAGCAAATTCGCCAAAGCGTTACAACTCTATGAAGAAACTATTTTCCACTTGATGGGTGCAGAAGACCAGCCGTTTTACTATCGGGCGAAAGCTGTTTCACTGGCTTCTCAGGCCATTGCACAATCCAAGTCTGTAGATAAAAGCAAACGCAAGGCTTTTGTTGAGGATTTGATTGCGAATCCTACCGACGCGATGTTGGAGTATGCCGTCCACGATGCGAAAATGGCCGTGTTCCAGAACCAAACCTTTTTAGGTGATGTTGCCAAGGCAATCCAGAAAATACCGGGCGGTGAAATCATTGTCCCGTTTGGCAGGACGCCATCTGCGGTAGCAACGCAGATTATAAACTATACTCCGGTTGGCCTGATTTCCGAAATAGCGAAAGAAGCCAAGCAAGGACAATTCGACCAGAGGAAGTTTTCTCAGGCGTTCGGCAGGGCGGCGGTAGGAACAGGGGCATTGTTTTTGGGTGGGGCGCTTTATACTGCCGGGATGATAACACTTGGGTTTCCAGAGGACGAGAGAGAGCGCGAACTGTGGGAACTTGAAGGCCGCAAACCGAACAGTATCAGGATAGATGGGAAATGGCGGAATGTGCAGGTATTAGGACCGGCAGGAAACGTGCTTGTTATTGGGGCATACTTCCAACAGGCTTTCAGCGAATCAGGCTCTCCGACCGAGGCTATGATAAATGCCTTATCAGGCGGGGCGCAAGTATTCTCCGAACAGACTTTCGTGCGGGGTGTAAACGCAGCGGTAGATGCTTTCGCTATGCCCGATAGAAGTTTCGAGCGATGGTTTGGACAATTAGCGGGCAGTACGGTTCCGACCCTGATTGCAGATATAGCCGCCGCTAATGACCCCGTGTCGCGTAAGGCCGTTGGCGCAGAGCGATTCATGGCGAGGATCCCCGGTGTCCGCAAGAAGCTGCCCGCACGGATGGATGTTTTCGGCCAAGACTTGCCGAGGTATGGCGGGAATGTATTAGAGGTTATGCTTGACCCGACCCGCCCCGTCAAAATCCGGCAGGACATAGTTGTCGATGAATTACGGCGGCTGGCAAATGCAGATATAGATGTTACGCCGACCGACCTTGGGCCTAAAGCCGGATATGATATTTTGACTGTAGAGGAAAACGAGCAATTACAACGCAGGACGGGGAGGCTTATATATACCGTGTTGCTTGATTTAATAAACAGCAAAGGCTGGAAGGCCGTTGACAATTTCCAGAAGGGCTTGTTAATCAAAAAGATTACGTCCAAACTTCAAGAAGCCGGCAAGTCTGAAATGGCGCGTATCAAAATCAAAGAAGGTGTTGACCCCTTGGAACTGGCAAAAGAGGGCTTCATCTACATCGAGAAACTGGACGCGATATTGTATTACACGAGATAAATGATGAGACTTGAAACACGGAGATACGAATGTTATTCATAACGAGACACGTTGGCGAGAAGATTGTACTGAAAAACGCAGACAGTGGCGAGAAGATTGCGGACATTATCGTAAAAGAAATTGTCTCAGGCCAGGTGAATTTGGGCGTACATGCTCCGTTATCTGTTACGATTACGAGAGACAGTATCAAAGGACGAAATTTAACCAAAGGAAAAAACCATGAATAAACTGAGCACCACAATTAGCAGGAACGATGCCGGGGTCATAATTGACAAGCTCGGCGGACTCGGTATGCAAGTCAAGTCAAGTGGGACAGGCAAATGGCAAGCTCAATGCCCGTCGCATGAAGACAACCATGCAAGTCTGTCCATCACCAAGAATGGGAGTAAGATACTTTTATACTGTCATGCTGGTTGCAGTTACGAACAAATTACATCGGCGTTAGGGTTTCCCGACACCCGCGACCAATTCCCGTATCGGGACAGGCACGGTAAGAAACTCTATACCGTTACCCGGACCGCCGATAAGCAATTCCCTGTAAGCCAACCGGACGGCACCACTAATATCCAAGGCGTCGAGCGGGTGATATACGGTTTGCCGGAAATTTGTGCTGCACAAAATGGACAATACCTGTTCGGTGTAGAAGGTGAGAAGGACAAAGATGCCCTTGCTGCGTTGGGCCTGATTGCCTTTTGCAGCCCGTTTGGTGCCGGGAAATGGAAGCCCGAATACGCCAAAGACTTCAAAGGCCGTCGAGTGGTACTGTTGGGCGATAACGACGAACAGGGCGATAAGCATGTAGCAGATATGCGGGCGTCGCTATTGGGTATAGCCAAAGAAGTAAGAATCCCCCGGCTGGATGGTTTGGCAAAGAGCGGGGATGTTACGGACTGGCTTCAAAGCGGGCATACCGTTAAGGAACTTCTGGAATTAGTAGACAGGACCAAGCCTGAATGTAATATCGTATTGCCACCTGCGCTTACGACTGAGGACGAACCTGAATCGTGGTTAGAGGTTGTTACGTTATCCGAAGTCGAACCGGAGGATGTCGAATGGCTATGCCCGGAAGTTATACCACTTGGTATGATAACAAGCATGGTCTCTCTTGAAGGGGTTGGCAAAACGCATGTATCCTGTGATGTTATAGCCAGAGCAACAGCGGGGATACCGTGGCCGAATACACCGGATATACGGAACCCAAGGGGCGACGTTATCTTATATAACCGGGAAGAGCATTTAGCAAAGACGATTGTTCCGCGACTGGCTGCTATGGGTGCGGACTTGTCGCGTATTCATCTTGTGCAGACCGTCAAATCGACGGACGCCGAGGACAGCATGTTTGAGTTGGAATACAACATGCCGGAACTGGACTTGCTTATGGGGCGGTTTCCCAAGACCAAACTTGTCTGTTTTGACCCGATTACTCAATATGTCGCGGGCAACGAGAATAGTAATCACGACATTCAGCGGGCATTGGATAAGTTGAACGCCTTTGCGGAGAGATATAATGTTGCCGTATTGATTTTGTCTCATTTCAACAAAAAAGAAGATGCTCGCTATATCAACCGGACTATCGGCAGCCGCGCTTGGAGTGCAGGCCCAAGAATGATATGGGGCTTGGAGTTTGACCCCAACAGTGAGGAAAACGATGTGTATATGTCGAATATAAAGTGCAGTATCGGGGTCAAGCCCAAGGGTTTCAGGTTTCATATCTCAGGCCCAACAGGGCAAGGCAAGGTATATTGGGATATATCGCGGAACACACGGGTAATGGGTGAAAGCGCCGAGAAGGCTACCAAGATGGAGGAGTGCTGCCGGTGGTTGAAGGAAAAACTGATTGACGATGCCAAAGTGCCCGCAACCGAGATATTCGAGGACGGCGACGATATGGAATTCAACCCAATTATGCTGAAACGGGCCAAGAAGGAATTGGACGTTATATCCATAAAAGAGGGATTCGGTAAGGACGGAGTTTCATATTGGCAAAACCCCATTATTCAAACAGTCTCAGAGAGAGAGATATGATACCCTTTGTATATTACGCTAAAAACGGGGTTTTCGTGATACCCTTTGAATTACAGGCCGTTAGCCAAAGGGTATCAACCCACTCTCGGCATCCCTTTGGTGAAAACGCCGATATTGGCTGGATTTAATGAAAGGACAGGATAATGCTGAAAATGATAAAAAGACGGATAGGGCACCTTGTGCTGGCTCTGATTGTAAGCGGGGCATGTACCTTTTCGGTGGTTATGGGCTTTTTGGCAATAGGAAGGCTTAACGAGGACACGATAGGGTACTGTGGCGGGGTGTTTTGGTATGTGCTGATACTGTTTTTTGTGTTCTTTGGCCATTTTAAGCCCATTTCCCGCTTACTTACAATCCCTGTCCTTGTTTCTGCTCTAATAACGCCTATCCCTGTTACTGTTACGCCCTACGCCCTGTATAGTATATCTCTGTATCAGCGTTGCTTGCCTTCCGATATATCATCGCACTGCTTGCACAATTCGGTATTCCTTCTCACGACCTCCCGTTTGCACTCTTCCGGCGTTAATTCGTCGGCTTCCTGTATAGGCATACCTAAATTCATCAGCTTCGCTACGTCCTCAGACCAGTCCAGTAGCTCCGGCAAATTCATATCCTTGGCTTCTATCGCTATCCCGTACATTTCCCTGTCCTTTCTATTGGCTCTATAAGCACAAAAAAACTGTACAGAGAGCGTTAGAATGAGGATTTTATGATATGGCAAACTTTATGACACCGGCAGCACTCCTCCATCTTTGTAGTTTTCTCAGCACTTTCGCCCATTGTCCGCGTGTTCCGCGATATCTGTCTCTTATACACATCT
>DRGS01000115.1 GCA_011053245.1 Phycisphaerales bacterium
AAGCAGTGGTGTCTCGTAAGGCGACACTATCCCGATCAGATCCGCCACATCTTCAGCGAGCTCCGGCAAAGTCGCCCCTGCCGAATAAGTTGCTTTTCCTGTAAATGCCATATTCTATCTCCTGTGTTTAAATGTTAAGTTACAATAAAAATTTTACTTCCAATGGAAACCGTCTTGCCCCTTGCAGTTGCGCCTAAACATACTGCCGTCTCAATCGCAAATACTCCTGCAAGTCCGCTCTGTTTCCGCTCGTCGCAGCTTTCTTAGCCGCCCTTTCCAGTATTTTCTTGCCGCTGGAAACCCTCTCTTTGACACCAGCCGTTTTTGATGCCGCCGAAACACGTTCCGTCTCATCGAACAAATAGCCCTTTTGCTTCCGCAATTGTTCGATAACAGCATCTGCATCCGCCTGCTCGTCACCTTGCATCCGGGATTTTGCGATCAGCATTGCCGTCTCAAGATCGACCGCTCCCGCTGTTATCAGCTTGTCCGCCAGATCATGTTCAAGCTTGATCTCACTCACTTTCCCGGCCAGATCCTCTTTCTTCTCAACGGCTTCCCTTAATTGCTCCTGAAGTTCCGCCGCTTTCTTTTCCGCGATTTGAGCACGCTTGCGATACCGAATCGCTTCACTTACCGGAACAAGCTTGTCACTGTTTACCCCTTCGCCATCCGACGATACCTGACTCTCTAAGTCAAAACCTTCCATACAAAAACCCCTTGTCTAAAAAAATAACGCTTATGTTAAATATTAAACTTCTTCATAACCTAATTCCCTGAGAACCTGCTGCTGTGAAACGCCAAGCTCTTTTTTGATCTGAGCTTCTTTGAGTTTCTCAGCCATATTCTCGGGCAGTGGATCCGGAAATATTATCTCTATCTCTCGCTCTTCAGCGGTAGTAGGATAGATCCGGCATACATCAAGTGTACGCAATACCAACCTTGCGATCTGCTTTAACCCCGTCCCGTAGGTATATTGTTTACGCACTGTCTTCGCTAACATACCCATAAAGGTCATCCGAAGAGCCACGCCGCTTGTAAGATTGCCAAGTTTATTTTTAAGAACACCCGCTACTACCGGCGTAACACCGCTTACCTTATCCATCGCCTCACGAATTTCTGAAATATGCATATTTTCACTCGGCATAGCGCTATCGCCGCCAAACGGTTCAATGCTCGCATCGGGATTATCCGTACACCACATCCGTCCCGGCGAAATACTCCTCTCGTCAACACCTTCAAGACCCTTGGCCAGATACATCTTAAAAGCCTGAAATGTTATCCTGCTCGCCCTGTCACTTAACCGTGTATTGAGCTCATCCTGCAACCCGATAAGCTGTTCGACATCGCTAATGCCCTCGTAGTAATATGGCTGTGCAATATTTTGAATATGCACTATCGGAACCACCCCAAGAGGATTTACACCCTCGCTTACAAGCTTCTTATTCTCATATCTCTGCCACCATTCGGCCCCGATGATCTCCGTAACAACATCTCTGTCACGTTTGCCGCCAGCGGAGTTGCTTTTCAAAAGATTGTTAAGAAACCCGCCTTCCATGCTGATCTCATTCTTTTGCTGATAAAAATGCTGAACATAATGATCGATCTTGCGATAATCGTTCTCATCCAGAACAGGCAGTGCTCTTGGTGCTTCGATCAGTTCCAGCCCTATAGTAGAGGCCAATTGGAGAATTGACTCGAAGGAAGGAAGTTGAGATGAAGAAAAAGTGTTGTTGCTTCCGCGCATTGTCTTAGTGTCATCAAAAGAGAAAAGAACCTCTTCGCTGGGCCTGACCATACAATCGACAAATCCGTACACACTACCGAGCACTGCCATATTCTGAAAAAAACCAGTATCGCCATTGGCCTCAAACACAGCCTTTAAAATATTACCAATTTCTCTGCGTCTTTGGCCATCCGGCGATTTACTGACAAAACTAACCTCTTTACCGAAAAGAAAATCAACCATGGCATTGATACGCCAGGTGATATCGTTTTCAATTACAACTTCTTTGCGCTGAATATCATCGGTTGCATTCCCGCCGTTTGCGCTGACGCCGCTTGCATAGCTAACGCCTGTGATCCTTGCTGGTAGACCGACTTCCTGCCCCTGAACATAACTCCTGCTGGATTCGTTGCTCTTACCGCTTGCTCCGCTTGACCCGCTGCCGGTCCCATACATCTGGTTATGATAATAATCCCAGAACCGGCCGAAATGGATTCCAACATCAACAGATTGTTCATCCACAAGCCATTCAACGAAAGATTCGCTTAAGTTGTCATTACCGAAACTGCTAAAATCAAATCCCATATCGTAGCCTCATAAATTATTACCAACTTTTCAAAACGCCCTAAAAACCGCCATACAAAAAAACTTGTCCCCCCACCCTTTGCACGAACTTGCGCGTTTGATGCAAAAATCGGCGATTTTTTTTTGGTCGAAAATCGATAAGTCTCTATGAGATAAAGATTAATAAATTTTTATTTTTTTGGCCCGTAGCAAGATAGTGCAAGCGCATTTGGAAGATTTCAGCCCTCAAAGACGAAATTTCTAATGATATTAACCGAAGGAGGTCTTTATTAG
Organism: Phycisphaerales bacterium; assembly: GCA_011053245.1. The sequence continues at coordinate 2,585 of DRGS01000115.1, forward strand.
TGCGAGGCTAAAAAAAGGAATATCGGCTTGACTGGAAGAGGTTTAGAGGGGATAATCATGCGAAAATAGAATTATTGCTGAGCATTATAAAGAAAAGGGTCGAGATTTGGCGGGCGAACGAAAAAAGGAGCATAAGGAAAAAATCGATAAAGCCGAATCGTTTTTTAAAACGGCTGAGTGGCTCATAACAGCCTTTGCGGTGACATTGGTCTTTATCGTCTTTGAAATGCAGGCGTATACGATCCCGACTGGGAGTATGGCCGATACTTTGAGGGGGGCCCACTTCCGTCTTCGCTGCCCTGAGTGCGGATACCGATATGATTACGGTTTTTCACCGCAGGCGTATGGCTTGCGCACCAATAGTACGCCAGGTTTTAATGTCCCACTAAAGTGGTCACAGGGGGATGGCCCTTCGGTGAAAGCCTTTCCATCACGTCCCCGATGCCCGAGCTGCGGGTTCTATCTGCAAACGGGTCAGAAGTTCCCGGTTGTTAAAGGTGACAGGATTTTTGTTGCCAAGTGCATATACCAGTTCACCGAGCCTGAGCGATGGGATGTGATCGTTTTCAAGAATCCGCTTGAACCGCGAATAAACTATATCAAACGTCTCGTCGGCAAACCGGGCGAGACGGTAGAGATCATTGACGGTGATATTTATATTGACGGTGAGATAACACGAAAACCGGCGAAGGTTCAGGAAGAGCTTTGGATGTGCGTTTATGATAATGATTATCAGCCAACAAACCCCGATATTCCGCAGTTTAACGGGCATGCGTGGCGGCAGCCTTTCAAGAATATCGAAAATTCAAAATGGGATGTCGGCGCGACTGATGCGACTTTGTTTAAGCTTGATAGCAGGGCCGATGAGATCAATACGATCTCCTACGATCCGCGTGTGGGAAATGATTTTAATGCTACTTATGCTTATGATGTTAGTGAACATTACAGAAATATGCCGATATGCAGCGATCTGATGGTGCGGTTCTTTGTCGATCGCAAGGATAGAGGCATTATTGGAGCAAGGCTGAAAAAGTATCGGATGCGGTATCAAGGTCGGGTGGACTTTGCCGGCCAAATGGTCATCGAAAGTATCGATGAAGAAGATACAGTGACGGAGCTTGTCCAGGAGGACGTGTCGCTGCCGGAGGTTGGAGAGATCGAAAGTTTTCGGTTCATCAATGTCGATCATAAACTGACGCTTGAGTATGGCGATGCTAAGATCGAGTATGACTTGGGCGCTCTGGCAAACGATGCCGGTGAGAGACGAACCAATACGATACCGCAAGTGAGGATATTCGGAGCGGGCCAGCTTGAGCTTTCTCATGTGGGTATATTCAGGGACATTCATTATATCAGCTATTTCAGCGGCAAAAGGATTGAGCGGGCCGCTGAGGGCGATCCTTTTATGTTGGCCGAAGATGAGTTTTTTGTCTGCGGTGATAACAGTCCATATAGTGCCGATTGCAGGCTCTGGAATAGACCGGGGATCGGTAACAATAGAGAGTATCGCACTGGCACAGTGCCGAGAGATTATCTTATCGGCAAAGCATTTTTCGTTTACTGGCCCGGGCCAGCAAAGGCATGGGACGATTCAAAACTGCGATTAGTGCCATACGTTAGTGGGATGAAGAGAATCTGCGGAGGAAACGAATCGAAACATGATCAACAGTGAAGAACAAGTCAGGGATGAGGTGGCAGATGAGGTTGTCGAGCGGCGATACAGCACTACGCTGATGGGGATTGTTCATACCGTCGAATGGGTGCTGATCGCGCTTATTCTGGCATTCGTTTTTCGTGCGTTTATGATGGAGCAGTTTCGTATCCCAACCGGAAGTATGGCCGAAACGCTGCGAGGGGTTCATTATCATTTGCGATGCGTACGATGTGGCTACAAATACGATACTGATGGGGAGGCGGCGAACAGCCGTTGCCCGAGTTGCAAATATTTGTTTGACCCGGAAAGTATTGTTTCAATATCAAACGGTGACAGGATATTTGTAGATAAGTGTCTGTACAATTTTGCCGAGCCTAAGCGGTGGGATGTCGTTGTGTTCAAAAATCCGCTCAATCCGAAAGAAAACTACATAAAGCGGATGATAGCGCTGCCGGGCGAGGAAGTGGAGATCATCGATGGTGACATCTATATCGACGGGCAGATCGCACGGAAACCTCCAAAGGTGCAGCAGGAGTTTTGGATGCCGGTCTATCTGAATGATTTTCAGCCTGCGGGCAGGACAATGAAAGATGATGCTGGCAATGTTGACGGACCGAAAAATAATGCATGGGTTCAGCCGTTTTCAAATCAGGATGATTCGAAGTGGGACCTGACTGGCAGCGGAGGCGTATTCCGGCTGAGCAGCAAAAATGACGAGATGCATACTATTGCTTACAATAGCGGGTCGGCAAGTGATTTTCGGGCTGGATATTCTTATAACAGCAGCATCGGATTTAGTATAAGGCCTGTGTGCAGCGATCTGATGTTACGGTTTTTTGTAAATTCCGAAACCAGCGATGCTGCAATCGGAGCCAGCCTGAAAAAGTATGGCAGGGAATACAAAGGAACGATTCGTCTTTCAGGGATAATGGTAATTGAAAGTGTTATAAACGGCGAAAGAGTCGAACTTAAGCAAAAAAAAATAGAGTGCGCTAATGACGATAAGGGTACGGAGTTTAAGTTTGTCAATGTCGATCATGAACTTATCCTTTCATTCGGTGACGAGGAAATTCGATATGACCTCGGGAAAGATTCGGTCGATGCCGGAGATTCTAATAGAGCTACAGAAACAGGTGTCGCTATATTCGGCAGAGGCGGGCTTAAGCTTAGTCATATCAGCTTATTTAGGGATATTCACTATATAGGCAGTCCGGTTCTGCGAGCAGGGCCAGGCGACCCCTTTAAGCTGGAAGCCGATGAGTATTTTGCGTGCGGAGATAATAGTCCTGCAAGTTTCGATTGCCGGCTTTGGGCAAGGGAAGGCAAGGGAAACGGGGATACTACATATCGGACGGGTGTGGTGCCGCGAGATTACCTGATAGGCAAAGCATTCTTTTTGTATTGGGGCAATGCTTTTAAGCCTGTTGAGCAACTTATGCCAATAATTCCTAACTTTGCGCAAATTAAGCCAATTTACGGGGGAAAGGAAGAGTTTTGACCGACTATGGAAGGTCAGTAAGTTGCTTCTATGAGTTCTCTTTTGAGTGGGTCGTCGAAATATTCTGAGAGCTGTTCCTTGAGTACTTCACAGTAGCGATCATCTACGCCAAGCGGAGTTTGCCATGTCTGCCACATCCTTAAAATACGCTGGGCGTATTCATGCATCCATTCCTCTTTTGATATAGTGTTTGTCGCCATTTCCATTTATTAACATCCCTATTCGTCAATTGCCTATATGCTATCGGCGTGGTTTGGGATGGTCTTTAATTTTAATGGTCCAAAGTCAAAAAAAATATCGCGAAAGGTAAAAAAGAGGAATTTTTGAGGTGTTTTCGTTGACTTTTGCCGCATTTGCCGGTATAAATTACAGTTATGTGAAAGGGCCTTTTGGGCTGGTAAACAGGCGTGAGGGGGACAGCGCGGCTTACAATGTGAATTTCGGGAAACAGGGAAGTTATGGCAGAGGTTAAAGAGACAATTAACGAGCGATTCGAAGATAAACCTATCCTCGAAGAACTTAAGAATTCATACCTGAATTACGCGATGAGCGTTATAGTTGCGCGAGCGCTTCCGGATGTTAGGGACGGTTTGAAACCTTCTCAGCGACGGATACTCGTGGCAATGAATGATCTGAACCTGGGGCCGCGCGGCAAGCACAGAAAGTGCGCAAAAATCGTCGGTGACACGGGCGGCAACTATCATCCACACGGCGATCAGGCGACATATGGGACGCTGGTTCGGATGGGACAAAAATGGAACATGCGGTATACGCTTGTCAATCCGCAGGGTAACTTTGGCAGTATCGATGCCGACCCCCCTGCCGCGATGCGATATACCGAAGCGAGGTTCGCTGATCCTTCAGTTGAAATGTTGGCTGACCTGAAACTCGATACAGTCGATTATGTGGATAACTATGACGAGACTCGTCAGGAGCCGGTGGTGCTTCCGGCGAAGTTCCCGAACCTGTTGGTAAATGGAGCCAGCGGTATCGCAGTTGGTATGGCGACTAATCTTCCTCCGCATAATATTACTGAGGTGTGCGATGCACTTTTGCTGACGATCGAGAATCCGAATTGCGGGTTCAAGGACATTCTTGAAAAACTTCCCGGGCCTGATTTCCCGACTGGCGGAACCATCTGCGGACGCAAGGGAATAATGGACGCCTATGTAACGGGCAGAGGGCACCTGAAAGTAAGGTGTAAGTCGCATGTGGAAGAGAGTAAACGCGGCAGGCAGAGTATCATTATTACCGAAATACCTTATATGGTCGTTAAAACTACGATCGTCTCGAAGATCGCCGACTGTGTGCGGAACGGGCATATTCCGGACATCTCCGATATTCGCGATGAATCCGACCGCAAGGGAATGCGGATCGTTGTCGATCTTAAGAAAGATGCCGACGACCGGGTTGTGCTTAATCAGCTCTACCGCTATACGCCGCTGCAAAATACGTTTGCGATAAATAATGTGGCACTGGTCAACAGCCGACCCGAGACGTTGAATATCAAGCAGATGCTCAAACTGTTTATCGCTCACAGGATCAATGTTATTCGGCGCAGGACAAAATTTTTGCTGCGACGATGCAGAAACCGTGCCCATATTCTGGAAGGGTTGATCTTAGCGGTAAGCGATATCGATGAAATTATCGAACTTATAAAGACATCTCCGGATGCTCCGACGGCAAAACTGAAGTTGATGGAAAAAGCGCTCAGGCTCAATGAGTCCGCAACTTTGAAAAATATCCTGCCGGAAGCATTTATGTCCGCTAAGAGCAGTGAAGATCAGTTCCTGACCGGTCCGCAGGCGGACGCTATCCTGACAATGCAATTGCAACGGCTTACGGGTCTTGAGATCGAAAAGTTAGCCAAAGAGTACGCCGCACTTGCCGAGGAGATCGCAGGATATGAGGTGCTTTTGGCCGACAAGGAACTCTTGCTCGATGTTGTTCGCGAGGACATATGCGAGATCAAGGAAAAATACGGCGACGCAAGGCGGACGCAGATCATAGATGACGATACCGAGTTCGATATCGAGGATCTGATCACTGAAGAAGAAATGCTGGTGATGATAAGTCATAGCGGGTATATCAAGCGGATGCCGATAGATACTTATCGTAAACAGGGCAGAGGCGGCAGAGGTATAATCGGTTCGAGCACGAAGGAAGAAGATTTTATCGAACATATGTTTACGGCTTCGACGCATGACTATCTGTTGGTGTTTACGTCGAAGGGGATATGTTACTGGCTGAGGGTGTTTACTATTCCGAGCATGTCGCGGCAGAGTAAGGGACGGAACATTGTTAATCTTCTGAATCTTAAGGATGAAAAGGTAACTTCGATCATCAATGTGCGAGAGTTTGACGAGCGGCAACTGGTGATGGCAACGCGAAATGGTCTGGTCAAGAAGACTGTGCTAAGCGCTTATGGCAATCCACGGACTAATGG
>DRGS01000116.1 GCA_011053245.1 Phycisphaerales bacterium
CCGTAAGGCTGGCGAAGTTCAATGACGAGCTTGACCGTAACGGAGCGGGGTATCTTTTATTCATGAGATTTATACCGCTGTTTCCGTTCTTTTTGATAAATCTTTGTGCGGGGCTGACTAACCTGAAGCTGAGAACATTTCTGTGGACGACCGCGGTTGGAATACTGCCGGGTTCGTTAGTGTTTACGTATGCGGGCAGACAGATCAGGGAGATAAACTCTTTAGGGGATATTATGACGCCGCAGGTTTATGGGGCGTTCATACTGCTTGGGGCATTTGCGGTCATTCCGGTTATTTATAAGAAGGTTAAGGAATTTAAAGAAAGGAAGTCTTAAAGATGGCTAAGTTCAGACGTGATGTTGTGCACAGGTGGGAAGGCAATCCTTTGATAACGATCGAGGATATACCGTTTCCGTGCAATACGGTTTTTAACGCGGCATGCGCGAAATATAACGGTCAGTATATTTTGCTTTTGCGGATCGAAGATCTTACGGGACGTTCGGTTTTTGCGTTGGGCAGAAGTGAGAACGGGATCCATTTTAAGATCGAAGACGAACCTGTTATGCAGCCGTGCGAAGAGGAGGGGTGCTTTAAGGAGTATGAACGCAAGGGGATCGAGGACCCGCGGATAACGAAGATCGGCGAGGTCTATTATATAATGTATACGGCTGTGTCGGCCTACGGGCCGCTGCTTGCAATCGCTAAGACGGAAGACTTTAAGAAGTTTGAACGTGTTGGACTGGTATCGCAGCCGGATAATAAAGACGGGGTGCTTTTTCCGGAGAAGATAAACGGCAAGTACGCCCGGCTTGACCGACCGATCGCAGGTGGCGTGGGTAACATCTGGGTGTCTTATTCGGATGATCTTTTGATGTGGGGCCATAGCAAGTGTGTTATGACGACACGGGACGACCACTGGGATTCGTGGCGGATAGGCGCATCGAGTCAGCCGATACGGATAGACGGCGGGTGGTTGATCATATATCACGGTGTCAAAGCAGCTTCGAGCGGGCCGATATACCGATTGGGGGCAGCGGTGCTGGATGGCAGCGACCCCTCAAAGGTCAGGTGCAGGACAGCGATACCGATCCTGTCGCCGAGGGAGTATTACGAGCGGGTGGGCGATGTTAATAACGTGGTGTTCTCCTGCGGGGCGATACTCGAAGATGACGGTGAGTCCCTGAAGATATATTACGGGGCATCGGATACGTCGATCTGCCTGGGGACAGCGAACATTAACAGTCTTATGCAGTTTTGCACGATTGGGGAGCATTAGAGAGCGGGCCAGGATAATGAAGTTGAAATCGACTATTGCGTTGGTCATAATTATTGCAGCGGGGATCGGTGCAAATGAGAGGGGATATGCGAAAATGAACGAGTCAACAGCAACGAAGGCTAAGGCGAATCGGTTGATCGAAGAGAGCAGCCCGTATCTTCTTCAACATGCGTATAACCCGGTTGACTGGTACGCGTGGTCAGATGAGGCGTTCGCGGCGGCAAAGCGAGAGGATAAGCCGATATTTCTTTCTATCGGGTATTCGACGTGTCACTGGTGTCATGTAATGGCGCATGAGAGTTTCGAGAATGAGTCCATTGCGGCGGTAATGAATCAGTTCTTTATCTGCATCAAGGTTGATCGGGAGCAACGGCCCGATGTGGACAGCGTTTATATGACGGCGGTGCAGATGATGACCGGCAGCGGGGGTTGGCCATTGTCGGTGTTTCTTACTCCTGAGGGTAAACCATTCTATGGCGGGACGTATTTTCCGCCGGAAGATGTTTACGGCAGACCGGGATTCAAGAAACTTTTATTAGCGATAGCGGACGCATGGAAGAAGGACCGAAAGACACTGATCGAATCCGGTGAGAAGTTGACAGCGTCTCTGAAACAGCATGGCGAAAGTCAGGCCGGTGAGATCACAAAGGATATACCCGCCAAGGCGTTTGAAGTTCTTGCGGGGATATTTGACATTACTTATGGCGGGTTCGGAGCGGCACCGAAGTTTCCACAGCCGATGACGCTGACTATGCTATTGGGGTATTGGTACAGCAACGGCGACGAGAAGGCACTCGAAATGGTGGAAAAAACGCTCAACGAAATGGCGGACGGCGGGATATATGACCATCTGGGCGGCGGGTTCCATCGTTATTCGACGGACGGGCAATGGCTGGTGCCGCATTTCGAGAAGATGCTCTACGATCAGGCGCTTATATCGCGGGCCTATGTCGAGGCGTACCGGATAACGAAAAAACCGCGGTACGCCAAGGCGGCAAAGGAAGTTTTCGATTATGTGCTGCGGGATATGACAAGTGCCGATGGTGGTTTTTACAGTGCCGAAGATGCCGATAGCCAGGGCGAGGAGGGTTTGTTCTATGTCTGGAAGCCGGAGGAAATAGAAAAGGTGCTGGGCAGCAAGACTGCAAAAGTTTTCAACGAGTACTATGGCGTCACGAAGCAGGGCAACTTTGAGCATAATAGCAGCATACTTCATATTACCAAATCGGCGGCGGAGGTCGCAAAGAAGTTTAAGATGACGCCGGAGAAATTTGCAAAGGTTATCGATGAGTCGAAGCAAAAGCTGTTTGAGTATCGAGCAAAGCGTATCAGACCGGGCAGGGACGATAAGATCATAAGCGGCTGGAACGGATTGATGATCTCGTCGCTTGCCGCCGGCGGCGCTCTGATGGGAGAGGAAAAGTATATTAACGCTGCCAATAACGCGGCGGATTTTGTACTGACCAAGCTGCGCGTTAACGGCCGGCTGATGCGGTATTACGGCAAGGGCAAAGCGGTCGAGAAAGGTTTTCTTGACGATCACGCCTATATGATAAAGGGGCTGCTTGACCTTTATGAGGCGACGTTTGAAGTTGCCCGGCTTGTCGAAGCTACGGAACTTACCGAGCAGATGATAGATTTGTTCGCCGATGAGGAGGGGGGATTTTTTCTTACGGGCAGTGATGGTGAAGAGTTACTGATCAGAGATAAGCCCGGATATGACGGAGCAGTTCCGTCGGGCAATTCTGTGGCGGCGACAGTGCTTTTGCGATTAGGGCAGATGACGATGGATAAGAGGTTCACAGATGAGGGCGTAAAGGTGCTGAATGCGTTTTCGGAAAATTTGGGGCGGTATCCGACGTCACTTACGGAGATGGTCGCAGCGGTTCAATACTGGATCGGGCCGAGGCAGGAGATCGTGATCGCCGGCAAACGAGGGGCAGATGACACCCAGGAGATGATCCGGACGGTTCGGGCACAATATATGCCGAACGCGGTGGTTTTACTGCATGAGGAGGGGCAGGCAGGTAAGGAACTGGAAGCAATAGTAAAGTTCGTCGAGTACCAAAAGACTGTCGATAATAAGGCGACTGCGTATTTATGTGAAAATTATGTTTGCAAACAGCCGGTTAATAGGATAAAAGAATTTGAGAAGCTTTTGGTAGCCGTTCGGCACCCAGGAAGTGATGCCGAGAAGGAAAGGGACTTCAAATGACGATGATAACTTTTGAGATTGAAAGGCAGTTAAAATGAGTGAACGAACAGGTGTTATAACATTTAAGGGCGGGCCGCTTACGCTGGTTGGTAATGAGGCTGTGGTTGGGCAAGAAGCGGCGGATTTTGAGGTGTTGGGTAACGATCTTACGCCGGTTAAGCTGTCATCATTTCGGGGCAAAGTGTGTGTGATATCGTCGGTGCCGTCGCTTGATACCCAGGTGTGTGACGTTCAGACGCGACGATTCAACGAAGAAGCCGGGCGTCTGGGCGACGATGTTGTGGTGCTCACTATCAGTATGGATCTTCCGTTTGCTCAAGGCAGATGGTGCGGGGCGGCGGGAATCGACAATGTGGTGACGCTGTCTGATCACAGAAACGCTGCATTCGGTGAAGCGTTCGGTTTGCTTATAAAGGAGTTGAGACTTTTGGCAAGGGCGGTCTATGTGCTGGATAAAGACGGCGTGATAATCTATTCGCAGGTGGTCCCGGAAGTTACGGACGAGCCTGACTATGACGCTGCGCTTGCGGCGGTAAGTGAATTGGTTTAGCATATAGTAAGAAAGGCGGTTTGAAATGGTTAAGCGACTTGATATTTACAGGTGTATGATATGCGGGATAACCACTGAGGTGCTTGATGGCGGCGATGGCGAGATGCTCTGCTGCGGTCAGCCGATGAATCGGTTGGTTGCGTCTAAGGAAGAAGCTGGCAGCGAAAAACACGTCCCGGTGATAGAAAAGATCGACAGTGGGTTTCGGGTAACCGTAGGCAGCATAGCGC
>DRGS01000117.1 GCA_011053245.1 Phycisphaerales bacterium
CCCGATAGCCGTATAGACAAAGAGCCTTGCGCCCTGGATCTGCGAAAACCCGAGCACCTCCATACCGTAAGGGATCAACGAAACCTGTATAAAACCGCCGATCAGCATGAAATACGCCGAGGTAAGGACCGCGTAGAATAACCCCTTGTCACCGCGGATGCTTTGCATGGTTCGCCATATATCCCGCACGAAAAGTATCGACGCCTTTTGCTTAACGCCGCGAGGAGCGGTTTTTCCGATGACGAAACTTGTGGACACTCCGACGACGGCAAGAACAATGCAGAACACCGATGCAATAGCGTAGCTGCCTGTTCATCGTCCCGATCCACGCTTTTATTCAGTTTAAAAGCCCGCCCGATCAAAGGGGTCGCATACTTGCTGCCTCCAACTTTTTGGGATGGGTCGGCGTTCTCATAGCCGGCGGGCTGGTATTTATTCTGACGCAGCTTCCGTTTTTCTCGGCGCAAATGATGTTCGGTTTGCTCAGCGTTATTATGGCTATTCTTACAGTAATAACGATAAAGCTGCTGCCGGATTTTTTGACACGTTTCATAGTTATTGTTCTTACCCGCCTCTGCTACCGCATAAAGGTAGTCAATCCCGAAAATATTCCGGTCAAAGGCGGCGCGATGCTCGTCTCCAACCATGTCTCGTGGGCCGACGCCGTCCTGATAGCCGCAACTCAGCAAAGGCGAGTCCGCTTCATGATGGACCGCGACATTTACAACAACAAATGGCTGCATCCGGTCTTTAAGCTCATGCAGATCATACCGATCTCAGCGACCGATCCCCCCAAACAGATCGTATCTTCGCTAAAGCAGGCACGCACCGCCCTGGACGAAGGATACCTCGTCTGCGTATTCGCCGAAGGTACCCTCACCCGCAACGGCATGATGCGAGCCTTCAAGGGCGGATTCGAACGTATCGTAAGGGGCAGCGAGCATCCTATTATCCCGACCTACATCGGCGGAGCATGGGGCTGTATACTCAGCTACTATTATGGCGGGATATTAAAAACCGCCCCGAAAAAATTCCCTTACCCGGTCTCGATCCACTTTGGCGAGCCCATGGACGCCGATTCCAAATCGGACAAGGTAAAACTGGCGGTTCATGAGCTTTCATGTCAGTACTACGAAGAACTCAAGCCCGCCAGAATATCTCTGGGTCACACGTTTATAAAAGTTGCCCGCAAGCACTGGAAAAAACACGCCATCTCCGATCCCACCGGCAAAAGGCTTTCATACGGCCATGCACTCACCTCCGCCATTGCCATTGGCGATGAGATAAATAAGCTTACCCGTCAAAAAGAAAAGGTTGGACTGCTGCTGCCTGCATCTGTCGCAGGTGCCCTATGCAACATGGCGATAACGATTAACGACCGCGTAGTGGTCAATCTCAATTACACCGTTTCACCGCAAGCCAGGGCTTTCGCCATCGAGCAATGCGAAATTAAAACCGTCATATCTTCGCGCACCTTTCTCGAAAAACTCGGCATCGCCGGCGAACTGCCCGATGTTATTTTCATTGAGGACATCACCGATCGCATCACCTCGCCGGCAAAAGCCATTGCCTATCTTAAGGCGCGTTTGACGCCTGCCCGCCGCCTTGCAAAAGCACGTAAATTCTCCCCCGACGATCTCGTAACCGTTATCTTCTCTTCCGGAAGCAGCGGCCACCCAAAGGGCATAATGCTCAGCCATCATAACATCATCTCCAACATTGAAGCCGTTCGCATGGTCATTCACTTAACGCCGGACGACCACCAGTGTTCGCTGCCGCCGTTTTTCCATTCATTGGGTTACACTGCGGCACTGTGGATGCCGATGTTAAGCGGCATCTCCGCCCATTTCGTACCGAACCCGCTTGACGGCAAACTTGTCGGCAAGGGCGCTCGTGAAAACCGCTCAACGATTCTTTTCGCACCGCCGACATTCCTGTTGAGTTACTTAAGACGCGCAGAGCCCGGCGATTTCGCTACGCTGCGCCTTGCCGTCGCCGGAGCCGAAAAACTTAAACAGCGTCTCGCCGATTCATTCGAGGCAAAGTTCGGCATAAGACCGCTGGAAGGTTACGGCACGACCGAACTGTCACCGGTAACATCGTTGAATGTCCCTGACGTTACCGTTGCCGACATCTGCCATATAGGCAACAAGCCCGGAACCATCGGCCACCCGCTTCCGGGCATAGCCGTAAAAGTCGTCGACATAGAAACCGGTGACATCCTTCCGCCCGGCACGCCCGGCCTGTTAATGGTCAAAGGCCCGAACCTGATGCTCGGCTACCTTAATAATGAAGAGGAAACGCAAAAAGTCATTCGCGACGGTTGGTACGATACCGGCGACATCGCCAAGCTCGACGAGGAGGATTTTATCACCATCACCGACCGCCTCTCAAGGTTCAGCAAGATAGCCGGTGAAATGGTCCCGCACGGCGCAATAGAGCATGTCCTTCTCCACGCTCTCGAAACCAGCGAGCAGGTCGTAGCCGTAACCGGCGCACCGGACCCCAAAAAAGGCGAACAGCTTATCGTCCTCTATACGGAAAACGCCGCAACTCCCGAAAAACTCCACCAGATCATATCCCAAAGCGACCTGCCCAATATCTTTAAACCCAGAAAAGAAAATTACATAAAAATAGATACGATGCCCATGCTCGGCACCGGAAAGCTCGACATACTAAAACTGCGACAGATCGCCGCCGAAAAGGGAACTTCCAAAGACTAAACTGTTATACCGCCGGAATCCCTGAACATATATTACGCTTGACAGATGCATGGATCTATGGTATATACTTGTCAATCAAGAGGTTACGTTGTTTCCGCGGGCGTAGTTCAGTGGTAGAACACCAGCTTCCCAAGCTGGATACGCCAGTTCGATTCTGGTCGCCCGCATTAGTATCCAACCACAAAAAAAGGGCTGGGTTATTTCGCTTTTTATGCTTTTACAATTTTTTGTCGGCCTGTGGTGACTGATGCGGTTGCGTTTCGGGTATCAACCACCAGTTTGGCGTTTTTAACGATCCAGTCGTAATCATAATCGCTGTGGTCGGTAGAGATCAGAACTATATCGTAGCTGGCCAGCATTTTTGCGGACAGTTTTTTGCTTGTCATCCCTAAATTGTGCTGACGCTGTTTATGTGTTTTAGGAATATATGGGTCATTGTAATCGACCTTAGCACCTTTTTCGGTAAGCAGTTCGATCAGTTCTATTGAAGGCGACTCTCGCAGGTCATCGATATCTTTTTTGTATGCCAGACCGAGCACAAGTACTTTTGATCCTTTTAAGCTTTTCCTTCGCTCATTCAGTGCTTCCATCGTTTTGGTTATAACATAGTGCGGCATATTTGTATTGATCTCGCCGGCTAATTCGATGAAGCGTGTCGGCATGCCGTATTGGCGTGCTTTCCATGTCAAATAGAACGGATCGATCGGTATACAATGGCCGCCGAGGCCAGGCCCGGGATAAAATGCGTTGAAGCCGAACGGTTTGGTCTTGGCTGCGTTGATAACTTCCCAGACATCGATGCCCATTCTGTCAAAAACTATTTTCAACTCATTGACCATTGCTATGTTTACACAGCGATAGACGTTCTCGATTATTTTGGATGCTTCGGCTGCTTCAAGGTTGGATACAGGAACCGTTTTATCGATAGCAGCTTCGTAAAGCTTACAGGCCATGGTGCGGCATTTATCAGTCAAGCCGCCAACGACCTTTGGGATAGTTTTGGTGGTGAAGTTTTTATTGCCCGGATCCTCACGTTCGGGAGAATATGCAAGGTGGAAATCTTTGCCCGCTTTTAATCCGCTGCTCTGGAGTATCGGTGCTACAAGTTCACGAGTAGTTCCAGGGTAAGTCGTGCTCTCGAAAACGATCAATTGACCTTTCTGCAGGTATTTAGCAATAGTTTTGCTGCTATTTACGATAAACTGCATGTCCGGCTCACGATTTTGTGTCAGCGGTGTGGGCACACAAACCAAAACAGCGTCTACTTTTTTGAGCCGTGCCATATTGGTCGTAGCGACAAATAAGCCCGCTTTTACCATTTTTCTGACCTGCGCATGCGGAATATGCTTGATGATGCTTCTGCCTGAATTGAGAATTTCAACTTTCTTGTTGTCGATGTCAAAACCAACCACCTTCAAACCGGCTGAAGCAAACTCTCTTACAAGAGGTAATCCGACATAGCCGAGTCCCAGAACACCAACGACTATTTTTTTATCTTTGATCTTGCTTTCCCATTTTGTCATAGATCTTTTCCTTATGATGTTTGTCCCGTCAAATATTCATGTATAGCGCATGCGGCGATCCGGCCCTGGCCCATTGCAAGGATAACGGTAGCGGCTCCGGAGACGATGTCTCCGCCGGCATACACACCGGGAATTGAGGTCTGCATGGTATTTTCATCGACTACAATATTTCCCCATTTATTAAATTCCAGCCCCGGCGTTGTCTGTTCGATCAGAGGGTTGGCGTTGTTGCCGATCGCGACGATCACGGTGTCGACATCCAGCGTGAACTCACTTCCTTCGATAGGAACGGGTCTGCGTCTACCAGATTCATCCGGCTCGCCAAGCTCGTACTTGAGGCACTCAAGTGCTTTTACATAACCATTGCCATCGTCAATGACACGTTTGGGACTCTCCAGGACGCGGAAATCGATGCCCTCTTCTTTTGCGTGGTGAACTTCTTCGATCCTTGCCGGCATTTCCTTCTCACTGCGCCGGTATACCAGGTAAACTTTTTCGGCACCGAGACGGATTGCGGTCCTTGCCGAATCCATCGCCACATTACCACCGCCGAGTACCGCTACTTTTTTGCTTATTGCGATAGGGGTATCGGCTCCTTTGCCGAACTGATACGCCTTCATCAGATTCGCTCTTGTAAGATATTCGTTTGCACTGTACACGCCTACAAGCTGCTCGCCTTCCATGTTCATAAATCGCGGCAAGCCGGCACCGACACCGATATAGACCGCGTCGAATCCGTCCTCTTTCATAAGTTGCTCGATAGTGCGAGTTCTGCCGACGATAAAGTTGCACACGATATCC
>DRGS01000118.1 GCA_011053245.1 Phycisphaerales bacterium
ACGCTATAGTGCCGCAATTGCACTTGGTTTAGCCGGGCCGACTATCGACTTTACCGGAAGCGATCTTATCGTCGAAAATCTCGCCGCCGCTATCACCGAAACCGACAACGATGACCTCACCGCGGATATTGCCGATCCCTACGCACTTCGCGCGATAGGCACAATGCTAAATCTTGCCGTTACAAGGAACAATGTTGTTGACCTCTCACAGGCTCGTAACGCACTTATCCAGGCGACGTCCGATTCTCGGACGCAAATGCAGGTCCTTTCCGGTCAGACACTGGCCCATCTGCAAAGCCCGGACGCCCAGCACGCTATCGCCGCGATGGCACTTAATGAGGATAATTCTTCTGACATTCGAAATATAGCGTTCCAGTCGCTGGCGATATCAGCCAAACGAAACGCAAATCTTCTCGCTGCCGATCAGATAGATGCAATTTATGCTCTCATAAGTTCTGACCGGACCGATGCCCGGCTTAGAACTAATGCCGCCACTGCATACGGCGCTCTGAACCTGCCAAGCAGAAGAGTTAAGGATCTGATACTCGACCAGGCCAACGCCTTTTAATAGCGGTATCGCTATTCGTGTCGTAATGCCACGATGGGGTCAACATTTGCCGCTCTTACCGCCGGATACAAGCCGAACACGATCCCGATGGCGCCGCTGATAAACAGCGGCAGCAGGATACTGGCCAATGTCACGACGGTTGGCATGTCGGTAAAGTATGTTATCAGGAACGGCAGGGTAACTCCAACCCCTAATCCGACTATTCCGCCGACCGATGACAGAACGACGGTTTCTATGAGAAACTGAACGACGATCTGGCTTCTTTTGGCTCCGACGGCACGACGGATACCGATCTCACGCGTTCGTTCGGTCACCGAAGCCAACATGATATTCATGATGCCGATGCCGCCTACGAGCAGGCTGATACCGGCGATGGAACCCAGAACGATGTTGAATCTTCTTTTAGTTGCTTCGGCGTGCCGTCGCAGGGCCAACGGAACATGGATCGTGTAGTCTTTATTTTTGTGAAAGCGTCTTAGCATCTGTTCTATCGCTTTGGCGGTCGGTTCGACGTTTTCCGTAGAGTCAACCTGTGCGATGATCTGGTGCAGTTCGACTTTTTCACGTGTCCGACCGCCTGCCGTCCTCTTCGTGAAGACATCGCCAAAGTATTTTCGTGCCACTTTAAGCGGGATATACGCATCGACTTCCTGGTCGGGAAGCGACATTCCGCCGGCCTCGCCGCTTTCGCTCTTGACAATGCCGACCACCTCGAAATAGTCACCGCCGAGGCGGATCGACTGGCCTATCGTATTCTTCGTCGCCAAAAGTTTGCGCGCCCCGAATTCGGTGAGCACCGCTACTGCGGCATTTTGAATCTGGTCGGAATCAGACAGGCTGCGCCCGGTAACCATATCTCTTTGTATGAGTTCAAACCACTCAAGAGTCGTACCGACAACCCGAAGCTCCATAGCACGCCCGCCGAGGCGCCCTTCTTTACGAATTATCTTAACCGGAGCCGTTTTCCCGATACTGTCAAAAGTCTCAGACAATTGCAAGTGGTCTTTGTACGTCAATCCGTAAATGCTCATATGCGAGTGGCTCGTACTCGTCGCCTCGTCTTCCGCGGCTTGGACGGAGGTAATGATGATATTGTCGCTTCCGAGTTTACGTATCTGTTCAAGGGATTCCTTGCTCGCCCCTTCACCGACAGAGAGCATTGCTACTACCGACCCTACTCCGAAAACTACGCCGAGCATTGTCAGGAAAGATCGCAGCTTATGCAGCAGCAGGTTTTCGATGCCGAGAGCGATATTGCGTAATACTTTTATCTTTCGCATCAGATGGCCCCTTCGATCTTTTCTATTTTACCGTCTAACATGTGCAGCCGGTGATGGGCGTGAGCGGCGACATTTTGCTCGTGCGTTACCATTATGATCGTCTTGCCCTTATCGTTAAGGTCACTAAGCAGGTCGAGTATCTGCTCGCCCGTTGCGCTGTCGAGATTGCCCGTAGGCTCGTCGGCGAAGATGATCGCAGGGTCGTTTGCAAGTGCCCGCGCTATCGCTACTCGCTGCATCTGCCCGCCGGAAAGTTCGGTAGGGCGGTGATCCAGTCTGCCCTCAAGACCGACCAGCAGGCCAAGTTCCTTAGCGCGTGCGGCGCTTTCGTGAGCTTCCCAACCGAGATAATACAGCGGCAACTCGATATTGCCCTGTACGGTCAACTGCGGTATCAGATTGAAACTTTGAAACACAAATCCGAGATGCCTTAGCCTAAGCTCACTGAGAGCGTCATCGTTAAGCGTACTGACATCATGCCCTTCAAGGGTATAACGACCGGACGTTAAGTGGTCGAGACAACCGAGGATATTCATCATCGTACTCTTGCCGGAACCGCTCGGCCCCATGATGGCCCAGAAACTGCCGCGTTTGAAAGAAATGCTGACTCCTGCAAGGGCGTGGACTTCGTTTCGGCCCATCTGATAGGTCTTGCGAACATCTTCAAGGATGATGGTCGTGTCGTTATCATTTTGCGGCGAGGCATCAATCATTACGCCGTCCTCCCCTTTGCCGCTGCCCTCCTTGCCGCTGGCCCCCTTGTTGTCCCATCTTTTCTCTCAATTTCTTTTTTTCCTCGTCCGAGAGGTTTTCATATTGTTTGCGCATCTTCTGTATCTGTTCGGGGGTAGGCTGTCCTTGACCGCTTGCCGGTGGGGCGGATTTTTTTTCGGGTATGATCACTCTTTTGAGAGGGATGTCTTCATCTTCTATCGGCTTAAACTGCTCGGCAGAGGCTGCGCCTAATGGAGGGGTCAGCAAAACTTTTTCGCCCTCTTCCAAACCGCTGATTATTCGTATCATCCGGTTGTTGTCGAGGCCGGTCTCGACCGTGCGAGGTTTGTACCCTTTGCCCTTTACCACATAGACAGTCGCCTCGCCCTTTACACGCAGTACGGCCTGAACGGGGACATATACCGCGTCTTTATAATGCTCTAC
>DRGS01000119.1 GCA_011053245.1 Phycisphaerales bacterium
GTAAGGCGGCGGTTCTGGATCGGTGGAGCAATTGTGCTTGCAGCTATGTTTGTTCCATGGGTAATTTACTTTGCTCTTAAAGGCGAGTTGGAATCGTATTTCTACCATTTCTGGCCTACCGGAACATTAATGAGGTTAAACTGGACAGTTCAGGGCATAATACACGCCGCGATCAAAGAGGCGAGCGCATCAACCGGTTATGTCGCAGGCAGTAAGGAAGCATCGGTTTTTCAGACGCAGTTTGCGGATGTATTCGGATATTACCGTTCATTTGTGATCCCGATAGGCCTTTCATTGGTAGCTATTGGCTGGCGCAAAGTTACCGTCATAGCCGGGCTTTGGCAGCAAATAAAGTCAAGGACCGGCAAAAGCGATGCAACTATCGACAATAATATAAAGGCTGAATGTGAAACAACCATAAATACTTCCAGCAAAGCCGGCGAACATTTTGTGCTGCTCCTTGCCTTGTGGTGGATACTCGACATGGCATTCATCTGGGTATCACCGCGAAGCTATGTGCAGTACTTTCTGCCGCTCAATGCCTCCGCTGCAATGTTAGCGGCATACGCGATCTATCGATGCGGCAAACAGAGATGGGGACTCGTCTGGATATTGGCAGGATGGATATTTGTGGACATCTTCCTTAGATCGGTCATTCCGTCAGATGGATTTCCTTATTTTGCGTTGCGATCGTTGGCCGACTATTGGGGCAAGGTCGGTATTTATATGATACCGCTTGCCTTGATGGCAGTAGCGTGCTGGTTCCTGAAAACCGCAAAACTTAAATTTGTTCTGGCCCTGATAGCCGTAGTGCTCTGCGGGTGGATGTTTTCGGATCTCAACGAAGGCAACATGGCCTACTTCGGCAGAAGAATAGATCAGGCACAAGCAAACAGATCAGGTACCATATCAGCATGGAAACAAACAGGCAGATACATTCGTGAACATTCAAACAAAGACGATGGCCTGTATGTATGGGGATGGGTTCCGGGAATATATATCCAGGCTCAGCGGCTATGCCCGGCAAGACATCCGGCGGAAGCGAACATGCACGCTATCCCACCGAAGACTCTGGCATGGAAAATACATAGCCTTGTCAACTCGCTTAAGGAGAACAAACCAAGGTACATAGTCGATTCGCAGAAGGTACATTTCCCTTATTATGACCATCCGGTTTTTGACCTTTGGCCGCGGTGGACCGAAGGAAAAAACAAAACCTTTCATCTTCGCTACCATACGCAGCAGGGACTGGACGCTACTAAACCAATGACCGTAAATGACGAACAACGCTATGGCAATGAAATGATGAAACAGATTGAAGAATTCACCTATTGGTTGCTTACAAATCCAAAGCGAAAAGGTGGTGCGGTCGAAAAAAGCAAAGCACGAGAAATGGCTGTTACGGAACGGCAGCGGCACGAAGCTATGCTTCCGCTGCGTGAGTTTGCTATGAGCAACTACACGTTTGTGCATAATTTCGGAACGCATGTGCTTTTCGAACTTAAAAATAACTCCGGCAATTAAGGCGCAAGCAACATGAAGATACTTATGCTCAATCATGAGTTCCCGCCCGTAGGAGGAGGAGCTGCGCCTGTCACATTTGAATTATGCAAACAGCTTGTGAGCATGGGCCATCATGTAGATGTAGTAACCATGCACTTCGGCAACTTGCCGCCACTTGAAAAGTCCGATGGCTTTAATATCTATCGAACACCGGCGATCCGAAAACGTCCAAATATCTGCTACACCCACGAGATGGCGACATATCTGCCGGGAGCTTTTTTCAAAACTCTGCAACTTGCACGACGCGAAAAATACGATTGTATACATTGCCACTTTATAGTTCCTGGCGCCACATTGGCATGGCCGATAAGTAAACTTTGCAAAATACCTTTCATCGTCACCTGTCACGGCAGTGATGTACCTGGCTACAATCCGGATCGATTTGGTTTCCAGCATAAACTGATACTTCCGTTGTGGAAATTTCTGGCAAAAAGCAGCGATCTTTTAGTCTCGCCAAGCAGGTCTCTGCAGGAACTAATTGTGAGCAACTGCCCGGGCCTCCATGTCGAGATAGTACCTAACGGAATATACCCGTCAAGTTTCAAAACAACGGAAAAGAAAAAAAGCATACTTATGTGCAGCAGGCTCCTACCACGAAAGGGCTTCCAATATGTAATACAGGCCTTAAAAGACATCGAGCTTGACTGGCAGATCAACGTGATCGGACAGGGCCCTTATCTTGACGAACTAAAAAGATTGGCACAAACTTCCAAAACGCCTGTAAAATTCTGGGGCTGGCTCGATCAAAGTGACCGTCGGTTCAGAGAGCTTTATGAACAAAGTTCGATATTTGTATTCCCATCCGAAGCCGAAAATTTCCCGACCGTACTTTTAGAAGCAATGAGCGCAAAAATGGCCATAATCACAAGCACCGCCGGAGGATGCCCCGAAGTTGTCGGTGATTCGGGAATACTCGTAGAACCTACCGACATTGATGCGATAAGGGAAAATGTCATGAAACTTGTCGCTTCGGACCAGCTAAGAAATGATCTTGCCGACAAAGCCAGACAGCGAGTGGACAGATTCAGTTGGGACAACATTGCACAGAAGTATCTTGAATGTTACAGACAGGTTATAGAGCAAATAAAATGATCCAGACTCAACAACTTGATGCTATCCGGCAGCGGTTGGCCGATGATATAGAACATGCCGAACTCCTGAAGGAGACAAGCCTTTCTAATATTTATCTCCTCACCGGCAGGCAAAAGTATGTCCTCAAAGAGAATAAGAACGGCAGCATTAGAACGGAATACGACAATCACCAACGAATTTTTGATATATGGTCCAGACACAAAGAAACCGCTGAATTCCATGTGCCGAAACTGTACTTTCTAAGTGACGATGAAAGCTTCTATATCATGGAGTACATTACAGAAGCCATCGAATTAAAAAACGTCCTGCCAATGCAATCCGAAAAAGCTCTTGATATTTATAACCGGACAGGCCGGTGTTTGCGGCAATACCATGAGATGATGACAGAGGAGATCGTTGACCACAGAATGGACATTCAAAACCATCCACCTATTGCACAGTTGATCGCTGGAAAAAATGGTAAACGTCTAAAGGAAATTCTTAGTAAATTTGACGCCGAATGCTACCAGATCATCTTTAAAGATTTCACCTTCTCGAATGTTATGGTCGATACAAAAAATAAAGTGTATCTTTTTGATTTCCAGAAGATAGAATATTATGCGCCGTTTTATTATGACCTTGCAAGATTCATAGACACCCTGAAGGTGTTTACAATTTTGGAACATCCGATGTTTGCGATAAGGCGGTGGCCACTGATCAAAAAAGCGGCAGAGAGGTTTATTGAAGGATATGGAAAACCGATGGACCAAACGCTTTTGCAGAGTATGCAGTCGCTGCACCGCAAGGAGCATGTGTCTGAGAAATATCGAAAAGGGCTGTTGAAGGCAATGACCTTAAAGTTACTTTATACTTTTCTGTGATATTATGGCAAATAAAATAGATTACCGTAACGTATTCCAATCCAGTGCTGCCGAGTACGAGGAGATTACGGCTTCAAAGCATATTCGATTGATATACGAACTTGAAAAAGAGATGCTGGACGAGTTGTTCAAAGAAACCGGCTCGACAGATAGATCGGTCATGGATTTTGCTTGCGGCAGCGGCAGATGGACACAGTATCTGGAAAACAAATTCGCCGAATGTATCGGAGTAGACGTCTCCAAAGCAATGGTAACCGTTGCCGAAAGCAAGTGCCAAAGAGCAAAATTCATAGTAACTGACATCACAGCCGAAACTGTCGATGAGCAAATAAAAGACAAACGGTTTGATGTGATAACAGCATTTAGATTCTTTAAAAATGCCGAGCAGGACCTGCGAACCTCAGTTGTCGCCAAACTGCCAAAATATCTTAAGGACGACGGACTGTTTATATTTGATGTGCATTTGAACACATGGTCATTCATGGGATTGCTCGCCCGGATCATCGACAGATCAGGGCTGGAGAAGATATTAAAAACGGGCCACCTTACGATTCGAACAATGTCGCTCGGCGATGTAAAACGACTCTTTGAAGACAGTGATCTGGAAATCGCCGACTTTTGGGGCATGGGCCTGCTGCCGGGCAGGTCAAATTATACTCTTCTGCCATGGAAGTGGCTAAAAAAATTCGAGGGATACTTTACAAAAAGAAAACTCTTACGATCTGTCAGCTATAACTTGCTGATTGTCGCCAGAAAGAAAAAAACCAAATGAAACCCATGGAAAACCGTAAAAAAACGAATGTGTGTTTTGTTTCGCCGAAGTCGTACCCCTTATTTGACCATTCGATCGATGCTGTCTTTGGAGGCGCCGAGGTTGACCTGTATATGCTGGGCACCGAACTGGCAAAGGATCCCGGTTTCAACGTCAGCTTCATAGTAGCCGATTACGCCCAAGCCGACGAATGCGAAATTGAAGGGGTAAGATTACTAAAGAGCCTCAGCTTTAAGGAAGGGCCGTTAGCCGGCGCGATCAAGGTATGGCAAGCAATGAGAAAAGCCAACGCCGATATCTACATGCTCAAAACCGCCTCGCCCGGAGTGCCGTTGGCAGTTTTGTTCTGCGAGATCCACAAGAGAATATTTGCTTATCGCGCAGCAAGTTCACGCGAATGCGACGGAACATACGCCAATCAGCACAAGATCCTTGGAAAACTCTTCAACTGGTCATTGCAAAAGGCGAAATTCGTAACCGTACAGAACACAAACGACAAAGACAGCCTTAACCAGACAGTAGCCGTCCAGGCACAGGTCATACCCAACGGCCACAGATTACCGCCGGATACCACAGGATCGCGCGATAGCATTCTATGGGTCGGACGCAGCGCACAAGTCAAACAGCCTCAGTTGTTTATCGATCTGGCCAGACAAATGCCGGACGAAAAATTCGTAATGATATGCCAGAGAGCAACCGGAGACGATAATTACAACCAGCTTTGCCAGCACGCAAAAAATGTCAAAAATCTTCAGTTCCATCAGCGCGTACCTTTTCACGAAATTGATGCGTTTTTCCAGCGGGCCAAAGTTCTCGTCAATACCAGTGATTCGGAAGGTTTCCCGAACACATTCATACAGGCATGTAAAGCCCAAACAGCAATATTGTCTTATAACGTCAACCCTGACAGTTTTATGGATAAGTTTAATTGCGGCATGTGCGCAGATGGCGATGGAGAAAAACTCACCAAACTTCTCAACGAACTTCTAACGGATCGGCGATACTCCGAACTCGGCGCAAACGGCAGAAAATACGTCGAGGGAAAACACGACATCGCAAAGATCATCGACCGGTACAAGGAAGCTTTCAAACAGCTAAATGAAAAACAGGCATAGCTTTTACATCGTTCTATTCGCGGTCCGTCATTTTGGTTTTCTTGTGAGTCGTTTTCGTAACCGCAATGCGCGGACCACTTTCGAGATCAGGTGACAGCCTGTGGCGGTTGCTTTCGGGAAAACGGTCACAGTTAGCATGAGTATTTTATACCATGACGGGATTATATCGCCAAACTTCTGGAGCATAATGCGGACATCTTCACCTCTTGCGTCAAACAGAAAACTCCGCATCCATCTCTGTAGCATCCATGATGCTACAGGTGCAAACTTGTCAAGCCTTTCGTGTTTTTTTGCATATTCAAGCCGCCTGTCGATAAGGTCACAGTATAGCCCGACAGGTGTGTACTGCTGTGAAAGGCAGTCTTCGCGTACAAGATGATAGACCGACAAAGGTTCGACTACGAAACCTATCTGAGGGTGGTGACAGCATATCCTCAGCCACATATCCAGATCTTCTGCCCGTTTAAGCCCCTCTAAAAACAAACCCGTTTGTTCAAAAACATCTGCCCGTACGATCATGGTATTGACACAGCCGCCAACGCCTCTTCGAAACGCATACAAATAGTCGTCAAAATAATCCTTTCCGCCAAGTATCTGTTTGACAGTGGCGGTATCCACGACAACTTGGCGTCGGTCCTCGTCGCATAAGCAACGCAGATAGTTTCCCGTGCTCCACATCAGGTCCGGATTTCTTCTCAGCAGTCCGATCTGTGCCTCAAGATACCCCTCCAGCCATTCGTCGTCACCGTCAAGAAACGATATCCACTTACATGTCGATGCCCTCATTGCCGTATTACGGGCGGCACTTAACCCGCCGTTTTGCTGATGTATATATATTACCTTCTCACCGAAGCCCTTGACCACCTCACCTGTGTTATCCGTCGAACCGTCATCGACTACAATGATCTCGTCGGGCGGATGTGTCTGAGCGAGAACACTATTGATTGCCCTCGCAATGAAATCTCCGATATTATATGCGGGGATAACAACACTCACACTGTATTTGTTTTCTGTTATCGACATCAAAGTTCTCTAAGCAATTCGTATATTTTTTCGCCTGATACCGTAGAATCGAAATTCTCACGCGCCGTCACTTTCGCTCTTGCACCCATCTCCCTGGCCGCTTCCGGATTTTCTATCAAAAACGATATGCCCTCCGCAATATCACTCACCGAACCCGGCTTAACGACAACAGCATTGACACGGTCCTCAAGATAATCCGTCACATCGCTTACATCCGAAGCCACCACAGCCTTACCTGCGGCAAGATATTCGCCAAGCTTAAACGGAAACCCCGTATCGGCAAACCGCGACTCGACCCTGGTCATGCATAGTATATCACAACCATTCATGAATTCATAGAACTCCGCATCGTCAAGATACCCGGTGCATTTAATCTTGTCTTTATAAGGCGAATTTGTTATCTGTTCCAGAATCGCATCCATACGGTCCTTTGCGCCTTTGCCCGACAGAAACAGTTCAACCTCGCCATGTTTCGCACACACACCTTCAAAC
Source organism: Phycisphaerales bacterium (assembly GCA_011053245.1). The sequence goes on from DRGS01000119.1 coordinate 6,918, forward strand.
GCCTCTATAAGGTTTTCCACACCGTCCTTCGTGCCGAATGTCCCTCCATAAAAGACCCGCACAGGCCGGTGCAATTCTTCGCCGGGATAATTAAAATTTTCAAAGTTCACTGAGATCGGATACAGCATAACCGGCAATTTCCCCTTGACGACCGCGACGGTTTTTTCGTACAGATGTTTCGATATCACCAGAACCGCATCTGCAAATGATCCGATCCTATTGTAAAAGAAAATACCTGAACGCCTCTTAAGCCGGGCAAGAATATCAGGAGCAGACCCCATAAACTCGGCATCTTCCACAATATCGAAAACGATTCTGTACCCCAAAGCCTTGGCAAACATCAGCAAAGGTACATTGTCAAAAGTAGGATACCCGTAAACGTAAATAATATTTGTGCACTGCTTTTTGAGGTTGGCTTTGAGATACTTCAGTCCGTCAACAAAATACTTAACGCCCTTCCAGAGAACCGTTATATCCGGCTTTATGTCGCCCCCGATAGTTACATATTCCACACCCTTATGACATCCGCAGAGTTTATTTTCAGCTAATTTGACACGACCCTGCCTGAGTACAAGAACCGTTTGATGAACATCGTCCTTGCCGCGGAAATGATCGATGAGGTTTTGCACGCGCCTTGTACTGGCCATACCCTTTGGATAGGAAATATTGGCCATGAAAATTATATTCATTTTAATATCGTTACGATACGTCATTTTTATCCCGACCTATCATTGTTCCTGTTTTCTGGGTTGACGAAATACTTTCTTTCTCAGGTTCAGAGTTCTCACTATCCTTGAAATTGCATGACAAACCACAGCGGTAGTTCCGGGACAAATGATCAACAAACGAATTATAGCTTTGAAACGCAATGAAAGCAGATCGTTAAATTTCCCCATAAACTCCCTTATAAGCTTTGGGTTATTCTGAAAAAGCAACGATCTTATCCACGAGGTCACCATCCTGGAAGCAAGCAGGTCAAATTGCTCACTCTGGCCGTGTTCACAAGCAAGTTTCCGATGTTTCTCAATAAGTTCGCCTAATATCACTATATTTGAACTGCCCGACGATTGGCTAAGTGCCCCGGCCCTTGCCATATGATAGATCGACAACGGCTCTATGACAAATCCAACATTGGGCCAGTAATATGTAATTCGCCACCACATATCAAGGTCTTCCGCAAAAGCTTGGTTCTCGGCAAACATTCCAACTCGTTCAAACACCTCGCGCCGGATCATCATCGTATTGGCACTGCCTCCTGCACCGTTCCTTAAGGCGTAAAAGTAATTGCTAAAATAATCCTTTCCATCAAGAAGTTTTTTTACTTTTGCAATGGCTATACTTGCGCCCTGCCGTTTTTCGTCGCATAGACATCGGAGATAATTACCGGCAGACCAAACCAACTCCGGGTTCCTGCTGATCAGTTCAGTCTGTTTTTCGAGATATTCCGGCAACCACTCATCGTCACCGTCGAGAAGAGCTATCCACGCAGAAGATGCGGCCTTTATCCCCGTATTCCTTGCCCCGCTAAGACCCTTATTCTCCTGAAAAATGTAAGTGATCTTATCACCGAAAGACTTTATCTTTTCAGCAGTGTCATCTGTCGAACCGTCGTCTACAATGATGATCTCGTCAGCAGCCCTCGTTTGCGCAAGGACGGATTCTATCGCACGCCCAATGTACTCGCTGATATTATAAGCCGGTATTATGACCGTTATCGTAAGATCTTTATTGTTCTTCTCTGTTTGCATCACTCTATCGCTTACCCTAAATAAGTCTTCATATTTTAATTCGGAACAGCCGATTAAACCCGGACAACATCGGCATCAGCTTTAACGTAAGTCCCGGCCAGATCGTTAATATCCGCAGAATAGCCGTGTAATAAAACGGAAGTATATCGCTGAAACGCTTTACAATATCGCCAACAGCAAAGATACGTTCGTCAAATAAATACTTGTGAATATAAAAGCGAACCATACGCTGGGCACATGGTACGAATCGTTCTAAATAATCATTATCTTTCGCCAATTGCAAATGCCTCGCGACCAGATCGGAAACCATCTGCGGATCGCGATGTCTTTTCGTTGCGCTTTGCTCAACCTGAAAATGATAGATCGCCAGCGATTCATTGTTATACCCTATCTCAGGATGCCGCCATGCAATTCGCCACCACATATCAAGGTCCTCACCGCAAACAAGCTCTGTACTGAACAAACCGGCCTGTTCAAGAGCATCTTTCTTAACCACCATAGTACCCGTCCAGCCGGCAGCGTCCTGAACAAACGCCTTGAAGTAATCATCAAAGTAGCCCCTCCCGTCAAGCAATAGCATCCCCTTTTCAGCGTCAAGATTATCTTTGCACCTGTCCTGACCGCAGTAGCACAATGTAAAATTGGCTGCCGTCCAGACCAATTCAGGGTTTTGCTTAAGAAGGGCAATCTGTTTTTCAAGATAACTCTCCGCCCATTCATCGTCGCTGTCAAGAAAAGCGATCCATTCGGACCTCGCTGCGTTTATACCCGCATTGCGAGCCGAACTTACACCGCCATTTTCCTGTTGTATCAGGCGAACCTTTGCACCGTAGGATGCAACTATCTCAGCGGTATTGTCAGTAGAACCGTCGTCAACTACAATGATCTCATCGGCTCCCAGCTTCTGCTTGAGAACACTCTCGATAGCACGCCCCACATGCCCGGCCCCATTGTAAACCGGAATAACCACACTCATGCTGAACAGATTGTTGTTGTCTGTTGTCATGCGGAATTCAGAGCTTCCTCATAATCTTCTTTTTTCATTTTGTAAGCCTTACCACTGGTCGGCATTATAATATGACGGGTCGCAAGCCGTGTACGCAGCTCTAAGTTCATCTATTTCATTTTGGCCCATCTCTTTTTTCCATTTATTGACGATGGAACCGCTGTTTCTCTTCTCACCGTATTCACCTGTCACACTTGACTCTTCAGAGGTGCTTTGAGAAACAATAAGTTCTTCTACATCGCTGTCCCATTCAAGTTCGGCAAAACGATACAATTGCCGAAATGTTTCGAGTGGATTAGAGCAGACATCTTCGTATTTTATGATTTTATAGTCCCCATGGTCCTTCAAAACTTCCACAGACATATTTGTTACAACCGACTGTACCGCCCCGAAGCTTGACCAGAAAGAAGTGTCGAATTTGTCATACTTAAACTTCATGTTTTGACGGGTTCGTTCAGAAAACATAATTTTGAAATATCTGCTCCCCATCCAGCCAAGAGCAGAGAAACTGTTTGCTACTGCTGCCGGATGGCGAATAATATATATGATGCGGGGCTTGTATTTGTCTATGAACCATTTGACTGCAAGTGGATTTACTTCCTTTACTACTAACCTCTTTTGCTTTCGGTCTTTAAGTTTCCACTGTGAACGCTTTCTTGTGATCCGTTTCGGAAAAGCTGGTATGCCGGCAAAAGTGTTATCTGTAGCCAATTCATAAACCTGTGGAGGATCCTCGGGTAATACTTCAAAGGTAGTTAAACTCCTGACACCGACATGACGGAGATAGGACTGGGTTATGGGTTCATGAAGGTAAGCAGCGGACTTTGAGCTTCCGAGTACACTGCCAATCCAACTCGATCCGCTCCTTGGCATTGACAAGACAAGTAACGGAGGCGATTTCATCGGAAACTTTCGGGCGATCATACAACTGAAGGACCCAAGCATTGCCCACGGAACAGGAACTCTGTTCATAATTTGTCGGACTTTTTTTTCGATACGTTTTATCATTTGTCGCTATTCATCTTTTCCAGAGTTTGCAAACACAACGATATGTTTTCTTTATGACCGAAATAACTCCAAGTATTGCAGGTCCCGCTTTCGGACACGAAAAACGAACACGCATTTCCAGCTTGAACCGAAGCGGCAGCATCGCACCGAACTTTTCAACAAGCATCCGGATATCCTCAAGGCGTTCTTGATGCTGCAAAAAACGTATACGGTACCGGATCATTTTACTCGCGCAGGGCAAAAACCTGTCGCTATGTCCCTTGCTTTCGGCTATCGCAAGGTGCCGGGTGACAAGATCGTCGATTATCTTCGCGTCCAGATGCCCGGCCGTTATACTGTTTTCGACCTGAATATGATAGACCGTCAAAGGCTCTACGACATGACCGATATTAGGATACTCATAAGCTATACGCCACCATGTATCGGTATCCTCGGACGAAGTCATATCTGTCGGAAAAAGTCCGACCTCTTCAAGAACGTCTTTGCGGACCATCATCACACCCGTATAGCCAGCGATATCGTCAGCAAAAGCGGAAAAATAATCATCGAAATACTCCTTGCCCCCGAGAAGTTTTTCCGCTTCTTCCAACGTGTGCCTGTCATAGCGATGGTCCTCATCGCACTTGCAGTAGATAAAATTCGACGAAGACCATACCAACTGCCGGTTCCGCATAAGCAGCGACGATTGCCTTTCGATCTTCTCCGCAAGCCACTCGTCATCCGCATCGAGAAACGCGATCCATTCGGACCTCGCAGCTTTTATGCCCGCGTTACGCGCCGCCGCCGGACCTGCGTTTTGCTGTCGTATCAACTGAACCTTTGAACCGTACGAAGATACTATTTCCGCCGTCCTGTCAGTAGAACCGTCGTCAACAACGATGATCGCATCTACCGTTTTCGTCTGGCCAAGAACACTGTCGATAGCGCGGCGAATATGCTCTTGAGCATTATATGCCGGCATGACGACACTGACACTGAAAGGGTTGTCTACTGTGTCATCCATAATAAGCCGTACAGGGAAATCCTTTTCCGGTTAACGCTAATTGGCATCAAAGTCCCATCTCCGGGATCCAAAGTCTTAAGGCATCGTTGAATGTCACATAAATAAAGAGCGTCCCAAGAAGAACAAGCCCGATGTATGTGATTACCTCCTGGGCCTTGAGATTTATTTGCTTACCCGTAAACTTCTCCACGATCATCAGCACGAACAAACCACCGTCAACGATCGGTATTGGCAAAAAGTTCATTACCGCAAGGAAGCAGTTGATCATACCTATGAAGTTCAGATAATGAGTGAACATTTTCAGCTTTATAATTCTGTAACTAACGTCGGCAATACCCAGCGGCCCCATCAGGTTATTGGCTTTTACGTCACCAAGGATCAAACCCTTAAGTGTAATGTACGATTGAGCAACCAGACTGACCATTCGACGCCCGCCTAAAGCAACGGCCTGGAAAAAATTGTCCGCCTTGATCTTTATCTTCATATCGTCAAACGGTACAAAATCAGCTAATCGTGACGTCACGGTAATATTGCCAAGGTCATCTGGAACATTGACAGCAACAGCACCCCTTTCGATCCCGCCATCCTCGACGTATGCGTATTCGAGACTGAGATGTTGACCCGGGTTATGATTTATCACCGTGATGACATCATAATAATTCGCAACTGAAACGCCATCGACACTCGTTATCATCGCGCCTCTTGGAATATCGAGTGCAAGGACATCCTCGTCGTTCTCTATTGTTTTTGCGACGATCGGATTATCGACATCAAGCGACACTGCGATACCGATCAAGGGACGA
>DRGS01000120.1 GCA_011053245.1 Phycisphaerales bacterium
GAAGGTTCCACATACTTCATCACATATTCTTTGATGAATTTCAGACCATGTTGCGGCACGTCGAGTGTGTCGATAAGTTTGTCTGCTATTTCGATGTCGGCCCTGAGTCCGATCATGATGATCCTGTTGGTTCTGTCGTCGGTATCGAGATAGATACCCTCTGCTACCGGAGCGGTGCCTTTGGCTTTGGCCGTGGCGGCAGCCCTTTTCTTGGCAGCAGCAGCTTTGGCCGCGGCGGCGCGTTTCTGTGCGGATGTCAGCGGTCTTGTTGATGTGGTCTTGGCCGCTGTTGTGGTGACGCTAACCGTTACAGAAATGGCGCCGATCTGTTTTGCAAGGATACTGATTTTCGCAGCTATCTCGCTGGCGACAAGGTATTCGATCTGCCTTGTTTTGAAAACACGAGGCTCGCCGGAAACGTCAATATCTATCATCTTGATGAGTTCTTCTATACGCTTCATTCGGTAAGCATAGCCGGTTACCATAATAGTTTTGGTTTCGGGGATTGCCTGAAAGGTTGTGCCTAATTGCATCGCTTTGAGCATATTCTGAACGGTTGTGGTATCTGTGTGCTTTAGTCGGATAATGGTAGTTACTATCGTATCGCCGGGTTGGATCGGCTTACTAACATCGCGAATAGCCGGATCGTATTTCAAAGCTTCAGCGACAGGAACAATATTTACGAGATTGCCGTGACGAACCATGATAAAACCCTTGCTCTTGAGAACACTTTCGAGCAGGTCGTACATGTCCCTTACCTTTATCTTACCATCATGGATCTTTAGCATGAAATCGCCTTTGATCTGAATGGGATTGTAAACGTAATTGAGCTTAAGTTGTTTGCCGATAAGTTCGATCAGTTCAAGAATGGTAACTTTTTCCGGCAGCGTTACCGTAAGCTCAAGTTCTTCTTCGCTGCCGGGCAATTCTACATGGCCCGTTTTACCGTCAATAGTCGGGATATACTGCTGGGGTATTTCTTCCTTTGGTTTTGTAAAATCTATTTCCTCTCCACGCGCTGTAGGGACCGCGGGTGTTGTCTTTTCGGGTTCTTCCTGAACTTTGGGCATCTCCTTTTCCAGCTTACGAGCCGGCTTCTTTTCCGGTCTTTTGGCTGCCGGTGTGGGCTTGGGACTTTCATCTGCCGGTTCTTCGGCGACGTCAACCGGCTCTGGCGTTTCCTTTACAGGTTCTTGCACCTGTTCTTTGGCTGCAAGCATCTTCAAGGCTTTCAAGAGTGCGTCCTGAGCGGATTCTTCCTCTGCTTCCGGCACAACATCCGGTTCCACCTTTGCCGCTGGAGTTGGTTCAACAACCGGCTCCGCAGTTGGAATTATTACAGGTTCAACCATCACTTCCGGCTTAGGAGCAGGTTCCGGTTTGGCAATTACCGGCTTAGCTTCTGGTTTAGCGATTATCGGTTCGACCTTGATCGGTTCAACTGCTATCACTTCCGGTATAGCTTCAGGTTCTGGTTCAGCAACCACCGATTCAACCTCCGGGACAGGTTCAGGTTTTACTTCTACCTGTGGCTTGCCCGTGGCAATGATCGGCTCGGGAGCATTCTCTTCAGCTTCAGCAAGCGATCGAAACAGCTCGTCGGAGAAAAAATCACTCTCCTCTTCGACAGCGCCCTCGGCGACAGGTTCTACCGGGATCGCTTCCGGTTCCTTTTGCTCAAGGGGTTCTACAAGCCCTTGCGTTTCAACCGGCAGGGTCTTTTCCCGTTTCGGAGTAACTGCGCCCTTTGATTCTTCAAGGACTTCAAGCAATTCGTCAAGTGAAATTTCTGTTACCGATGTTTCCGGTTGCCTGTCCTGGATGACGGCAGCTTCCTCTGGAATGTTTTGGAGCCGCTTAACCGTAGCCGTTATCGGTATGATCATCTCTTTGGGCGCAATGACAACGAGGTCAAAATTATGCATATCAAGAATTACTTTGGGTTTTTCTGTCTTGGAAGGAGGTACCTCAAAAGTCCCTATAGATACATTACCGAGTATTTGTTCGATCTCCCCATTGGTCGCCAGATACTTGGGATTCGGTGCAGAGAGGATCGTAGCAACAACATAGGGTTGCTCGGAGTCTGCTACCTTTAACAGGCTCGAAGCCTTCAGCAAGTCGGTAGAACTCTCTGATGTTACGATAAGTGCATTGTGCGGAAGCAGGTTAATGTCACGGCCAAGATTGAGCTGCTGGAGCATCTTTCGGGCATCGTCCGAGGAGATATTCTTGAGTCGGCGCACCATATTACGAAGAACAGGCTGCTTTGAACTTTGCGCTGCGATCGAAAGGGAGATACAAAAAACGAATACACTGATAAGGCAAAGGAAAACGACACATACCTTCCACATCCTTTTATGGTGATCGCTGCATCCAGATTGCATTTTTTGCTTCATATTAAGTTTATCCCGTAAGAAATATATTCATCTGACACAAGAGTCGGCATGATAACAGAGTTCTGCCAAGAGTTACATATAATAAGACAATAAAAAACGTGATAAGTTCCGTTTTTTTAGACTTTTACGTTAAAATTTCATTCATTTTGGATTACTGGTTAGTGACCTGAATTATTTCTTTGTTTTTTCTTCTTTTTTTGCTTTGCTTTCCTTTTTTTCTACTTCGCTTTTGTCCTTTTCAAGGCTATCCAAAAGCTTCTGCCATACCTCCATATCATTTCCTGTACCGCCTCCTCTCTTTGGCCTGCCCATAATGTCTTTGATCCCCGAGATGCTTTTGTCAATAGATGCTTTCCTTTCCTCGGGCGTCTCGGGTTTAGCTTTGGGCCTGGGTGTCGGCGAACGGCTGGTGACGCGTCGGCTCGAAATACGCCTTGCCGTAGTTGCCGCCGCCGGTGTTGTCCCGCGCCTGATCGCGGTTGTCGAAGCCGGTTTTGGCGCGCGTCTGGTCGCAGTTACCGACATAGGTCTTGGTATAGAGCGGCCTTCACTGCGAACAACGGCCGGATTGGGTTCCACTAAAGTCGTCTTTGGGGCAGGGCGAATGGTTTGCGCCACCGGTGCAGGCACGGATATGACTGCCTGCTGGTCACTTTTTAACAGGGATCGAATTCTGGAAACGACTTTAGGTACGGAAATCTCGCTGTTTTCCTGCCCATCCTTATACAGAACTATGCTCCCGTCCTTTATTTCATGGATAACAAGATGCCCTACCATCTCGCCCTGACGGAACCACTTTTTGCCCTTGGAAGTCAGGTTCAAAAGAGCAAGGGATTTTTCGGGCCGATCATCATACCGGCAGGTGGCAACAAGCTTAAACTTCACATTTACCACTGGAACTTTCTTAGGCGGTGGCGGAGGTGCCTTTTTGCGTGCAGTTCTTGACGCAGACGACCTGGGCGCAGTGACCCTGGGCTTGGGCGCAGGTCTCGCTGCTGGTGGAGGGTCTATTCTCAGAGCAAAAGCCAGAGCCTCCTTGACAAGAGGAGAAGCCGAGCCCTGTTGCCCCTCAGAAGGCTTTGCGAGTTCGCGAAAACTCTCAACAGCACCGGGCAAACGGAGGTACTTTTCGATACCCACATCCCCCCTAAAGCCGAAGATAACGAGCGTAACCACAACCGCCAGAGCCGCAACCGCAACCAATATGCTTGTAATTCTAAGAGTTTTGAGCATCTTTATGAAACTCCATATCCATACGCCACTCACCAGCCCTGAATAATTTCAAATGTTAATTTGTGGCCGATGTATTTTGCACTTTAAAATCGCCTGACATCATAGTAATATCGGACCTTTAAGCCCATTCTGCTTAAAATTTAGATTATTTAGGCAGTTTTTACGTTTTTACGATCCATCCGCCCGAAGAACTACTATTATTTGACATTTTTGTTTGCTTCTGGTTCCATCCAGTGGATGATTTTTTTGAAATACCCATCCTTATCGGCTCCATATCCAGGGCTGTGTTCGGGGGTATGACAGTCGTTACAACCAAATTTAGGACTTACTAACCCTACTACATCGTTCCCGCTTAAAGCCGCTTCAATGTGTCTTGAACCCGGTCCATGGCAGATCTCACAACCAACATCTCTTAGACCCTTATCGCTGCTTTCGTTCACGAAACCGGATTCATATTTGAGACCGACCACATGGCACTCAACACATTCAGGATCATACTGTGATCCAACCTCTACGAGTGTCTGATAGGCGTGGGCATGCTTCTTTATTGACCATTTATCATATTCGTACCCGTGGCAAAGCTGACAAGCATCAGAGCCTGCATAATTAAGACCCTCGGCCAGCGGGATCTTCGGCAACTCCTCGAGAAGGTTATAATCCTTGAGCATCTGCTGGTAATTACCGTAGAGTTCAACCAACTCCGCCGTCACAGGGAGTGTTTCATCAACTGCGATTGCTGTGTAGCTGAGGTTGACCGAATCACCTTTGCTAATGCCAACTGTGAGTTCCCCAAGATATTTCCCAAAACGACCTACGGTTATCACCAGCAACCCGTTCTTGCCCGTAGAGAGAACTTCCGGTTCATCGGCCTCGGGGGAACACACAATTACATCAACGATATTCATTGCTTCAATAGCTGTAAGAATATCGCTGTCATCGGAACAGTCAAGATTTTCGGCGATGAGTATGTTCAGTCTTAGTTGTTCTGTCGCGTCAGAAAAAATGTTTTTGAGGTTGTCAATATCTAAGGACTCAGCGTCAATGGCAACCGCATTCACCCGCATCTTTCGGCCCGCAACTTGTACATCCCGGGCAAATATCGAAGGGATAGCCGCATCGGAAGCGGTAACCACTTTGAAGATGTTATCTTCGAGTAAGCCGATATCTCTTGCAAGAGTTAAGTCGATACTGCTCAAATTCACTGCGTCATAATCGAGCAACGTCAAAGCCTCAAAGATCATGCTCAGTTTTATAGAGTCCTGTTGCGAGTCGCCACCGAGAAGTTTTCCTGTATCGATAACCAGTTTTTTGTTTTCAGGAACTCGATTAAATATGGCCGCTCGCCTATCGAATCCTCCAAGTTGCCCGGTAGAGCAGCCGCAGGGCTTAAGCGTACCGAGAGTGTTGCCGGTAAGAAATAACGTCAAGGTCTCTTCGGGATTTCTACGCGAGATAACAGGTGGATCGGGAACTTTTTGCAAAGAGTCGGCAACCATATCCGGCTTGCAGCTTACCAATAAGCACGCAACAGATAATGCGCCGAAAAAGACATAGCTTGCCAGCGATTTCATTGTCGTTTCTCCCCAAAGCCGATAGGTTTATTTGGAATTCAAATATTTTTTATCATACCAGCCGCTACACCGAATAGTCAACTCGTCGCCATCTTTGATCTTGATCTTCATGGTGTCGGTAAAGAATCTTTTCTTGCCAGTGATCGGAGGAACACTTACCTGGATTTTCAGCTTGATATGCTTACCTTCTTTTTCCTCGCCAATAACCTTCATAAGATTCTTTTGAGAAGTACTCTTTTCTATCTCAAAAGATTCACCGTAATTGCTTGTGACCCAAACCTCCTTAATAACTTTTGTGTCAGGCTGGGCATCTCGAAGATTAAATGTCGGCCTGTTTATGCTAAACCTTGTAAGCGTCCCGAACGTTACGGTTATAGATGGAGTATCGGGATGGGTCGTTCCGATCTGGATGGTGCCTCTGGAGGTTTTGGCTAATTTCGTCAGGTCTACTTTCGGATTCAGAATATGCTCGACGGCCTTGTACCCTGGATCAAAATCTGCTGTGATGGAATTGCCCGTTGCCCTGAAACTCTTTATAGCAAACAGGGTGCCGTCTTTGCTCTTTACAGTTATAGGTTCTGCACCGGTATCTTTCTCATTGATCTTGAGGTTTAATTTCTTGGGGCTTGCAGTGACCTTAACTTCTATGAAAGCCTTTATTGTGAGTTTGAACTGCGGGGTCACGGTGTCATTACTTTGAATGTACATGGATTTTTTAACGGCACCGGGCGTACTGTTAGGACTGTAGCTAATTGTAATAGTTCCGGATTCACCTGGCGCATACTCCTTCTTTTTTAATTCGGGTACGGTACAGCCACATATGGCTTTGACCTTGGAAATGATCAAAGTACCGGTACCAACATTACTGAAAGCAAAGGTTGCTGTTTGACGCTTTTTGGGAGCAATTTTGCCAAAATCGTGGACTGGTTCTTTGACCTCGATCTTCGCTTGCACCTTAGTTGGCTGCTTAGGGGCCGTTTGAGATTTTTCGACCTTGGCAACTTCGGGTTTTGTCGCTTCAACTTTAGCTGTTTTGGCCGACGGAACAATTTTTGCCTGCTCTTCCTGACAGCCGAACATAAAGGCTATAACGATTGTAAGGGTTATGGTGGTCAGGACAGTCTTAATAGTTTTCATGGTTTCTCGCTTATATTTAAGTTCTTTACAATAAAACATAACATATTATCGGAAGACAGTTTAGCAAATCGCCCCATTATTGTCAACCGGAAACCGGAATTTCAAATAATGCTTACATGTCCTCAGTTCGGCCAATTTCAGTTATAGCTTTACATAGCCGATACTTATGATTAGAATCAGCTTGTGTACTACGTTTTTTTGGGCTATCAGTTTGATTTTTAATATTTTAATTATGGAGACGGCATGGCCGGTAAAGATAACTTAGATCTGTCTATTGTGGTTCCTGTTTTCAATGAAGAGGGAAGCATAAAGCCATTATATGAGGAGATAAATGCGGCTGTTAATGGCAAATTCAAGTATGAGATAATATTTGTTGATGATGGCAGCAGCGATAAGAGCTTTGACATCCTCGCAGATATCAGCAAAAATGACAGGCTCGTAAAGGTGATACGCCTGAAGAAAAACTTCGGACAAACCGCCGCCCTTAGTGCAGGATTTAAATATTCCAGAGGCGATGTAATAGTACCGCTGGATGCAGATGGCCAAAACGACCCTGCCGATATTCCGAGACTAGTCGCAAAATTGGATGAAGGATATGATATAGTCAGCGGATGGAGACGGAAAAGGCATGATAATATAGTAACACGAAAACTGCCGTCAAGAATTGCCAATTGGCTTGTAGGTAAGATAACCGGGGTAAAACTGCACGATTTCGGCTGTACGCTCAAGGCGTATCGCAAGCATTCCTTAGAGGAAATTCGTCTTTACGGAGAAATGCATCGATTCATTCCGGCACTGGCAAGTTGGGGAGGTGAAAACGTCACCGAAATGGTTGTAAATCACCGCCCAAGGACCACAGGGGTTACCAAGTACGGCCTTAATCGGACTTTCAAGGTGCTGCTGGATCTGGTGACAATAAAGTTCCTCGCATCCTATTCGACAAAACCTATATACGTTTTCGGAGGCCTCGGATTCGCCAGTGGTGTCGCGGCGGTGCTTTCAGGCATGGCGGTTCTTTATCATAAATTCATCTCGCCTGCGCATCTGAGTATGAACCGCAATCCTCTTCTGATTATGATGGCAATGTTTTTTATGGCTTCGATACAATTTATACTTATGGGCCTTCTGGCGGAGATACTTGTCAGGACCTACCATGAATCACAGGACCGTGCAACCTATACTATCGACCGTATATTAGGGTTCGAAGATGTCGATAACGAAAAAGTTGTTTAAGATTTTGATACAACCAGACAGCAGAGGTATCGGAGAGCAATATGGCTCGTAGGAAACACCGAAACGTTCGGACCAAAGAACACCGAAAAACATTACCGCAACCGGGCAAAGGCCAGGGGCATGCATGGAAAGTGACGGCAATTATCGCCTCTGTCATACTGGCGGCGATACCGTTTATTTACGGAAAGTACTGCGAGTTTAATATCGACGATGCTTTTGACGGAGCGTTAAATGTTTACAGTGCCCAGAGTATCGTCAAGGGGCAAAAATTAGGGGTCGATATTGTACCGACCGCACGACCGGCAACACTGCTGGTAAATGTTATCGGGGTGGCCCTTTTCGGGTTCAGTGAGTTCGGTCCAAAAATCATTCAGACGATTATGCAGGTGCTGGCACTCGGCCTGATGTTTTATACGCTACGAAAGGCTTATGGAACCTTAGCCGCCGCCGTATCACTCATCATGGCAGCATTTTATTTAAGCCTGCCGCCATATGCCAAGTTCGGCAATGTTAAAGAGCAGTACATGATAGCGTGTATGCTGATAACGGCATGCGGTATGATGCTTCGGTATATGGATGGTCGCTGGTATTGGCCCATTATTTCTGGTGCGGCGGCAGTAAATATTTATTACTTCAAACCTACAGGGGCTTCAGTGCTGATCGCCCTGGGAATCTGGTTACTTTTGCAGCCGATTTTGAGACGTCGAAGTTTCCGTCAAACCGGTGTTGACATATTCCTGCTGGTGATCGGTATGGTAGCCGGTATCGTTCCACTTGTGTCATTTTACACATGGCAGGGACAGGCAGGACGCATCCTGAATA
>DRGS01000121.1 GCA_011053245.1 Phycisphaerales bacterium
GATATATGGGCGGCTATCTGTCTGGGATCACATTAGCCGATCTGCAGGGCAACGGTAAAATGTAAAAAAATGAAAATTAAACAGAATTGACAATAACTATCAAATAGAAAGGGATGCCATGTTTTGCTATCAATGTGAACAGACCGCTGGCGGGACCGGCTGTACAAAAGTGGGTGTATGCGGCAAAGATGAGGATATTCAGAGTTTGCAGGACACCCTTATATTCGGGCTTAAAGGGATTGGCGCCTATGCTTATCATGCAAGGGAATTCGGCAAGATCGACACAGAGGTTGACGCGTTCATGCATGAGGCAATGTTTTTGACGCTGACGAATGTCGATTTTGACCTTAGTCGTCATCTTGAGCTTGTACTCAAAGCAGGTGAAATGAATCTTCGCGCGATGAAGATGCTCAATGATGCTCACACAGAAAAATTCGGCAACCCGACGCCTGTGACTGTGCCGAGCGGTACTAAGGAAGGGCCGGGCATCCTGATAACCGGCCATGACCTGATCGACCTTTATGAATTGCTCAAGCAGACCGAGGGTAAAGGCATCAATATTTATACGCATGGCGAGATGCTGCCTGCTCACGGTTACCCGGAGCTTAGAAAGTTCAAACATCTTGTGGGTAATTACGGTACGGCGTGGCAGAATCAGTGTACGGAATTCGCCGAGTTCAGCGGTCCGACCCTTGTCACGACTAACTGTATCATGCTCCCGAAAGATTCCTACAAAGACAGACTGTTTACTTGCGGTCTTGCAGGAGTCGCTGGCGTTAAGCATCTTAAGGACAGGGATTTCAGCGAAGTAATTGCAATGGCACTGTCACAGCCGGCGCTAACGGAAAACTCGCAGGGGACGCTCAGCACAGGTTTCCATTACACAGCCGTGTTGGGTCTTGCCGACAAGATCGTCGAAGCGGTCAAAGCCGGTAAGATAAAGCATTTCTTCTTCATCGGCGGATGCGACGGAGCTAAACCTGGCCGTAACTACTTTACCGAACTTGCCGAGAAGGTGCCGGACGATTGCGTTATCCTTACGGCAGCCTGCGGTAAATACAGGATCAACGCACGGGACTACGGGACGATTGATGGGATCCCGAGGTTGATCGATACGGGTCAATGTAATGATTGCTATTCTGTTATTATGATAGCTCTTGCCCTCGCCGAGGCGTTTGACTGCGAAGTCAATGATCTGCCGCTTTCGTTAGTGGTATCGTGGTACGAGCAGAAAGCGGTTGCGATATTGCTTACGCTGCTGCACCTGGGCATTGAGAATATCCGCTTAGGCCCAAGTTTGCCGGCGTTTATTAGTCCGAACGTGCTTAACATCCTTGTAGAGAAGTTTAAGATCAAGCCCGTCGGCGATGTGGATGAAGACCTGGCCGACATGCTAAAATAAACCCTTATAGGGTTATAAATTTTCGCGTTGGCAATAGTAATGTGTTGTGTAAAGAAATGTAACCGCGGACAAAGGCGTTTTTTATAATTGTGGTTGCTATGCGATAGCGTTTTAAGGATAGAAAAGATGACAAGGTTTAATTCCATAGATGAGGTGTTGGATTTCGCCATTTCCGCAGAAGAAGAGGCCTGTAAGTTTTATGCCGATCTCGCTGCCAAAGCCAACGGTGACCAGATGCGCAGCGTATTTGAGGAATTCGCCAGAGAAGAGTCGGGCCATAAGGTTCAGCTTGAAGGCATCAAGCAAGGCGCCGCACTTAGTCCGCCGGTAAAGGTTACCGACCTTAAGATCGCCGATTATACGGTGACCGTAGAGGCTGGGCCCGATATGAATTATCAGGACGCGATAGTCCTTGCGATGCAGAGGGAAAAGGCGGCTTTTAAGCTTTATAGCGACTTGGCCTGGCTGGCGGAGGATCCGGAGCTAAAGGATATATTCCTTATATTGGCGCAAGAAGAAGCCAGGCACAAATTGAGATTTGAAATTGAGTTTGACGAAATTGTTTTCAAAGAGAATTAAGGGGCCTATATGCCTGTAAGAAATATAGTAAAGATAGATGAAGATAAATGTAACGGCTGCGGCGAATGCGTGATAGCTTGTGCCGAGGGCGCTATCGAGATCATCGACGGCAAAGCGAAGCTGGTCAGCGAGATATACTGTGACGGTCTGGGGGCGTGTCTTGGGCATTGTCCGCAGGACGCGATCGCTATCGAGCAGCGTGAGTCGGAAGATTTTGACGAAAAGGCTACCGAAGAGCATCTTGCCGAAATGGCGCAACCAGCGGCGAAAAGTTCTGACGAGCCTTGCGGCTGTCCCGGTATGATGGCAAGAGATCTGAAACCGGCGGCGTCCGAGGGGAAAACAGGTTCTGTCCAATCGCAGCTTGAGCAGTGGCCGGTGCAGCTTACGCTTCTTTCGCCGGCGGCGGGTTACTTTAAGGGTGCTGATCTTCTGCTGACAGCGGACTGTGTGCCGTTTGCGATGGGTGATTTTCACGAGCGACTCCTTAAAGGCAATCGTATCGCGATAGGGTGCCCGAAGCTTGACGACAGTTCGGTGTATATCGAAAAGATGGCGGAAATCATAAAAATAAACGACCTCGCCAGCCTTACCGTCGTGCATATGGAGGTGCCATGCTGCTCGGGTTTGACGTATATCGCAAAGGAAGCGATCGCGATGAGCGGGGTTGATATAGCTTTTGAGGATATTACGGTTGGGCTTGGCGGTGATATCACAAACACTGAAACCATAAGTGCATAAAATTGGCTTTGATGCCTGATAGGCATTTTCCGTCCGCGTTGGTAGATTCTCGGTTCTTGCAATATAGGTTTTCTCCACGAAATTTGTGCCGCATAATTGGCTTTGGATTGGCTTTGGATTGGGTTTGCTTTTTTTGTGGTTTTGGGGGTGTAAATCGTTGTAAGTTCCCATACTGCAAGTAGTTGCGGTGATTCTCTGAGTTGGGAAATTGGGTTTGCTTTTACAAATAAGGGTGCTTTTAAAATCGCGGAATTCCCCAATAAAAGTGAGGGTTTTATGGTGTTTGAAATTGGCTTTAATTGGGTTCGTTTCTTTGGTGGAATTTTGAAAGAAATCGTTGTAACCTTCTGTAATATAAGCGGTTGCAATGATATTTGAGGTGTTAAAATTGGGTTCGTTTTTTCAAGTAAGGGTCCCGAAAATGAGGCTTCTCCTGAAATATCCGAGGGTTTTCTTGTGTTTTCAAAGTAGTCTGTTTTTTGTTGTTTTTTCATGTTTTTTTCATTTTTGTGGTTGTTTTGTTCGCATAGTCGTACGAATTTTATCCCGCCAAGGCGCAAAGGGGCAAAGGCGCAAAGAAAAGATATTATTATGTTTTTATTAAATTGCATTATTTTATCCTGATTGTTATATGTGCATTATA
>DRGS01000122.1 GCA_011053245.1 Phycisphaerales bacterium
CTGTCATTCCCGCGCAGGCGGGAATCCACATTAAAATAGTTTTACTCCACGCTTTTTCTATTGGCGTCATTTTACACACTAATGCCACCCCAAGCAAGCACGAAGGTCAAAACAGCCATATTTCCGCAAATATATACCCACCCTCTCAAACCAATAAAAAAGGCCGAACAGAAATGCTCGGCCTTACAAACTCAAAGTATAGAATTTAGTTGTCAGTTTGCTTGAATTTTTGTTAACGATTCGACAAGCTCCTGCACCATTTCAGCGCTCATTTGCTTATTGGAGGACAAACTCAAAACAGTCCTGTCCGGCATGACGATCATCCAGGTAACTCTTTCTTCGCTTAGATTCTCAATATCGAAGAATCCCGGTTTAGCCTTTGCGAAACTTTCCAGAAAATGTTTGGCATATATACCACCGTTCGGATGCGTATATAGCTCTATTCCTATGGGAGTTTCAAGAACAAGTTGCTGGTTGGGTATCCATACCATTCTATCCATGTCATAATAATCACCTTGGGCCACTAAAATAACATTATCGTCATTCGTTTGAATCCCAGTCATATACACTTTAGCTTTTGTGCCAAGAGGGTCAATAGTCTCTATCTCAGCAACCTTCTCCATCCACGGTAGTTTTGCAACTGCATATGCAGTATGAATAAGCTTGCTTTGAATATCTTCAGCGGTGATATCCTTTGGCTCAACCGGCCTGTAATCCAGAATAATGGTCTCTACCTCGTATCCATCAGGAACATCTGTACTGAATGCAGACGGATCAAGCTCAAAATCGAATTCAAACTCAAATTCATCCAAAAAGATGGTCTGTCCTTGCCGGGTATGTACAAGCTCTATCTCGACCGGCAGTTTCGTCTCCGGGTCAACCCATACCGTAAAATCATTGCCCGCGTTTGGCGCATGTCGGAAACCCTGCAATATTTTCCCATCCACTTCTTTTGTCCCAAGCCTTTCTGTGGATTCCTGCTCAAATCGCTTGACCATCTCGATTATATGCGGATCTTTTCTGGGGCCAAAACCAAGAAGCTTTGTAACTATCGCCTTTCTTTCGGCAGGATAGAGTTCTACAGTTATCGCATCCGTCCCACGCATATCAATAATATGTATCGAGCCGTCTTCAACTTCCTGCCGTCTTAATGAAAGGTTCATATGATACACATCCATCGTCGGACGCTGAAGCCCTTTCTCCCGAACAACTCTCTGACGGCATTTATACCGTGTATAGTTATTGATCTCCGCGACGACATCGGCCCAGGCGACACTTGCCATGTCGATCGAACCGCCAAACTGATTGACTATTACCATTCCTACTAAAATTATTGCCGCTGCTGCGGTGAGTTTTGTTATTTTGCTTTGCATTATTACTCTCCATATATCAGGCCGGGAACCCGGCTTTGATGTTTTTGGTTTTGACTGTCCGTCAAGTATTTTTCCGAAAGCAATGCGTTCAGATTCCGTAGCGCCCGCAGGGTTAATGCCATCTGCTTTTAACAGTTCTTCGAAAAGTTTTTTATCGTTATCCATTTTGACTCTCCATTTCTTTGCGAAGAGATCGCTTTGCGTAAAATATTCGTGATCGCACGGTCCCGATACTGCATTCGACAACATTGGCTATCGATTGATACGGCATCTGCTCAATGAAGCATAGCGTCAGCACTTCTCTGTGATACGGCTTAAGTTTTTTAAGGGCATTGTGCATTTTCTCAGCGTCGTTTGCACCGAAGGCAGGCTCGTCAGTTTCGGTTACGGCAAACTCATCTTCTTCCGGCAGTGGAACGAACCTGTCTTTACGCCTGAATCGATCATACACCTTATTTCTTGCGATACGGTATAACCAGACGCCAAAGGCCCGCCCGTCTTTTAACTTATGAATCTTCTTAAAGACGCTAAGCCAGATATCCTGCAGAGTATCGTCAATATTGGCCCCGCCGCTGTCCAGACGGCGAACGTAGTACTTCAGCCGCGGCTGATATATCTCGAACAGCTCTTCAAAAGCCGCCCTGTCGCCATCGGCACATCGACGCACTATTTCTAACAGTTGTTCCTCAAGTTCCATTTATGCCCTTTAAGATCTTTGCCGTATCACCAGGTAAAGACGCAACCCGACCGGATTAGTTCAAATATCTTTCGTTTTTTTGATTTTAATGGAATTCGGGCCAAATAGCACGCAAAAGCCCAAAGGGCTTAAACAATGGTAGCCCCGGATGCAGCGACCTGTCGCGTCGTAGTTTTACGAAGACGGAAGCGAAATCCGGGATATACGGAACTCCCCCTACCCCCACGACCCTGAAAGGGTCGAACAATCACCCTATGCTGTCATTATCCCTTATCATCGGGCACAAATTCAATAAGATCGCCCGGACTGCAATCCAGAGCCTTGCACAAAGCCTCTAAAGTAGAAAAACGAATCGCACGAGCCTTGTTCGTCTTTAGTATGGAAAGATTATTAACCGCAATACCCGTAGCCTTCGACAGATCCTTAAGTTTCATCCGCCGATCCAAAAGAACATGATCAAGTCTGATATTTATCATTTCACTACCTCCCTTAGACCAGCGTTTTAGATTCTTGAATAATTGGCACAACTCGTTTAAATATCTGCGCAATCCCAATCCAGATCAATATCTTAATGAAAGTAGATATTGCAGAATGCCAATATATAAACGAGAAACCGCTATGAGTATTAGAACTAAATTTATCGTGCATAGTCATAAAATGAATTACAAAATTGATAAGAAGGAAAATTGCATAACTATACATAATTTTATCGCCATATCGGAGAATCCGAGTTGGCTTATAGCCGTCAACGATAAGAGTTTTTATAAATTTTTCAATACCTATCAGTAGAATGCCTGGGAATATAAAAGCCGAGACAATTCCCAGTATCATCATCGTACACTTTAGAAAATCTAAATCAGGCGAGCCTCCTCCAATGGACGTCAACAATAAGTACACTGGAATCAGGATACATGCAACGGAAGCTATCAAAAATAATCCAAAAAATTTCGCCACATTACTGCACACACGCAAAAAGCGTTCATTCTTTTCAATAAATTGGTTCATAATCTTTCCCTTTCTATATTTTTGTTTTTACACTAATGTTTTTGATTCTTCGATTACGGGCATGATGCGTTTCAGGACTAGGGCTACGCCAATTAAAAGCAAGATCTTTCCCGCAACATAGATCATGCGGCCCAACAGACGTATTGCGATTTCACTCAAATTTTCCCAATGGCCAAACGCCATGACGGACATAATAATTATGAAGGCTCCAACGAAAACGGCATAGACATAAATAAGTTGCGAAGCATTTCGGAGTATCCAGCCCGGGCGACAATCGTTAACTGTGACGAATCTTATGAATTGCCCTATCCCTAATGCAAGTACGCCCGATGCGACACCGCCGATCACATTCCATGGCACGCTTTCTAAATAATCGTAAAACAGATCCCACTTACCTATTCGTGACATCAACGCAAAAGAATGGCCCGCAGTCGCCAATAAACCAAACGACAATAAAAGCCATCCGTAAATACGGGCTGTCGTACAGCAAACCTTTAACAAGCGTTTGTTTTGTTCGATAAATGCATTCATAATATTGTCCCTTCGTAACTAATTACTAATTTAATTTCATGTAATTATTAACGATTATCATGTATTTGTCAACGATAAAATAAAATTTTTTGAAGATTTGTTGAGTTTTTCGGGAAATTGTGCCTGAAACGCCATTATTGGGCAAAAAAACAAGGTTTGAAGTCTGAAGAAACGAAACCGGGATTCGTTTTTATAAGATAGGCAAGCTAATCCAACCCAGCCAGGTATCAACAACAATTCTTTCTTTTCTCAGAGCCTTTGCGGGATAAAATCTTTCTCTATATTTCCCAAAAAATACTTGATTTTTGATGTCCGTCTTTATATAATGTCCATATAACAATCAGGATAGATTATAGTTGCGTATAGGACAAAAAAATCGTATTCATTCGTGCCTGTCGCGACGAAGCTGTAAGCGTAGGCGGGTTAATTAGTGGCCTGTCGCGTCGAAACCTTGGTGAAGACGGGTTCAAGCGGTTAAAAAACGTAAAAAAATGACAAAAACGAAACATTTTGAATTTGCCATAAAACACTCACTTTTCCCAGATAAACCCGCACTTTTGCCAAACCTTTTATTGAGGAACAAAGCCAATTTCAACAGCATAAAATTGACCGTAACCTCTTATAATACAGTGAATTACAACGATTTACACCTAAAAATCCAAAACGGAACAAAGCCAAACAAAGCCAATTTAAAGCCAATTTCAAAACCCCAAAATCGAAGTTTCTCCGTAGCCTTGACGAAGGGGAACAAACCCAAACAAACCCAATTTCCGATACTCATTTTTTGGCAAAAGGCAAGAATGGGCTTGCAATTGGGGGGGCATTTGTCTACAATTCTGGCCTATATAGTGAAATCGCCTCTCTGTAAGGACCAGCGGCTATGGCTTTTAGCGAAAAAGCAAAACATATTGGTGCAGAACTCAAGGGTCACGCTCCGTTTACGCTTTTCGGAGCGGTGGCGGGATTGGCGTTTATGGTGGTTTTCATGCATATCAGCAAGCCGGCTGCGAGTGATCTTTTCGAAGTATTTCACCCGATGCACGTATTCCTCAGCGCGATGGCGACAGCGTCGATGTTCGCGATACACCGCAAAGCCAAGAATTTTTTGCTTATCCTCGTGATCGGCTATGTCGGCTCCATAGGAATAGCGACTTTGAGCGATTCGATCGTTCCGTATATCGGTGCCAAGATCCTCGGTTTGCATGTTCCGACACACGCCGATATTCATAGCGAAGAGGTTGAAGATGCTGACAGTCATGCCGGACATGGCCACGAAGAAACCGGGGAATCTAAGCTGCATATTGGTTTCATCGAGGACTGGTATATTGTTAATCCGGCAGCGCTTTTGGGGATCATCATCGCGTATCTTCTGCCCCGAACGAAAACCCCGCACGCAGCTCATGTCCTGCTAAGTACATGGGCGTCTTCGGCGCATATTATGATGAATACGCAAGGTGATATTACGGTCGCTGCGCTCGGGGGTATTTTCGTGATACTGTTTATCGCTGTGTGGATACCGTGCTGTGTGAGCGATATAGTATTTCCGCTGCTGTTCGTTAAATCCGATATTACGCTGGTGAGTACTTGCCAGTGTAGCGACCACGCTATACACAGCCATCCGCACAAACACGAACATTCCCAGGAGTGTCCGGAGGGAGAGGAAAGCAGCGAGCAATGAAGATTTATCCATTAAAATTTGAGGCGATATTCAAGGAACGGATCTGGGGCGGACAGGCCCTTCGAGAAGTTTTCGGTAAGGATCTGCCAGCCGGTAAAAGTATCGGCGAAAGCTGGGAACTTGCCGATCTGCCCGATGATAAGTCCGTGATAGTCAACGGTCCGTTAGCGGGAAAGAATATTGCCGAGGCGATCGCAGAATGCGGCGCGGCAATAACTGGTAAAGATGATTACACGCCCCCCCTGCCGCTGCTTATTAAGATACTCGATGCCCAGACGAAATTGAGCGTTCAGGTCCATCCCGATGAGGCGACGTGCGCAAGGACAGGCAAGGGTGACCCTAAGACGGAGTGCTGGTATATCATCGAAGCCAACGAAGGGGCGGCGATCTATAAGGGTCTAAAGGCAGGAACGACACGTCAGAAATTTGCGGCGGCGATAGAGAATGGAACCTGTGCGGAGCTACTGGAAAGGATCGAAGTTACACCGGGCGAGTGTCACTTCCTACCGTCGGGTACGGCGCATGCCATCGGTGAGGGACTGCTTATCGCAGAGATTCAGCAGCCGTCGGATACGACATACCGTGTGTTCGACTGGAACCGGGTTGGCGACGACGGTAAGCCGCGGCAGCTTCATGTAGCCGACGCCTTAGAGAGTATACACTTCGACCCGTCGGGAGACGACCTTTCAATAAGAAGTGATGGCCGGCTCGTTGACGCCGATGAGTTTAAGGTTGATAAGGCTACGGGCCAAGCTGGTTCCGAATCAATGCTGACCAGTGGCGAGATGAAAGTTTTCATGATCATATCGGGAACTGGAACGATAACCTGCGAAGATGTTGAGGATGTCGATTTCGCAAAAGGCGATACGCTACTGATACCGGCGCAGTTTGAGGGTGCGATGGCGTTTGCAGCGGATACGGTTTACCTGATAGCGGCGGTATAATACCGTTACTTTCTTTTGGTTCTTTTGCTTTTCTTCTTAGACGATGGGGTCATAGGCGATGGGGTTGAGGACATATCGGCTTTTACTTTTTCGGTTTGCGGGTCGTACTCTATCTTATCGACACGCACACCGTTGAAGAAACATGGGAAGCGGGGCGAACCCTTGACGGTGATAAGTGATGCAGGGACATCATAGAAGAGATTGTCGCCGATAAACTCGTCGGCTTCGTTTTCGATGTATGCGATATTGCCAGGGCGAGATCTTTCTTCGTCAACCTGTAATTCGGTTTCGTTGTAGGTAATGCCGCCGGTTGCATTGAGTGATACCAATTCGTTTCGGCTTGCGGCGGTTTCGATGAGGTCAGCCTGGACGTGCGATGTGGCGACCCTTACCCGCTTAGTGAGGATGCCGTCTTTAAGAGTCATGTGGGAAACGAAAAGTGAGTCTTTTTTGCCGTCAGCGGTGACCCTGTTCGCGGCGGTGAACCAATTTAATTTGTCGAAGCCCTGCATGTAGGCATAACACGGACCTTGCAGGCTCATCCCTTTATCTGTACCGTTGGGATCCTCTGGGGCAGGCGGAGCGTTTTCATTGTTTACAAAAAGTTCGCCCGGACCGGTCGCTGTTATGATAGCGGACGAGTCATCGTAATCGATGCGGCGGCATGTCAGGATTGTGTTGCTGAGGATCACATCAGCGGATTTGCGAAGCGATTCGAGTTTGACGGTTCCGCCAATGACGGTTATGTGGCGAATGTCAGTTGTGTCGGGATTTGCGGTGACTGTAACTTCGTCAATGGCGTCTGCCGGTACGAGGTCAACAATGAGTTTCTGGCCGCGGAAGGTGTTGGTCTGGATGTAAGCGGGAATTTCCACCGTTCTTGTGCCGACGACGTTCTTGTTGAAAACGATGCGGTCCTGATCGGCAAAATACTCGGCATTTTTTTCGGCGGTTATCACCATTGGAACGGGATCGGCGTCGTTTGGATCTTTGGTGTAAAATGTGAATTTGATGTTTCTACGGGCAATGGCATCGCCGGTTATCATGTCGTAATCGATCCTATCTGCGCTGAATTGGGCAGGTGGTGTTGACTGTTCGTCCTTGACGGTAACGGGTGCCGGGGCCGAAGGGATGCTTTGAGTCTGTGTAAGGTTCGCCGGTTCGGTCGCAAGAGGGTAGCCGAGGTTATCCGGAGAGTCGGCAACGAAGATATTCGTTTTATCATCTAAGGCAGCTTCATTGGGAGCATCTGTTTTTTCAGGTACATCCTTTTCATTTTCCACAGGTGTTATGATGAGACTGCCGTTGCATGTTACAGTCACGTCAATTATTTCTTCGTCAGGAGCGGGCTTGGTTTCTTCAGTGGCAGGATCAGAAGCAACAGGAGCAGATTCGGATGCTTTAATGGCAATGGATGCTACGGATTCAGTTGCAGCGGGAGTGTCAGGGGTCGTTTCGACGGGAGTATCAGTAGAACTGTCAGCAAACTGTACATTATTTATGACGATCTCGTCGGAGCCTACGATGGTGATGCGGTTTCCGTATTTTATTATGACATTTTCAGTAATGCTGCATGTGTAGAAGTTTTCGACGGGCGGGGAAGTTTTTTCGGGTTCGGTTGCTGGCTTCGTGGCAGTTGCTGGTTTGGGCTTTGCCGCGATCTGCTTATCCTGCTTGGGCGCAGGGACAGCGGTTTTTTGCAAAGATTGTTCCGGCTTTGCGGGCTTTGTGTCTGAAGATGATAAATTCGAAACGTCATTGAGGTATATTTCATGTAAGCGTGTTACTTCAAGATATTCAATACGGCCGAGATTGCCGTTGTAAACGAGTAAAAGGCCGGTGCCCTGCATGGTGCCCTGGGCGGAGAGGATCTTTACGGGGCCGTCGGAGGAGAATTCTGACCGCTCACTATTATAGATGAGGTCGTCGAGGTAGATGTTGGTCTCGGTTGGTTCGGCGTCCGGCGAATCGGAGAGTATATTGATGACGACGTTGTCCTTTAGGTGAGCGTCGGTCGGGCTTGGCTTGCCGGCGACATCTTCTACGCGGACGGTTCCTCTATCCGAAGTGATGTTGTAACGGGATGTCCCCTCAAAAATGTTCATGTACGGTTTTTTGAGCTTCCATTGATCCGTGCCTTCGTCAGGATTGAGTAGTTCATCGTATCCGAAAATCTGTTTTATATTTTTGTTTTCATCCAGATCGACGAAACGCGAAGGCTTAAGCGTACCGATCTTTACGCCGCCGATGCCGCTTGATTCCTTGTTGAATATGGGGATGGGGATATCGGGGGTATCGCGCTCATCTTGCAGGGCGATCTTCGCTGTACCGAAGAAGTGGTTATAACCGACGAAAGCAAATATCGCTATCGCTAAGGCGAGGAGATAAACGAAAATTTTTCGAAGTGTTGTCATTTTGCAGCTATACCCTTCACGATCCTCACACGAGGTATCTTTGCATGAGATCGTCCCACTTGCCGGTGTTTTTTAAGATATGTTCGATGACTTCGCGTACTGCGCCGCAGCCGCCGGGTACGGAAGTTATATAGTCTGCGCTTTGGCGCAATTCTTCGACCGCGTTTGCGACGGCGACACCAAACCCAGCGCGTTTGACAAGCGGTAGATCAAGCAGGTCATCGCCAATGTATGCCACCTGAGAAGCGTCGAGCGAAGTCTCTTCAAGCAGCGATTCAAACGCGGGGAGTTTTTTCTTGCAACCCTGATGGACGATAGCAATGTTAAGTTGCTCGGCTCGTACGGTGGTTGCTTGTGAAGCCCGTCCGCTTATTAAAGCGGTTTTCAGACCGGTACGATGCCACATTTTTATTCCATGGCCGTCGAGCAGATGAAACTTTTTGCTTTCGGTACCGTCAGGATGGATCATTACCGTCCCGTCAGTCAGTACGCCATCGACATCCATGACGAGCATCTGTATTTTAGATAAATCAACTTTGTTTTTTTCTGTCAATATCCCGTTCCTTTTTTAACCTACGATCTTGATCGCAACGATATCCTGAACATCGATCATGCCGACGGGTTTGTCGTTAGCATCGACGACGGGTAATTCATCAATTCTGTGTTTATGAAAAATGGCCATCGCTTCGGCGGCAAGTGTTTCGGGTGTTACTCTCTTGCAATCGGGGGTCATTATATCAACGGTTTTGCGGTCGAAGACGTCGGTGCCGGAATCCGACATGGCCCGCCTGAGGTCGGCATCGGTTATGATCCCCGTTAGAGAACCTTTGGCATTTACAACCATTACAGCGCCGCGACGTTTCAGCTTCGAGGTTTTTTCGAGCATTTGCCTGATGGTATCGTCGACACTTGCAACGGGAAGTTGTCCATCGTCACTGAACATCATGGATTGGCCGACGGTAATGAGCTTTGCACCGAGTGCGCCGCCGGGATGGAATCGTGCGTAGTCTTCTGCACTGAAGTTTCTTGCTTTCATGACGGTAAAGGCTATCGCGTCGCCAAGCGCGAGCATGCATGTCGTCGAGACGCTGGGAGCAATGCCAAGGGGGCATGCTTCGGATAACTTGCCCATGCAGAGACAGACGTCGCTGTGTTTGGCAAGAGTCGATTCGATGTTGCCGGTGATGGATATAAGGCGGATCTGTCGCTGCTTTAACGGGTTTATGAGGCGGACGATCTCTTCACTTTCGCCGCTGTGACTCAGAGCCAGGACGGTATCGTTTTCCTGAACCCTGCCAAGGTCGCCATGGACGGCTTCGGCTGGATGGAGAAAATGGCTTGGCGTTCCGGTCGATGCCATTGTCGAACTTATCTTGCCTGCGATGATACCGGCTTTGCCCATTCCGGTCACGATCACAGATCCGGTGGTGGCGGCGATGATCTTTATTGCAGCGGCAAATGAGCCGTCATCAATAACACTGGTCAGGGTGCTTATGGCTTTTGCTTCACCTTTTATGACCGTTCTTGCATATTCAAAATCGAACTTCACTTATATTTCCCTATTTAAATCTCTGATCCTTAAAACCCTAATAGCATACAACAAAACTGCTATGTATTCAATCCGTACTTTCTAAAATTTAACAGTGCTGCCACGTTCGTTATAGCATGACATGTTGTAATTTTCACCGACAAGAGTTGTGTCGGCATTGATGACGATCACTTTATCGGAATTGGCTTCGAGGGTAGCGATAGCGGAACGTTTTTGATTCTGCAAATAGCCTGCCACTTCCGGTGAGACCGAAAGATCAATTTTGGCGATCTCTTTCTTTGCCGTAGCCAGACTCAACATTCTCATTACTTCTATCGATTGCGACTCGAAACTCTTTATTACGCCGGAACCTGCGCAATGCGGGCATTTCAGGAAAGTGCTCGACTGCAAAGACGGTCTCATTCGCTGTCTTGTAAGCTCAATCAGTCCAAAAGCGCTTATCCTGAGCATTCTGGAACGTGCACGGTCTTTTTTGAGTTCATCCCGGAATACTTTTTCTACTTCCCGGCGACTCTTGTTGTCACGCATGTCGATAAAGTCACAGATGATGAGGCCACCTAAGTCCCTGAGTTTCAGTTGGCGTACAATTTCTTTGGCAGCTTCAATGTTGATCTTTAAAGCGGTTTGTTCGGCATTGTCCTGTTTTCGATACTTCCCGCTGTTTACGTCGATAGCAACCAGGGCCTCGGTCTGTTCTATGACAAGTGAACCGCCATTTTTTAATTCGACGCGACTTGACTGTATTCTGGCGATTTCTTGCTCTATACCGTACTTGTGGAAGAGCGGGGTCTTGCCGTCATAACAGGTGACACGTTTTTTTAGTCTTGGCTGGACGATGCCGACGAAGTCACGGGCCTTTCTGGCGACAGTTTCATTGTCACATATGATCTTGCTGATCTTGGTGGTAAATATATCGCGTATGGTTCTTATGACGAGGTCCGATTCCTGATATATTTCAGAGGGTGAGGGCGCTTTATCTATTCTCTTTTTGATAGCGGTCCATAACCTGCTAAGGTAGGCGATATCGTTCTGAAGTTCACGTTTTGTCGCACCCTGAGCGGCGGTTCTTATGATGAACCCCGAGTCTTCGGGAAGTTTTAATGCCTCGAATATCTTTCGTATTTTTTTTCTTTCTTCTTCGTTCTCGATCTTCTGTGAAACGCCTATGCGATTCATCGAGGGCATCATGACAACATATTTGCCCGGCATTGAAATATATGTTGTAAGCGTCGGGCCCTTTGTGTTTATACCTTCCTTGGTCACCTGAACAACGAGTTCCTGGCCCTTCCTGAGGCATTTCTGGATAGGCGGCCTTTGTTTGACCGACTTTCTTCGGCCTATCTTCTCACCGGGATCCCTGCTTGAGAAACATTTTGGGTGCAGGTCGCTAATGTGGAGGAATCCGTTTTTGCTGAGTCCGAAATCGACGAAAGCAGCTTGTATTCCCGGTTCAATATTTACGACTTTTCCTTTGTAGATGTTTCCTACATGACTTACGAGGCTTGCCCTTTCGGTGTAGAGTTCGTCCAGAACACCGTTATCTATGATGGCGACACGACACTCCTCACTTTCGGCAACATTTATTAGCATTTCTTTTGACATATAATCAGTTTTTCCTTTTCCATTCGATCGATGTTCTTCTGATCGGCGATGCGAGTTTCGAACTATCGATCTTTAAAATTTTCGTTATTTCATCCACCCTGACAGAGCCTGCCGGAGTAATGTTATATTTTACAACAATATCGTCACCACGACGTTCAACAGAAGCGATGAGAGGCGTGATGTCTTTTTTAGTGGTAACGCGTTTTTTTGGATTTGTGCGTTCTACGAACAGAGGTTCATTGGCGGCAATCGAAGATCGGAGATGCTCGGCGGCGGCGGTGACTTTTTCATCGGTATCGAGATCAATGATGGGAAATACATATTCGGCGGATATTGGCTGAAAGGATGTTTTTCCCAGCAGGAGGGACACCGAATCTATCCGGCAGTTTACGGGTAATTGTCGTGATATGCACGCTTGAAGTTGGGCCTCGGTGGCATCAGAAGCAACCATTACAACAGCAGAAAGTATGTCCCCGTCAGATTCTACGGATACGCTTCGCGGTAATGGCAGAGACAAAGCCGGCCTGGGATTGAAGCCCTGAGAGTAACAGACATCGATACCTGCGCGCACAACAGCCTTTTGGAACATGGACATAGTCTCACGATGTGAAAGGTATCGCAAATTCCCCGTGATCTTAAATTTTATTATCAAAGTCTGCTTCATATATCCCCAAGCAGTATATTTCGTAATACCATAATGAGGCGGCTAAAACGCCTCGGGTAATATTTTCATGGCAGCATCGCGGAGGTAGTTCTTTATCTGTCTCTGCGAATCCATCGATGCGACTTTTCTTGCCAGACGGTTACACTCTTCCATCGTTACGGATCGAATGATCTGTTTTATCTCCGGTATCATCGGCGGGGCAAGCGAGAGAGTTCTGATGCCCATTCCGAGCAGCAACATTATGTATTCAGGTTCAGAGGCAACCTCTCCGCATACGCTGACGTCTATCTTGGCCTTGCTTCCATCATGGATAACGCTTCTTATCAGGCGTATTACAGCAGGGTCAGCGGCGGAATACAACGTCGAGACCTTCTCATTGGCTCTGTCGACAGCCAGGGTGTACTGAATCAGATCGTTGGTGCCTATGCTGAAAAAATCACAGTCCCGTGCCAGCAAAGAAGCTGTAAGAGCGGCACTTGGCGTTTCGATCATGATGCCGATCGGGATCGAAGAATTGTACGGTACCTCGTATTCATCAAGATCCTCCATGACGTCCCGGAGTATCATCTTTGCCTGGCGAAGCTCCTGTAAATTGCTTATCAACGGGAACATGACCCTGACGTCTCCAAGTACGGACGCCCTGAGTACGGCACGAAGCTGGGTCTTGAACATGGTGAGGTTCTGGAGGCAAAACCTGATGGATCTTAGACCGAGTACAGGGTTTGTTTCCACCGTTTGACGTGTTGTAAACGGCAGCTTGTCCCCACCTAAGTCCATGGTTCTGATCACAACGGGCTGTCCCTTAAACCTTTTGATGGTCTCAACATACGCATCGTAATGATCCTCTTCGGTAGGCTCTGTTCCGCTGTAAAGATAGAGAAATTCCGTGCGGTAAAGCCCTATCCCTACGCCGCCTTTTTGCAAGGTTTCTTCGGCTTCGTCGGGAAATTCTATGTTCCCTAAAAGTTTTATCTCTATGCCGTCTCTCGTAACCGATGGTTTGTGCTGTAGCGCATCGAGTTTATGTTCGAGTTGCACATAATCCCGTGCCTGCTGGCGATACTGTTCGAGGGTACTTTCATCGGGGTCAATAACGACAACGCCATGATTGCCGTCTATTATGACCACGCTCTCGGAGGTTACACTTGCGGTGACTTCTTCCAACGCAACGACAGCGGGTATACCAAGCGTTCTTGCGACGATAGCTGTGTGACTCGTTCTTCCGCCTGCATCGGTTGCAAAGCCCTTGACGAAAGTTCTGTTGAAACTGGCGGTCTGTGTGGGCGACAGATCGTGTGCTACGATGACGACTTCTTTGCGAAGATGTTCGACGTCATCGCGGATCTTTCCAAGAAGCTGAGTGAGCAGGCGCTTTTCGATATCGTAAATATCCGCGGCTCGCTCGCTAATGTAGGCATCGTCCATATTCGCGAAATGCGCCGCGATCTCCCGGAGAATGATAGATACCGCATACTCGGCAGTGACCAACTCATTCTGCACGAAATCAGTGATCTTCTTTCTGAAACTTTTGTCACGGAGGAAACGCAGATGTACGGCAAAGATGTCTTTTATCTTGCCCTGTTCTATGCCGGCAGCAGCTTCGATCTCGGTCAACTGGCGAATGGCACCTGCAAAGGCATCGCGCACCTTCCTTGTCTCATCGGCCTTTTGTGATTGCAGGATGGACCTTCTGGGTATCCTGTAATCCTTAGAATCGATGATCAAAGGGCTTGCAATCGCAATGCCCGGTGAAACCGCAATTCCTTTTCTTATTTCCATAGTCCCACCAATTCGCATAAAAAATACGATGCGATACGCGGTTAAATTTCTTTACGACAACACATTACTTTCCAACGCGAAAATTTATTACCCTGTAAGGGTATTAATTCTCGCCAGCCATTTTTTTTGCCGGTTCACCGAACAGTTTCTGCTCCACCAGTTCTCGCAATGCATCGGTGGCCTGCCGGGCATCACTGCCCTCTGCCCTTACAGAAAGTTTTGTTCCACAGGTTGCAGCAAGCATAGTCATGTGCATTATACTTTTTGCATCCACGGAAGTATCGCCATTAGTAACCTTAATATCAGCGGCAAACTTACTGGCGAGATCAACAAACTGCATTGCCGGGCGCATGTGCAGCCCGTCGGCATTTCTTATCTCAACTTCTATTTCTGAAATATTTTCAGGCAATCAGTTAATTCTCCAAATAAATATTAGGTAAAAGACGCTGGCGCCTTTAATTATTCCTCTCCAAATTTCACAGCTTCCATAACAGCCTGTTCGGTCCGAGCCTGACGCAAAAAACTTCTGAAGTCCTCTTTCTGAAGATTTTTGAATATATTCTCCATCGCCTGAAGATGCTTGTCCGGATCGGCGGCAGGGCTTATGAGCAGTATGACCGAATAAACGGGCTGTTTGTCAAGTGAAGAAAAATCGATACCATCGCTCTTACCACCTATAGCGGCTACAACCTCTTTTACATCTTTGTGCTTTACGTGAGGTACCGCGACACCCTTTCCGATACCGGTACTGGCGTCCTTTTCCCTTTTTATTACAGCATTTGCAATGGTCCTGCATTTGTCCTGATCGATCTTTCCGGCTTTAGCTAAAGCAGTGACAAGTTCAACGATAACCTCGTCACGCTCCGATGCTTCCATTTCAGGGACCACAGCAGCATTACAAACGATATCCGATAATCTCATTTCTACTCCTATACCTTTCAGGGTAACTTATTTCCGTGTTTACTATACACCATTTGTCTAAGACTACCGCAGTA
This sequence comes from Phycisphaerales bacterium, assembly GCA_011053245.1. Next base: position 15,232 of record DRGS01000122.1, read on the forward strand.
AACATACTGGCAAACCAAACAGCAGCCACTCTATACAAACCACCCCTGCCGCAACGGCATTGTGGTTAAATTTTACAACTTTCGCCTGGATAAGGCTATGCGACTTCCTCTTGCTCATCCATATCGGGAAGTTCAACTGACTTTTCCATGCCAGGTATGTGCTTGTTATTCCTTTGCTTTTCCTTTTTTCTTCGAAGCTGTCTTTCGATCTTATGAACAGCCATATCTATACAGGCATAAGTGTCCTCGCCTGACTCTTTGGCAATGAATATATTGCTATGCTCGGCCCTTGCGATGACCTCAACGCTCGGTCCTGAGCCATCGTTACCATCTATGATGACCTCAACCTGGTTGATGCTGTTGTAATACCTCGGCAGTTTCTCGGTCTTTTCCTGTGCGTGGGTTCTAATGGCATCGGTTATTTCGACGTGTTTACCAGTAATTGTAAAAAGCATTTATAACTCCTTCCGTTAGTTAAACACAATTAGCTCTCTTATATACGTCATGATCCTAATTCTGGTTCAATCTTGCCTGAAATTCCTCGCGGTCCGCCGGTGTTATCACGCCGCCGCTGATCGTAAATCTCAGCGCTTCTTCGACAGACATTTCCATTTCTATTGATTCATCTTTAGGTGTAACTATTACATATCCCGTAAAAGGCGTCGGTGAACTCGGTATGAAAACCGTCAGAAACTCTTGTTCTTTGCCTTCTGTGATCTTCTTAAGCCCGGAACCGGTGACCAGAGCGATGGACCAGAGTCCCTTCCTCGGGTACTGTATGGCTACGACCTTATTAAAAGAAAATTCCTTCTTGGCAAGAACAAGATCCGTCACCTGCTTGATATACGGGTATACTTTTTTTACCAAAGGGGTATTCATCAGGGCCTTTTCGAAGAATCGCCAGAGCGTTTTTCCGACTACACTTGCAAGAAACGCTCCGATGAAACAGACCCCGATCAGTGCAATGAGGAATCCTGTTATCTGCCCTCGGCCATGAACCCAGAATTCTTCGGCAACCCGTATGCGTGTACCGTAAATCATGTCTTCGTCCTGTATGCGAAGGGCAAGTGCATCCTGATCGCCTACTAATTTCGGTTCTGTTTCAATAGCATAATTTATTTTCTGCTCTTCGGTGACTTGAGGATACCAATTGATTGTCTTTACTACAACGAAAACGACCCCGCGATTTATCTGCTGGCTGATGTTTGCCTGGACGAAGATATAGCACTGCATGAAAATCCAGATAGTGAGAATCGTAGGCAGAAGCGCCGCCATGCCCCGAAAAAAATACGTTCTAAAGTTCTTAAATGCCTGCTGCATAGTATTCAGTGGATATGTCTTACACGTTGTTCATAAGTTACGTTTCTGTACACAACATTTCATCCGCGAACAAATGCGCACCAAATTGTCACCATTTCCATGGTTGCTAATCACAATCCTTTGTGCATCTTCATAAAATATCATGTTCCCACATCGACACACGCGGCCATGCGGGATAAATTCAATAGTAGGTGACCTAAAGCACCTAAATAGATTCTAAGTGAATTTCTGCTGGCTGTCAACAGAAAAATCCTGTTTATCTGTAGTATTTGACGGCAAATGATGTCCTTTTAGGTGTATTATAAGGCCCGGCAAAGAGGCCGTAAGGAAAATTACCCGCTGTATCAGGCCTGGAATGGCTATGTCGTCAGTCGAAATTGTTGCGACCTTACCAAAAAGGGTGTTTAGTACCCCTTCCATGATCCCTGCTCCGCCGACACTGATCGGTATGACGCCAATGACCCAGGAAGTCGGGAAAAATGCGAGGTAGTAAATAAATGACGCCTCTATCTGCATCCCCCTACAGACCAGATATATGCTGAATATGCTCATCACCTGACAAATGACCGTGAGCAATATCGCCGCTATCAGGACAAGCGGCTTCTTACAATAGAGAATCAGAGCCATAAGAGCCTTTTTGATCAAAGCTAACCCCTTGTCCTCAATGGTCTTAAAGACATGAAGCATTTTTGAGCGACCCGATTTCGTCACCAGAAAAACTGCTGCTACAATTGTAATAACAACTATTATGGCAAGCAAAAGTGGCTTTAAGTATGTCGGAGCCGGTCCACTTGCGGTTTTGCGAGCCATTTCCATAGCGAAGGACTGGTCCGATCGGGCTATGATCCAATAGAAAACCGCAGCCATGGTGATCGTTCCGGCAAGACCGATAGCTCTGTCAAAAAAGACACTCAGGACCGCTTCTACTTTTTTGTCGGTATGAGTGCTGACATATCCAGCTCGCAAGATATCCCCGCCTACGGAACCCGGGAGGCAATTATTGTAAAATAACCCTATGAAATGCAATTTAACGGCCATCATATAGGGTATATCAATTTTCTGAGTCTTTAGCAACATCCACCAACGGAGGACGAAAACCAATTGGGCAAGTACAAAAACAATTAGTCCGCCGACGAAAACCATTGGGTTCAGTGTTGATATAGTCTTGCCGATCTCGGGCAGGTTCTGGTTTCTGAAAGCGAAATAAATGGCGATAAGGGCAACTGATATTCGCAAAATTGTGGAGATATGCTTTGTTTTTGGTGTTTTTTGGGACTCTAGCAATTAGATTTCCTTAAAAAGCTTGTTATTTACAGGGATCCAGTGTAAAACCATCTCTCTGATTATAATGTATATCGGAAGGATATGGAAATGAGTGCAAATAAAAATATCGAAGAGGGGCTGGAATTCTTGCCAAAATTCGACAGCAATGGACTGATCACCGCTATATCGCAGGATTCGGCCAGCGGAGAAGTCCTGATGGTTGCTTATA
>DRGS01000123.1 GCA_011053245.1 Phycisphaerales bacterium
GCTCCATACGAAGTATTTGAGATCAGCGATTACACCGCGAAGTACTATGCTCTGATGAGAATAGCTATTGGCGAAAATGTCGGCATTATCTGTACGGCTAATCCCTCATCGATATTAAAGATGTGCGAAAAAGGCAATGAATTCAGCGAAGAAATAATAAAAGATATTCACAATGGGACCTTATCCAGGTCTTTTGATATCGAGCCTGAAATAAGAACTGTTTTAGAGAAAAAGTTCAAAGCCGATCCATCCAAAGCTCGCGTCCTTGAACAACTAAGAGCTAAGCGCAAAGGGCGGCTTCTGCCTGGTGATTACTGGCCCGATCTTGCGGTAATTGGTTGCTGGAAAGGTGGAACGGTCGGGCATTATCTTGAAAAATTTCCGGGCTGGTTCGATCCTGACGGAACTAAACCTATACCGATCCGCGACTGGGGATACCTTTCGAGTGAAGCCCGCGGATCGATCCCTCTTTCTGACGAAGGTTCTCAGGGAGTTCTGACCGTAGCAACAAATTTTTATGAATTTGTCGAAGTTAATGACCTGCTGGCCAATCCTGACGACTATACAAAATGGAATTTTTTGACAACTGAGCAGATAGAAAATGAAAAAGAATATTATATTTTTGTCACTACTACCGGGGGCCTATATAGGTATGACATAAATGACATCATCAAGGTTCAGGGATATTACAATAAGACACCGCAGATCATATTCCTTCGCAAAGGAAGAGGCATGACGAATATAACAGGTGAAAAACTCAGTGTCAATCAGGTCATAGACGCTTTTGAAGATGTCAATAAAGAAACACACATTGAAGTCTCTCATTTCAAAGCCGAAGCCGATACCGCTAAAAGTCGCTATTTATTCAGAGTGGAGTTTTTCCAGGAGATTGGTGACGATGACGCCAGAAAGTTCCTGGTCGGTTTGGACGAAGATCTTAAAAAGATTAATATTGAATATAAGAGCAAACGCGATTCTCTCCGCCTCAATACCCCAATTATGCATGTTATGAGTGAAGGGTGGTATGAAAGGCAGCGCAGAAAAATGGTTGAAAGCGGCAAACGTGCATTCCAGGCAAAAACACAATTGCTGACACCGGAAAAAATGCAGACAATCAAAATTAAACCGGAACTTTCACGGGTAATTGAAGTGTGATCAATATCAAAGAGATGTATTTGTGAGCGATTCTAAAAGTGTGGCCAAAGACAATCGTTCAACCATGGGAGAAAAAATGGAGCGACATGAGATCATAAACAAGATCGAGTCAATTCTTGAAGACGCAAGAACCGGAATCATGGCAACCTCTGATTTAGAAGGAAGGGTTCACCTCAGATGGATGACGCCTGCCGTACTTAAATACCAGCCTGATGCCATTTATTGTTTTGCTGTGCCGGGCAGTGAAAAGCTAAAGCACATTAACGCCAACAATAAAGTTGAATGGATGATCCAGACGCGCGACCTTAGAGAAATCGTAAATATTCAAGGTGCTGTCAACATTATCGATACTCCTGCAACAAAAAGTGAGTTACTTGAGGCGCTCGGTGCAAGACTGGCTACGTTCTGGAAAGTTAATGTCGATGCTGAAGAGTTTGTCGTACTCGAAACAAAAATCCATTCAGCTACATATTACAAGCCTATGAAAGCAATACAAGAGATTGTAATCTTCCCAGAGGTGCAAGATAGTGGAACCTGAGACTATAGATATTACGCAATACGGCAAACCCTTTCTCGAAGATATTTTGCGGCAAATGTTGCAAATACGCAGGTTTGAGGAAAAGGCCGCTCAGATGTACGGACTCCGTAAGATTGGTGGTTTCTGTCATATATATATTGGGCAGGAAGCAGTATGCACCGGTGCTATCGCAACAATAGACCTTGCGAAAGATTATGTCATTACTGCTTACCGTGACCATGGGCATGGGCTTGCAGTTGGTATGGATCCCAAAATTATAATGGCAGAACTCTTCGGTAAGATCACCGGATGCAGTCGAGGCAAGGGCGGATCTATGCACCTGTTTGATGCCGAAAAACATTTTTACGGAGGCCACGGGATAGTGGGTGCACATATCCCGCTTGCAACAGGCATGGCAGTAAAGATCAAGTATAAAAACGAAGATGGTGTTGTTCTTTGTTTCTTTGGCGATGGGGCAATTCATCAGGGTTCATTTCATGAGGCACTGAATATGGCTGGACTCTGGAAACTGCCGATTGTTTACATCTGCGAAAATAACCAATACGGTATGGGGACAGATTTTCGCCGCGTCTCTGCGGTAAACGACTTATCGAAATTGGCAGCTTCATACAACATGCCCGGGGCAAGGGTTGACGGAATGGATGTTCTGGCTGTTTATCAAAGTGTAACCGATGCTGTCAAAATGGTCAGAGAGCGATCAAAACCAAGCCTGCTGGAAATAAAAACCTACCGTTATCTCGGCCATTCGATGTCGGATCCGGCTACATACCGGACTAAGGAAGAGGTGGCCAAATACAAATCACAGGATCCGATCGTCATTCTAAAGGACAAGATGGCCTCGGCTGGTTTGATCACTGAAGATGAATACGTTGTGATAGATAAGGCTTGTAAATCTGTCGTCGCCGAAGCGATCGACTTTGCCGAACAAAGTCAACTGCCCGAAATTGAAACTTTATATGAAGATGTCTTAGCAGGATCAGAGTGAAATGCCTGAAATAACGTACAGAGAAGCTCTAAACCAAGCCATAGACGAAGAGATGGCACGAGATGATCGTGTATTTCTGATCGGCGAGGAAGTGGCACTTTACAATGGTGCCTATAAAGTTAGCCGAGGCCTGTATGATAAATACGGCGAAAAGCGTGTGATCGACACACCTATAACCGAAGAGGGGTTTACTGGGATCGGTATCGGGGCCGCTATGGCGGGTCTGCGACCCATCGTCGAGTGGATGACTTTCAACTTTTCCATACAGGCGCTCGATCAGGTGATCAACAACGCTGCAAAAATGCGCTACATGTCAGGTGGCCAGTTCAAGTTGCCAATCGTTTTCAGAGGTCCCAACGGTCCTGCGGAATATCTCGCTTCACAACATTCACAGGCGATTGCAACATTCTACGCACATACACCAGGTCTGTTAGTCGTCGCACCGGCAACTCCTTATGATGCTAAAGGCCTGCTGAAATCCGCCATACGTAATGATAATCCTGTGGTAATGATGGAAGCTGAACTGCTCTACAATACAAAAGGCGATGTACCAAAAGAAGAATATTTGATTTCCATAGGCGAAGCTGATATCAAACGGACCGGGACGGATGTAACGCTCATCACATTTGGGAAAGTACTGCATCTCGCCACCGATGCCGCCGAAAAGCTCAATGCCGATGGTATTAATGCTGAAGTACTCGATCTTCGGAGCCTTCGCCCCCTCGATGAAGAAGCGATAGTCGCATCTGTTGCAAAAACAGGTAGATGCGTTGTCATTGACGAATCCTGCCCTGTTGCCAGTGTCGGCTCTTATGTCGCATGGCTTGTCTCAAATAAATGCTTCGATACGCTGGATGCTCAAGTCGAACTTGTCGCAAGTATAGATGTACCCATGCCCTACAACCATAGACTGGAACTGGCGGTTCAGCCTTCTACTGAAAAGATAATCACTGCGGTTAAAAAAACGCTTTACAAAAACTGAGGAACGGAAAATGGCTGAAAATATTCCCATGCTTGCATTGTCGCCAACCATGGAGAAAGGCGTCATAGTTAAATGGATGAAGGAAGAAGGCGATGCCGTTGCTCAGGGAGATGTGCTATGTGAAGTAGAGACAGACAAAGCGACGATGGAGTATGAATCGCCCGTAGATGGCACGCTTTTGAAAATAATAACCGCTGAAGGACAAAGTGCAACTATCGGTGATGCAATAGCCGTCATTGGCGAACAAGACGAGCAAGTCGAAACTCTGCAAAAACCTCAGGAACAATATGCATATGTACCCGAAGAAATACCACAAGCACCCGTGCCTGAATCTGAATTGCCTGAAACAAGCACACTTCCTTCGGCAGCTACCAAACTCAGATCAAGTCCTCTTGCGCGAAAGCTGGCTGAATTATATGGTCTGGATATTAATGCTGTTAAAGGCACCGGGCCTAATGGCAGAATAGTCGAAGAAGATGTCAAACAAGCGGCCAAACATGTACCTGCCGCAACTGCGCCTGTCTCAGAACTCGCTGAAGAGGTGATCGAAATCACTCCCAAACGCAAACTTATCGCAAAAACTCTCGCTAATTCAAAGTTTACCTCGCCACACTATTATCTGAAAGTTAATGTAATTACGGACAATCTGATTGAAGGCCGAAAAAAACTTAATGCCGAATCAGATCACAAGATATCCATTAATGCTTTTCTGATCAAATTCGTTGCAGAGCTTTTACAGCGTCATCCGGTTATAAACAGCACATGGCAGGATGACAGGATTCTACAGCACGGCACCGCTGACATTGCCCTTGCTGTGTCACAACCAGATGGGTTGATAGCTCCGGTAGTTCGCCAGTGCCAGTTCAAAAGCATTACCCAGATAGATAGCGAATTAAAAGCTCTTGTCGAAAAAACGCGGGCAGGCTCCCTAACCAGCGCCGACTATGCCAACTCAACCTTTACAATTACCAATCTCGGCTCATTGGGAATAGATGAATTTACCGCTATAATCAATCCCCCGAATTCAGCGATCCTTGCTGTGGGGAAAATATCAAAACAGTTTGTTGTTGACGAAGACGAAAGGATGCAAATACGCCGATGTATGACGCTGACATTGTCATGCGATCATAGACTGATCGACGGCGCTGTCGGTGCAGCATTCCTTACAGAACTTAAAGATACGATCGAAAGTTCATCCTAATGTATTTATAGACAATGACTTGCCGGAGAAAAGGTCCCGCTGACAGGCTATTTAGACATTTGTATGGTGTCTGTTTTTTTTATTTAACCTCATATATAACCTTGAAACAAAGAAGATATGGCTGTATATAACATATACACTAATGTAGAATTCAACAGAGATAACTGTTATAATGGAATGGCGTGAGCTTATGTCGCAGGGAAATGGCAATACAAAGATCTTACGTAAGCAACTCGCAATGCGCAGAGTGCTTGCAGCCACCGTACCGTGTTTGATCGGGGCCATTTACTTCTTTGGCTGGCGAGTATTGGCTACGGTTTTATTCTGTTCCGTGGTGGGTTTTGTCGTTGAATATGCTTTTTGTCGTAATCGTAACGAGCCTGTAACTGAAGCGGTGTTTGTAACAGCAGTGCTGTTTGCTCTTGTCATGCCGCCTTCTGCGCCTTGGCATGTGCTGGCAGTTGGCATGGTCTTTGCCGTCATGTTCAGCAAGGAGGTCTTCGGCGGGTTTGGCAGGAACATATTCAATCCAGCCCTTGCCGGAAGATGCTTTGTATATATATGCTTTCCTGTGGCGATGACGGGCAGATGGCCAGCCTCTGTGCCGCTTAGCGGTTTTGGTGCATTGGGACAATGGAGTACTGCCAGTCTTGATGCTGTTACTTCCGTTACGCCGATGGCCTTGATGAAAGAAGGTGGCTCGATCCCGCAACTGGCTGAACTTTTCTTCGGCGGTCTTAGCGGCACAGTAGGCGTAACTTCCGCATTGCTTATCCTGATCGGGGGAGGATACCTGTTTTACAATAAGACCGCAAGCAGAACTACGATACTGTCACTTATCATTTCTTACGCAATATTCAATCAGATCCTTATTTTGGCAGGCGTTGTAAATATCAATAATGCTCTTACCGCAGTGCTTGGCGGAGGTTTTCTATTCGGAGCATTCTTTATGGCAACGGACCCGATCAGCTCGCCAAGGACCAACGAAGGTAAAATTGTTTATGGGATCATCATCGCGGTATGTACGACGGTGATACGAAATTATTCAATTTTCAATGGAGGATTGATGTTTTCGATATTGCTGGGCAATATGTTCGCGCCGATCATTGATTACGCGATCAAAGGATATAAGCAAAAGAAAAAAGCAATCGGGGAGATCAGCAATGAAAGATAAGCCCTGGTATGCTGTTGTTTATATGTTTGTTGTGACCGCCTTCTTCAGTTCGGTGGTTATCGGCTTTGCTATGTTCACTAAGGACAAGGTTGAGGCTAATCAGCAGTTGGCATTTGAAAAGTCTGTACTACAGGTCTTCGGGCTTGCGCAGGGCAAGGCAACCAGCCAACTGCATGCGATTTTTTTAAAAAGGATACGAATTTCAAAAGATGATAATTTGGCGTCTGTGGCAATTGATGACCAGGGAAAACCCAGCGGATATGTGGTTCTGCTGGCGGGTAAGGGTTTCTGGGCACCTATAAAAGGTGTGCTGGGACTTGCCACAGATAAGCGAACCATAACCGGAATTGCTTTTTATGAACAGAATGAAACACCCGGATTGGGGGGCAAAATTACTGAAAAAGAATTCAAAGATCAGTTTGCCGGAATAGAGCTTGCAGATAATTATGACGCGATAGGAATAAAACCTTTTGGCGCAGAGTTGAGCGATAACCAGGTTCATGCAATAACCGGAGCAACGCAAACATGTACCCGCCTGGAACAATTGATCAATGACAGTATAAAGCAATGGCGAAAAACTATTGAGGAAAACAAATGAGCCCTGACGGACAGAACATCTTGTCAAGAGAGATTATAATCGACGGGCTTTGGCGAAACAATCCGATCTTTCGTCAGATACTCGGTATATGCAGCACCCTTGCTGTAACCAATGTTGTGCTCAATACGGTGGTTATGTGCGTATCGCTCACAGCTGTGATGGCGTTGAGCTGCCTTACTGTATCGCTGCTGAGAAAATGGACGCCAATGAATATCCGTATGATGGTTCAGACCCTGATAATCGCTTTTTATGTGATCATTGTAGATTTGATCTTAAAGGCATATTGGCCCGATATGAGCAGTAAACTCGGGCCTTATGTAGGGCTTATTATAACCAACTGCATTATCATGGGAAGATGCGAAGCCTTTGCACGGTCGAACGGTCCCGCAACGTCTATGATAGATGGATTCTTTAATGGTATTGGTTATTCGCTGATCCTGATCGTGATATCAGTCATCCGTGAAATGCTTGGTATGGGAACAATACTTGGAATTGAGATTCCTTATTTCGCAACTACATGGGACAAGTGGATCATTATGGTTATGCCTCCCGGCGCCTTCTTTACGCTTGCATGCCTGATATGGATATGCAGATCATTTAGACCGAAGGAGCAAACAAAATGACTGACGAATTATGGTTGATGTTGATCACTTGTTTTTCCGCGGTGTTTACGAATAATATCCTGCTGACTTATTTTCTTGGGATGTGTCCATTTACATCGATATCGCGCGAAGTTAAGACCTCAGCCGGTCTGGGGATGGCAGTGATTTTCGTCATGACCAGCACCTGTGCGCTTAACTGGATCGCATACCACCTGGTGCTTGTACCATTAGAATTAGAGTATTTTAGATTCATACTTTTTATCATAATCATCGCGGCATTCGTCCAATTCGTTGAAATGGTGATAGACAGGTATTCGCCAAAACTTTATCAAAATCTTGGCATATTCCTGCCGTTGATAACGGTCAACTGTGCGATCCTTGGCGCTTCTCTGTTTATGGTTATACGTGATTATTCATTTCTCGTTACTGTCGGGTACGGCCTTGGCAGCGGCCTTGGATGGTGCCTTGCGATACTTGCCATGGCCGGTATCCGCCAAAAACTTAACACCTCCCGGATACCCGAAGGGTTGCAGGGACCGGGGATAACTTTGATAATAGCAGGGCTAATGGCGCTTGCGTTTATAGGCTTTAGTGGGGTGCTTCAATAGATGATCGAAATAATCTTCTCAGTTCTGGTAATAAGTTCAATTGGAGCAGGCCTTGCCTTGCTGCTGGTAATCGCAGAAAAGTTTATTGCAAACTATGGCGAATGCGAAATTGATATTAATCAGAAGAAGCAGTTAAAGGTTCAGGGAGGAAAACCGCTGCTTACAGAGCTTATTAACGAAAAGATCTTTATCCCAAGCGCCTGCGGCGGCAAAGGTACCTGCGGATATTGCAAGGTAAAAGTCCTCGAAGGCGCAGGCCTGCTGCTTCCAACAGAAACACCTTTTCTAACCGAACAGGAGCAAATGGAAGATATACGTCTTTCGTGCCAGGTGAAAGTGCGAAACGATATCAAGATAGTAATTCCGGAAGAACTTTTTTCCGTACAGGAATACACTTGTCAGTGTACAAAAATAGTGGACCTTACACATGATATAAAACTGTTCCGATTCGAGTTGATAGAACCGACGACTATAGAATTTGTACCCGGCCAATATGTACAGTTTCTTACACCGGTGTATATGCCCCGCGGCGAGGAGGTCTATCGTGCATATTCGATCGCATCGGATCCAAATGAAAAAAATGCGATCGAACTGATCATACGCCTTGTCCCTGAAGGTATATGTACGACATACTGTTTTGAGCATCTAAAGGTCGGGGGCGAGGTCAAAGTAAACGGGCCTTATGGTGATTTCCACATGTCTGATAGTGATTCTGAAATGATATTTATTGCAGGGGGTTCCGGAATGGCGCCGCTGAAAAGTATCCTGCACCATATGAAGAACACAGGTTGCAAACGAAAAGCAACATATTACTTCGGCGCTAATATGCTAAGCGAGATGTTTATGGTCGACCTGATGCGTGATTTCGAAAAAGAACTTGCCGATTTTAGATTTGTGCCGGTAATTGCAACACCCGAGGAAGGACAGAACTGGGAAGGAGAAACCGGGCTGGTTACCCATGCAGTGAACAGATATGTCAACAATGCCTCTCAGTGCGAATCCTACCTTTGCGGCAGCCCCGGTATGATCGATGCTTCAATCAAAGTTTTGTGTGAATTAGGGATGAGCGAAGACGATATTTATTATGACAAGTTTGCATGAGTCGGAGAATAGCCATGAAACAGGGACCTGATACGCAGAAGCTTGAAGATATGATGAGATCTTCGAAACTGGTTGATGGAGGATTTATGGGCAATGACCGACGGACTATAAACGAAGTGATAGACGCTGACGCCAAAGTGCTTGAAAAACTTGACTATGATGTAAAACATCTGGCCCGGAGAATGCAGGAGATTACCGATCTGGCGATAAAGGGCCTTGGGACATGGGTGCAGGTCGACGAAAATTTAGTCTCAAAAGTTGATGAGGCAAAGGGAGCTTTAGTCTGTCCGTGGCCGCACGCCGGTAACTTTGCCAAGCGGGTGACGGTTTTGAAAAATGAGATTAGCGGCCAAAGTATTTGCTGGTCCGATCTTGTCATACATATGATAGGTGAGCATGGTTTTTTTGAGGGGAAAGGTTCAAGGCTGAGGGTTGAGCCAGAGAAGCTTACGGAGATGATACTTTAGTTTTTGCAAGAAAAAGACTGACGCGGGTAGCGAAGGACGATATGAACTCGACGGCATATTCACAGATGCTCCCTATAGTCTGAGATATTTCTTAAACCTTTCCGCATAAAAAAATGCGCCTTTATACGCGGGCTACTCCTTTGTTTGCAATGACTTATGGCCTTTGCAACGCGAAAACAAAAAATACCGTTGGTATTAAAACGTGACAAACTGATCTTTTTTGGCATCGCACAATGGACATTTATCTGGAGCCTCTCCCTCAATAGTATAGCCGCACACTTCACATATCTGCACCTTCCCCAACTCTACATCATGAGAAGATTCCACTGCCTTCTGTGCCTTCTCGAAGAGTTCTTTATGTTTTATCTCCGTACCATAAGCCCATTCAAAACTCTGTTGGGCACATTTTTCATCCTGAAATTTAGCGACTTCAATGTAGGTTGGGTACATTTCAGTGATCTCAAAAGTTTCACCTTCTATTGCTAAACGGAGGTTCTTTTGCGTGTCTCCAGGTCCGAATGCCGCCATACTATTAGCAACAAATCCGCCATCCAAATGTTTAAGCTCCCGGTAGTGGTCGCCAGCATGAATAAATTCTGCATGAGCGATGGCACGAAATAAACGGGCCACATTGGGGAAATTCTCCTTCTCAGCTTGTTTGGCAAAATGCAGATATCGCATGTGAGCCTGACTTTCGCCGCCGAAAGCATTTATGAGATTTTGTTCTGTCATTTTCTTCATGTCTAAGAGTCTCATTTAATCAAAATATTTCAAATTTATAGTGCTAAGTACAAAGAAACTGTTCTTCTATAAAATCGCCTGATGCTTTTTTTTAAAAACCGCTTGCTTGTTCCAGATTAACCAAACATTTCTATTTACAAAAAATTACACATTTGCAACCCATAGCGATATCGGGAAATGCCTGATTTCGCGGCACAAAAAACCTTAGTTATGCCAATCTCAGTTTTATGATGAACTTATTTTGTCGAAATTGTGCTTGGCTAACATACTCCCGGCTACTGAATTCATATTGTCCACTTGCCCGGAACCTTACTTTATAACCATCCGTATAACTTTTGATTTGACAAGTGGTATCTGGTGTCTTATCATGTCCCGAGTTGTCTTTGGTAACGTTATAGGCACAAAAGACTTATGTTTGTAAGTGTTTGTATTAAAGGGTTTTATGAGCGGCACTAAATGCCCTCATAATCCATTGGTCGCTGGTTCGAATCCAGCTGGGCCCAATCACCTAAACCCTTGTAAGTCAAGCACTTACAGGGGCTTTTTAATGCCCCTTGACAGGTTTTTTCGTGCCGCATAGCTGAGATGACAACCTTGTCAATGTAGATGTGGTCACCGTTACCACTGCAATCGCAACGGAACCTTATCATTATGACTGAAATAGTTCCCAAAATGAAGCTGGACCCTTTACTTTTCGAGACGAATTTGATATATTAGAAAAGAGGCTCAGCGGCGCAAGCTGAACTAAGATAATGTTATATGGAAAATCCCAGGTTAATTTAAGGTGGTAACAATGGGCGTATCAAATTCGCCAAACAAAAACCCGAAAGGTAAGATCCTCAGAGTCAAACTCGGATACAACCCGAATTCAAGCTCGATCGGTTCGATGATCTTTGCCATGCCTGTTGCCATGCTTAGTGCGGCGGTAGCGTTTGGAACTGTTTCCGGGCTGATATTTTCGGTTTTTTCAAAAAAGAAAAATGCCGCAGACACCGAAGGCGAAGATACCTCGGATGCCACGAACGAAATGGAGAACTCCGGGCACACTGAATAAAGGTTTTTCAGGCATTCAAAGCTAAAGGGGCTTTTATGCGTTTATTGTTGGGATCGTTAGTTTTTGTTATATGTATTATTTTTGCTTGCGAGGTATCTCTTGCCGCAGAGAGTTATGAATCGACAACACTCGCGAAAGAGCATTTCGCGCAACATCAATTTACCGAAGGCAAATCCGTTTTGATAAATCGGCTACGCACCCCGGGCCTGACTAACGCCGAAAAATCCGCGATTTTGGGTGCCATGGGTGATTTTTACTGTGAGTATGCCGGCGATTTCAGGAGTGGTTTGAGTTATTATCAAAGAGCTCAGAAATCCCATCTCGACAATGCCGATTTCAAAAAAACTCGTATTGAATACATCCTAAGCTGCCGGAAAAAATACGCTGACATTGATAAACTTGTCCATGAAATCAGGAACAAGCCAAATTGGCTTGTGAATGGCCCGGGTACCAGGGCGAAGATCGACACGCTTAAACAGTTTATCGTCGGATCTCCGGACTATTACCGAGTGGCGGAGTTGTATTATTGTCTTGCCATCTACAATGCTGGCGAAAGCAAATATCTTAAAGCTCTTGATTATTTCAACCAAGCCGAATCTCTTAAACCGGCCATTGGTTATTTTATTCCTCTTCACGGTCATTTTAAGATCGTGCATGACCGCTTGATAAGAAGAGTTGTAACCATCAGCGCAACAAGCGTTTTTACATTTATGTTTATCTTGAGTGCCGCTCTTTTCTATGCAGCAAAACCCTGGCATTGGCTGACGCTCAAAAACATTGGTGGATTCATCATCCTGCTTGTTTTGCTGTGTGGCTTGTTTCTGGCCGTTGGCCACCTTTTGGCGACACGCTATGTGAATTCAGAATCGACACAAGAAATGATATCAGTCGGCGAGAAGTATCTGTACACTTCGCTCAACGGCCCGGGCTTCGATATATATGCGAAATTTTTGATGTACATAGCCGCCGCTTTCTTTCTAACTTATGTTTTTGCTCTCGGGGCCTCTGCACTGATTAGAAAGAAGTTCGTTGCAGTTGTACTGAATTCTATCGCCGGCACCTTAATAATGGCTTCGCTTGTTTGCATTTTCTATCTGAGAAACTGCGACATGAAAACAATGGATCCGCCTAATGTGTCTCCCAGTGCCTTTTTAAATACCTCGAACGCCGTACTCCTTACTATAGACGGCATCGAACCGTATATACTAACCGAACCGGAGAATTTCCCCAATCCGGGCGTCTCGCACAATACAAATCCCCCGTTAGAAGACTGGGCACGGGAGCATTGCCCGTTCGATGATAAAGATGAAAGTGTTGGAAAGTAAAATGGATTATCGTTTTGAGAATTTTGGCGGGATCATAGCAAGCAACGATCCGCCGTTTTTGGCGTTTGTCGACCGCGATTACATGAAGTCGCTTGGCCTTGATAGTCAGAAGCATTGGCAGGGTTCCGATGAATCGATTGGCGTACTCTCGGCTCCGACCGAGGTACATTTCGCAGCTACAAACAAATGCAATGCTTCGTGCAGCCACTGCTATATGGCGTCTGGAAGCCCGTTGGAACAAGAATTGACGACGGATCAATTCAAAGAGGCCATAGATGTTCTCGCGGAATTAAAGGTCTTTCATATAGCTCTCGGGGGAGGTGAGGCCCTTCTTCGCGAAGACTTCTTCGAGATCGCTGAATATGCGAGAGAAAAGGGGATCGTTCCCAACCTTACGATCTCAGGTATTAATGTCGATCCGGTCAATGCTGAAAAGATGAAGATTCTGGGCCAGGTGAACATATCCATTGATGGCGTTGGCAACGATTATGCGATATACAGGGGGGTGGACCATTTTGAGACCGTTGATAAGGCGTTTGATCTGCTTGGCCAGCAGAATATCCCCGTCGGCATCAATTGTGTTATCGGCTCTGCCAACTTTGATTTATTGGAAAGCATTTTTGCCTATGCGGTCGAAAAGAATGTCAATGAAATCGAATTTTTAAGGTACAAACCTTCCGGTCGCGGAACAGAGGCATTTGACAAATACAAACTTACTGGCGAGCAAAATATCGAACTGATCCCGCTCTTGAAATCTCTCTCGGAAAAATACCAGATCACCTCAAAAGTTGACTGCTCCTTTATCCCGATGATGTGCTGGCATCAACCACCCATTGAAGAACTTTACGCGATGGCCGCGTATGGATGCGAAGCAGGTAATGTTCTCCTTGGCATTACGAGTGACGGTCGGGTAAGCGGGTGTTCTTTTCTGCCGGAAACAAATCTTGATGTCTTTAAACTTAGAGATCCCTCTGCGAGGAGGAAAGAGTTTGCGACATTCTTCGACTGGACAAAAAACGCACCAATGCCATGCAGGGACTGCAAATATCTGGATATATGCAAAGGAGGTTGTCATGCCGTTGCAAAATTCGTCACTGGCTCCTTTGCCAATCCTGACCCGGACTGTCCCGCGGTCACAGCATATAATCAGAAAGGAACTGTTTAATGACTGCCGACGGCAAAAACCACATCCGTAGAACAGGCGTACTACCTACCTTGATCATTACCGCATTGCTTGCAGCGACAGTATATCTTTTGTTCGTAAAAACAGAAAAAGCTAATACGGCAGAAGACATGAAACAAAATGAGCGGATCGCTTTTAATGCTATCGGCCTTATATCAAAGGCCCAGGCCCAATATATAAAACGCGACCATGACAATAACGGTAAACTGGAATATTCTCGCTTTATCCCCCATCTCTGGCGGACAATTGGAAAAAACAATGAAAAGATCCAACTCGATCTGATCGACAAAAAACTTGCTTTTGCCATTGAACAAAACCTGGCCAGCAACGGCTACTACTTTGAGCAAAAGTTCACTAATATCCTCCCGGAAACCGGAGAAAGGGTCGATATGGATTTCGAAAAGGAATGGGGCGCATTGATGATACCGGCGGCGAAGGATACCGGTTATCTAACCTTTTTTACAGATCAATCGGGCAATATCTATGCCTGCCACAGCGATAGACGCAGGACTGTTCCCAATGAACCTGATACCAATGATTCGTGGATATTGGTAAAAGATATCCAGGAAGTAATATCATTACAGCAAACGATCAGTGACAAATATGAGTCACTTATAGTGACATTGACCCGACGATGAAAGTTGGTTCAATAAGCCGGTAACCGGCGAACATCTTATAAAAAGGTTTTTCGTCAAAACTATGCCCCCCGGTCAGCACAAGAACTTGAAGCTGCTCCATCTGATCTGTCTTATTCGCATCTATTGTTTCTGCTTTCGTTTTAACCTCTTTTATATTTGTGCATTCGTTACAACAGCCGCTTCCAATTAAAAGAAGCTGCATGCAAACCGCCACCATCACCATACATTTTAATACTGCACTATTTTGCTTATGACCCAAGGGACTCTCTCCTAAATATTTAGTGTGTCAAAACTCATTTCACTCATTATACCGATATCAAACTGCCTGTCAAAGAACTGAAATACTCAGATGCTGAGAGTCAAACCTCCAAATTCACTCTATACACTCTTGCCATGGCGTAGACCGCAAAAGCTGTTTGCGTGTAAGTGTTTATTGTCAAAGGGGTTATGGCAGCGGGTTTGTGCCGTTTGCAGACTATGTGTGCTTGTCAAGGGTCGCAGGACCGCTGAAAAATCGCCCTGACGACAAAATTAGTGATTTTCAAAATTGATTTTCCCCCGATATTTCCGTATAATCAATTCCCAAAGGTCGCCCTGAGGGTTTGCGTAAATTCTTAAAATATGTACAGAGATTTTGAGCGGGAACCGACAAATGATAGATATAAATAGAAAGTTTTTATTAGCAGGCATTCTGACAATAGCTTTGTTTTTGCTTTTCTGTGTCTTCTCACATTGCATTGCCATGTCAAAACCTATAGACGTCCCAACCACCGATTTCACCGGATCGGCCAGCTGCATACAATGCCATGAAAAGTTCTATAAGCTCTGGTCTTCGTCATTTCACGGACTTGCCATGCAGCCGTACACAAACAAATTCGGAGCCGAAGAGATCACCGCTCATGACGAATTTCTTCAGGGTGAAACCAATAGCTACCGCGCTTTCATAACCAAAAAGAAAGGCTATGTTGTCGTTCGGAGCGGTGATGAAGAAAAAAGTTATCCTATCACAGACGTACTTGGCGGCAAGAATGTTTATTACTTTCTAACTTTGCTGGAAAGAGGACGGCTTCAGGTTCTTCCCTTGGCTTATGACGTTCCAGGAAAAGAATGGTTCGACACGACAGCCAGTGCCGTGCGGCATTTCACCGGGAGCCAGGACGAGGCCATAGACTGGATGGAAACGCCTCTTACGTTCAATACTTCATGCTTTAGCTGTCACGTCAGCCAGCTTAAGACAAACTACGACCTGAAAACAGACACATACCACACCGTCTGGAATGAACCGGGAATCAATTGTGAAACATGCCACGGCCCGTCAGGTGAACACGTTCGGAGTTTCCAGAAAGCAGCTTTGGATAACAAAAAACCAAAGGACCTCGGGTTGGTGAGTACAAAGAATTTTGATGTCGAGCAGGTAGACGGTATGTGCGGCCCATGCCATGCAAAGATGCGTGCGGTCACTGCAGGATATAAACCCGGCGAGAAATATTTTGACCACTATGATCTCGTCACTTTTGAAAATAGAGATTATTACCCCGACGGAAGAGATCTCGGCGAAAACTATACATTCACCAGTTGGAGAATGAACAAGTGCGCAGAATCCGGCAAACTCGATTGCGTCTATTGCCACACCTCCAGCGGCCGTGACAGGTTCGCCGGCGACAAGGCAGACCAAGCCTGCCTGCCATGCCATGACGAAATTGTAAATAACGTATCGGCCCATTCGCATCACGAACCAGACAGCCAAGGCAGCAAGTGCAAAACATGCCACATGCCAAAAACCGAATTCGCCAGAATGGTTCGCCATGATCATTCGTTCAGACCGCCGACACCGAAAACTACGATCGCTCATAAATCACCCAACGCATGCAATATCTGCCACACAGACAAAACCGCCGTTTGGGCCGACAAACACGTAACCGCCTGGTATGGCGACAGCTACCAGGATGAAACTGTACATTTCGCCTCCCTCATCGATGATGCCAGAAAAGGCAAATGGGATCGTCTCGATGAAATGCTAAAGTATATAACAGGCAAGGACCGCCGGGAAGTGGTTGCCACATCGCTTATTCGTATTCTGAAAAACTGCCCGGACAACAAAAAACTGGACACGATCATAGCGGCCCTGAAAGACTCTTCACCGATGGTCAGAGCCGCCGCTGCTTCAGCACTGTCTAATCATGGCACGGAAAAGGTACTCAACGCATTGTTGACGGTAACCGATGACCGGTGGCGTGTTGTAAGGAGTCAGGCAGGCTTTGCGATATCGACGTTCCCACCGCAGATGATCAGCGCAGAAAATAAAATAAAATCCCAAAAAGCAATCGCTGAATACCTCACATCACTGCAAAACCGTCCCGACGACGCTCTCTCGTATTACAACCTCGGCAACTATTATTCCAACCAGGGCGATCTTGAAAAAGCGATAGATTCGTACAATACCTCAACGGAACTAAGAAGCGACCTTCTGATGTCCCACGTAAACGCTTCGATAATCCACGCAAGACTCGGAAAAACGAAAGAAGCCGAAATATCCCTGCGAAAGGCACTTGTAATAGACCCCAACAACGCCGCCAGCAATTTCAACATGGGCCTGCTCTTAGCTGAAAACGGCAATATCGACGGAGCCAAAAAGTGTTTGGCGCAGGCACTGAAAACAGATCCCGATTTCGCCGAAGCAGCCTTTAACCTCGGAATAATACTTGCCCGGACCAGCCCGTCAGAAGCCATCGAACTTTGCCGAAGAGCACACAGCCTTCGTCCAGAAAACAGCAGGTATGGCTATACGCTGGCCTTTTTCCTCAATCAGAATGCCCGGACCAGTGAAGCAATAACCGTACTTGTCAAAATGATCGATAGCTCAAACGCCACCTCCGACATCTACGCATTTCTTGCAGTGATCTACCGCGATCAAGGCAGAAAAAACGAAGCGTTGGACATTTGCCGCAAGGCGATAGAAAACGAAAAGCTCCCGATGCAGGATCGCTACCGGTTCGAGGCTCAGCTAAGATCGCTGCAAAACCCACAACCTGCAAGCCAATAAGTCACCTGCAGGCAAATCAGCAAGTCTTTCTCATATATTTTCCCTTTGACAACAATTAGGCAGTAGTTATACTCATCAATAGTAAAGGGTGGAACCGACCTCTGGAACCACGTCACTCCAAAGCCCTTTTAACCGCTCAAAAGAAAGAGTTGGTTATGGCTGAGGAAACAGTGACGCTTAACGATTAATGTTTTCAAAAAACAGATAGGAACGCTTGATTATGAGAATTCTAATTTACAAACGTATTATTATGACCTGTATCGCAGGCATACTGACCGCTTCGGTTGTGTTGGCCAATGATATAAATTGGGCTAAAAAAACCACAGTTTCCGCGAGCAGCCATCGAGGAGATTATGTTCCCGAAAAGGTAAAGGATGGCGTGGTCAGTGATGCGTCGCGCTGGCTGGCAGCGGAAGACGATAAAAAACCTTGGGTTGAACTGGCTTTCCCCGAACCGATTACTGTTGGAATGATCGATGTTTTTTCCGGTTGGAAGAACGGCGACAGCCTGAAAGCCTTTGATGTGATGGTCGAGGTGGACGGGATTTGGCAGCGTCATGCGGACTGGGAGGTTCGTGAGAACGCGAACACCTCGAAGCGTATTTATATCGACCGGAAGAGCGTTTCGAAACTTCGTCTGGAGCTGGTGAAACGCGGCGCGGCTCGTATCCGCGAAATCGCGGTGTATGACAATAAGGAAGCACAGGGATTGAAAGATGTCGGGGAGCTCGGAAACAAAGCGGAGGCGTATGAAATCAGCTTCAGCCAGCATCAAATTGGCCTGAACCAGATCGGCTATCTGACGAGTCGCCCCAAACGTTTCACTGCGCCTTTGTCCGGAGACGGAACGGAATTCAAGATTCGGAAGCAGGGCAAGAGTGCTGTTCTTTATCGCGGGGTTATTAAAGGGGGGGTCGGTGATTTTACAGCCTTCAGGCCAGCCGATTCTGACGCTCGTTATGTCATCGATTTAAGCGGCGGCAATCTGAAGCCGAACACCAGCGATCCTTTCCTCATTCGGGAGCACCTGGACATGGAACAGTACTGGCAGCCGGCGGTCGATTTCTTGAACGATGTCCGCTCCGTAACCGGAACCCATCCGAGTGCCTATGGTGGATGTGCCTTCCGCGACGGAACCTATTATGATGCCATCGTTCCCTCGCTCGTTCTTTTTTATCTCTCCGATCCGCAGTTCATTGAGTCGATGCCGCGTCAGATCGATTGGCAGGCCGATAAAGCTCGTGTCACTGCACCTGGCTTTGTTTTTATCAAAGATGGTGCTCAGCCTGGTGTGATGGATGCGGTACGCAACTACTACCAGTTGGAAGGGCCGAAACCCGGCGCGCCTGATGTGGTGAAACTGATCCACTGGGGGGCGGGCTATATTTTGATGAGACCCAACGGCCGCGACCCTAGCGCGAGTTTCGAAAACGATGACAGCACTATTGAGCCGCAGACCGTCGAGCAAGTTGCCTACGTACTCTGGGCATGGCCCGCATTGAAGCAATGGCTGCCGCAATCATTCTATGACCGGTGCCGCGACTTCTGTTTCAAGTATTGGAAACCTGCCGGTGGCCCAAGAGGAGGCTTTGCGCAAGGCGGTTCGGCCAACAAAAAAGGGGCGAGTGCGCTCGATATCAGTCCTTGGTGGGATCCCAAAACGTACATGACGATAGAATCTTTTGATGAGAGAATACATAATCCGGGTCATATGCATCCGTTCAAGGGCCGGCACGCACCGGGCCATTCGATTGTGCCGAATCTGCTGATGCATGAAGTTGCGTTGCGCCAAGGGCGCGATGATGCCGCCATCTATCTGGATGCTGCCGTGAAACAGGCGGACTGGATTATAAAAAATCTGGACTGGAATGATCCGCGTACTACCAAAGGGCATCGTCTGGCTGAACACCGCACAATTCCTAACCTGGTCTGGTTGCTGCAGAAATATCCGAAGCAGGCTCCGGAAGGGTTGAAGAAAAAGATCACCGAATGGTCACGCATCGCTGTCAGCCGATCGAACAACCTCTGGGATTTCCGTCGCTTTAGTGACACTATGTGGACTATCCCGGGCATGAATGAGGTCGGAAACTCGCTCAGCCTGCCTGCCATCGCACTCTCCGCATCCTGGGTGGTTGATGATCCCGCGCTGAAAAAAGAACTTGAACGCATCGCCATCGCCTCGGTAGACCACGTATTCGGGCGCAACCCGATGCTGCATGCCGCGCCGAGTCATCCGGATCAAGGCTTTCCTGAAATCGAGCGCGGCTGGCCGAAGCGTTATAAAAAAGACGTCTGTGCGCGATTGGAAACTGTTCGAGGAAGTATCGCCTCACTGCCGGGTAGCGAGATGTATCCTTTTCAACCAGGGAAACGGTTTCGCCATCTGGAAGGCTGGTCGAACTATGGTGCCTCATGGTGCATCAGCCTGAGTTATTTGAAATTCGATAAAGATGCTTCCACTCCGGATATGAATCTTGTGGACAAAAAGATTTAGAACGGGCTTCAAAAGTTTTTAGAAAACTATTAGCCCGCCGACCTGTCGGTGTGGTTATATTTACAAAAAAAAGAAAAATTCCACCCCTAAACCCTACCCCCACCCCAAAAAC
>DRGS01000124.1 GCA_011053245.1 Phycisphaerales bacterium
AGATGTGTATAAGAGACAGGTGCATGTGATACTTGGCTGGTTTATACCGGGGCTTATCATAGTATTAGGTGCTGAAATTGTTCTCAACGTCATACTGGATATATACCGCCCGCGTATCGAGGGTCAATACAGCAGGAGCGCCTTTGACAGCCGTTTGCTGGGTATGCTCAATGAACCCGGCGGAATTTTGCATACGTTCGCAAGCGCTATCGATTACCAGTTTGGGTTTAAGGTTTCGCAAACGTGGTTCTATCGACTGATAGAAAAAGCTATTATTCCTCTGGCCGTCTTTTCCATGGCGACAATCTATCTGCTTACATGCTTTGTCGTTGTCGGTCCCGGTCAGGAAGCGATAATCGAGCATTTCGGTTCGTTTGAAAACGGTGGAAGGCTTGTCGGTCCGGGCATTGCGTTCAAACTTCCGTGGCCGCTGGATGTTACTCGTAAATATTCGACTAAGGAAATTCATCAGATTAATATTGGGTTTGTCGAAGATGATTCTCCGGAAGCCGACGCGAAAAAACTTATGCCGATCCTCTGGGGCGAGCAGCATTACGATGAAGAATATAATCTACTTATACCGGCAAAAACAGAGGGGGTCGATCTCGAAAAGGGAGCGGTTCCGATAAGTCTTGTCCGTGCGGCGGTTCCGGTTCAGTACCATATAAGGGATCTTTATGAATTTGTGTATAACCACCGCGATTCTGAAAAGATGCTCGAATCGATATGTTATAGTGAGCTTGCCCGTTTTGCCGCAAGCGCCGGGATCGAGACTGAAGATGACAGTACCGCCGATACGAGTTTGCTCGGAGGCGGACGGGCTGCGGCTGCGAAGGAACTGACCGTGCGCATTCAGGAAGCTGCCGACGACGCGGGCCTCGGAGTGGAGATCGTCTTTGTCGGATTGCAGGGCGTTCATCCTCCACCAGAAGTAGCCGAGGATTATCAGGCGGTCATAGGTTCGGTACAGGACAAACAGGCCGATATACTTTATGCCCAGGCAGAACGTAATCAGATATTGGCTGCTCTTGCCGGTTCGGTTGCTCAGGCGAACGAACTTTATGACATGGTGATTGAATTGCAAAATGCTAAGGATTCCGGCAATACCGCACTGAGCGAAAGGTTAAGCGCGGAACTGGAAAGTGCTTTTGAAAATGCAAGGGGCGATATTTTCAAGACTCTCCGGGAAGCCGAGATCGCGGCCTTTGAAAAGGTTGTGCTTGCTCAGGCAGAGGGAAAAAGATTTCAGGACCAGGTGCTTGCTTACAAGGCGTCACCCGATATTTATAAACGACAGTTGAGGCTTGCGATGCTGGAAGAGGCACTTGCCAATGTTCGCAAGTATGTAGTTATAGCTGAAGATGAAGACGCTCAGGTGTATATAATCGATCTTCAGGAAAAACTCGCACCGGATCTTTACGACCTGAATCTGGATGCGATCGAATAGCACCCTTATATGGGAATAAACCCGGGCGGCATCAATTGTAATTGGTATGTTGAAGTTAAACTTTAATTTAAGGTAATGTGAGATGAAGAATTTATCGGTTATTGGTTTTGTTTTACTGATCGTAGTTGTTTTGGGACTGTTTCTGGTCTCGTTTCAGGTCAGGGAAACTGAAAAGGTTTTGATCACGACTTTCGGTAAGCCTACGAGGACGATCGAGGAGCCGGGTTTGAAGTGGAAGCTGCCTCCGCCGATCCAGAGGATCCACAGGTTCGATTCGCGTGGTCACCTTTTCGAAGGTGCTATGGAAGAGACGACTACTCGCGGCGGTGAAACGATACTTGTAAGCAGTGATGTGGTCTGGACCATTGGCGACCCGAAGGGATTTCTCGAAAAGGTAAATGACGAGAAGGGCGCTGAAGAGTATTTGAGAAGTTTGCTGCGACATACGCAGAATGAGGTTATCGGTGAGTATTATTTCAGCGAGTTTATCAACTCCGACCGTGATAAGATCAAGTTTGACGAGATTGGGAACAAGATGTTTGAGAGTCTTCGCGAGAAGGCTTCGGAAGCTTATAGCATTGAGATCAAGAGCGTGGGGATCAGGCAGCTTGGCATTAACGAGAAGGTTACTGAAAATGTTTTCGAGAGGATGCGTGCCGACCGTCAGCGAAAGACCGAGGCGATCCTTTCCGAGGGGGCTGCCGAGGCGACGCGTATCAGAACCGATGCCGAATTGAAGAAGACGCGGCTGTTGACGATCGTTGAGGCTCAGGCTCAGGCTTTGCGAGGTGAAGGTGACGCAGAAGCCGCGAAATATTATAAGCTGCTCGATGCCGATCCGGAGTTTGCGATGTTTTTACGAGACATCGAGGCTCTTAAGAATATACTGGCGGAAAAGTCCACTATAATTCTGGGTGCGGAAACCGAGCCGTTGAAATTGCTCAAGAGTATACCGAATATAACGCCTAAGTAGTGATCGTAAAGAAACACATTATAAAATTGTAAATGGTATAGATATGACAGATGAAGAAATCAAACAGGAGCAGGATCCAGTATCTGAAGTTCAGGATGCGCTCGGTTTTGACGATGCGGGCAAATCTCTTGCGAAGGCTCTGAGACTGAGTTTTGTCATTCTCAAGATAGTTATGGTAATCCTGGTTGCGTTCTTTCTTGTTTCGGGGATATTCGAAGTCAAGGAAGATGAGCAGGCTATTGTGCTGCGGTTCGGCGAGATACAAGGTATAGGCAAGGATCGTGTGCTTGGTCCGGGTCTGCATTTTGCATGGCCGGAACCGATAGATGAAATAGTTGCTTTGCCGGTAAAACGGGTTCAACCGCTGGCGATCAATTCCTTCTGGTATTATGAGAGTCCGAGTGACAAGCTAAGGGCGCAAGCCAGATTTGGCAAGACATTGAACCCGGCAAAGGACGGTTACTGTCTTACTGCAAACGATAGTATCGCAGGGGCGGGAACAAGCGATTACAATATCGTTCATGCGCAATGGATACTTGACTATACGATAGATTTTCCGGAACGATTTTTCAGGAATGTTTATTACAGGGCTCCGAAGCCGGGCGAAGATTTTATCGATGTGATGGCTGAGACGGTTAACCCGCTGCTTGAGGCTATGGTAGCCGACGCGGTAGTTGCCACGATGGTAAATTATACTATCGAAGAAGCAATTAAGAGCAAAACCTATATCGCAAGGGATGTGCAGAGGCGAGTGCAGCAAAAGCTCGACAGTATCGGCAGCGGTATCCGGGTTGTTACGATGCAGGCGAAAAAGATCACATGGCCGCGGCAGGTTGATGCCGATTTCCAGCAATCGAACAAGGCGAAACAGGAAAGTCAGAAGCAAATAACCGAAGCAAAGAGTTATGCCGAAAAGACCCTGAATGAAGCAGGCGGATTTGAGGCGGAAGAAGTTCTTGCGGCTCTCGAAGATACGACAATAATCGGTGATCAGCGTCTGTTGCAGTTTTTACGTCTTGCAGGTACCGCTCAGGAGATGCTCGCCGATGCAAAGGCGTATAAGACGAAAGTTGTGGAAACGGCAAAGACCAACGCCGATTATCTCCAGAAACTTTTGCCGGAGTATCAGAAACGTCCGAAGCTGGTTTTGCAGGAGATATATCGCAGCGCGATCGAAGAGGTGCTGGCTGGCGCCGATGAGAAGATATTTATAGAGTCTTCCGGAGGCGGCAAAGCCAGAGAACTTCGTGTGCTGATAAACAGGGATCCGTCGATCAAACGGACTAAAACAAAAGAAAAAGATCAGGGCGGACTATAAGAGATGGCTCATAGACATTTAAATATTCAGGAACAGGAACTTGCTCACCACGACCGCGCTGGCTGTTGCGATCATGATCACGGTCAAGTAAAGGGTAAGCAGGTGCGTGTAAGCATTGCTTTGATAGGGACTATAGCAGGTTTTATTTTAATCGCTAACAGCTTAGTTGTTGAATACGTTATTTCCAAATTCTTTTCCGGGATCGACCCGGATGTCGTTCAGTTAAGTGCGATGTTCGGTGCGATACTTCTCGGAGTGCCGGTTGTCTGGCATGCGATAAAGTGCATGCTTGCCGGTCATATGCACATGGACGAGTTGGTGGCTCTTGCTATCGTTGCCGCCTTTGCGGTCGGTGATTATCAGATCGCCGGGATCGTGGCGTCTATAATGCTGGTGGGTGAACTGATGGAAACTCGTACGGCATTAGGGGCGCGTGCCTCTATCGAGTCACTTATCAAACTTACGCCAACGGTCGCAAGCCTTGTCGGTTCCGATGGAACGGAAAGCGAAGTCGAGGTAAGCTCGCTCACGACCGGGGATGTTGTTCGTGTTCGGCCCGGCGATAATGTACCCGCCGACGGCGAGATCAAAGACGGTATAAGCTCTGTCAATGAGGCTACTATCACAGGCGAATCGCTGCCGGTCGATAAGGTTATTGGGATGCAGGTCTTTGCCGGAACGACGAATCTTACCGGAATGCTGGACATCACAGTGACAAAAGCCGGCAAAGATACCACGCTTGGCAAGGTTCAATCGTTGATAATGGCAGCGGAAAAATCGCAATTGCCGATCACCCGCATCATCGACCGTTATGTGAAATGGTATGTTCCGACTATTCTTATGATCGCTGTGATCATCTACTTTTTCACGAATGATATATACCGCTCAATCTCGGCACTGGTTATTTCCTGCCCGTGCGCGTTGATCCTTGCGACACCTACGGCGATGGTCGCTTCACTTTCTGCGGCTGCGAGATTAGGCATTCTTGTCAAGAATGTATCCCTGCTTGAGATAGCGGGAAAGATAACGGCGATAGTTTTCGATAAGACCGGAACGCTTACGACTGGTAAGCTCTTTGTCACAAAGCTGGAGCCTGCTAACGATACCGACCCTGCTGAGTTGCTTGGTCTGGCTGCTTCGGCGGAACAGATGAGTAAGCATCCGGCTGCGAGAGCTTTGGTGATGCTTGCGAAAGAAGCGAATGTTTCACTGAACGAATCGTCGGATTTCGAAGAGGTTCCGGGTAAGGGCGTTACCGCTTCGGTTGGTTCGCACAAGGTTCTTGTGGGACGCGATACTTTCCTTAAGGAAAACGGGATCGACATGACGAATGTTTCCGATCCTTCTCTTCATGAAGAGCAGGGCTTTAGCACTCTTTATGTGTCAAGAGGCAATCAGTGTATCGGGTGGGTTGGCTTGCAGGACAAGGTCAGAGCCGAAGCCCGCAGTGCAGTCGATGAGTTGCTCGCCGTGGGGGTGAAAAGGGTTACGATGCTCACGGGCGACCGGGCTGAAGTTGCTAACAGGGTTTCGGCGGAACTGGGTTGTACGGATTACAAGGCCCATTGCCTGCCGCATGATAAGCTGGCGGTTGTCGAAAAGATCAAGGCTGACGGGCACATCGTCGCTGTTGTTGGCGACGGTATAAACGATGCTCCGGCGTTGGCAGCAGGCGACCTGGGTATTGCGATGGGTGCGGCGGGAAGCGATATAGCGATCAATTCGGCTTCGATAGCTCTTATGAGTGACGATCTGAGGCGTTTACCGTTCCTTGTTAAGCTGTCCCGCAAGACGAGAGGCGTTATAAATCAGAATCTGTTCTTTGGCATTATGTTTATCGTTGTCGGTATATCTGTTGCCGCTGCCGGCGGATTGCCCGTAGTGTTGGCGGCAGTGCTGCATCTGGCAGGTTCGGTTGTCGTGATATTTAACAGTGCCCGACTCGTAAGGTTTGGCGAAGAGCTTCATTCGCATAGCAATGAGGCGTTGCCTTCGGCGTAGTATCGGGGTAACAGTTTACATGTCTTGAGAGTTATAAGGGTTTTTCCGTGGTAACAGAAAATGTTGAATATGCAATAGAGACGTTGTCGCTGACCAAGATATTTCCCGATTGGTGGGGACGCGCTAAGGTTATCGCCGTTGAGGATTTGAACCTCCAGGTAAAGCAAAATGAGGTTTACGGTTTGCTTGGTCCTAACGGTTCGGGCAAGACGACTACGCTCAAAATGCTGCTTTCCCTGCTTCATCCGACAAAGGGGAAGGCTTTCGTACTCGGATCAAACAGCAGCGACACCGCAATAAGCGCAAGGATCGGGTATCTGCCCGAAGATTCTTATCTATATAAGTACCTGACCGCACGGGAGACACTCGATTTTTATGGCAGGATATTTGCTCTGCCTTCAAGGGTGAGGAAAGAACGGATCGATGCCCTGCTCGAAATGGTAGGGCTGACGGGTATGGCCAACCGCGCGGTGGGGACATATTCAAAGGGTATGGCCAGGAGGATAGGGCTTGCTCAGGCACTTATAAATGATCCGGACGTTCTGATACTCGACGAGCCGACCTCCGGAATGGATCCGATCGGGACACGCCAGATGAAGGATCTGTTCATTAAATTAGCCAAACGTGGTAAGACGATACTCCTTTGCAGTCATTTGCTTGCCGACGTTGAGGATGTCTGTGACAGGATAGGCATATTATATGGCGGCAGAATGCAGGTAGAAGGTACCGTTGCTTCACTGCTTCAGAGCAAGGAAGGGAAACTGATCCGCACCGGCGGGATAAGCGAGCAGGCGATAGAAAAGATACGACAAATAATTCTCGATGAAAATGAGCAATGTGATGTAAGTGTTCCGAGGGACAGACTCGAAGAATTTTTTATCAAGATAGTAGCAACTGCTCAGGAGCAGAAACAACGAACCAGCGGCGCTATCAGCACGACCGAGTTGACCGGTTTTCTGGCTGAGGAGAAAAAACCCTCCGACGTACTCGACAAGCTGGTCTCGGCTGCCGTGCCGGATGCAGCTATTTCTGCTGCCGATATACGGACCGAAAAGGTCATGCCCATAGAGACAAAATCGACGCACGATGCCGATCTGCTTGGTAAGCTTACAGAAACCGCGGCACCGGCTTCGCAGACAGAAGCGGTCAGCGAGACGGTTCCCACAGAGGTCGCCGGCGACGACGCCGAAGCGGTGGATAGAGGCGTTCTCGATGACCTTACCGGCAAAGGCGGAGATGGCGAAGATGAGTAAGCTTTGGGCCGTTGCAAAGAATACGATAGCTCAGGCCGTCCGTATGAAAGTGGTGGCTGTGGTTATCGTTCTGCTGCTTTTGCTGCTTCCGATCATGAGCAGGATCATGGTCGGTGACAATACGCTGCATGGGAAACTCCAGACGTTCATAAGTTATGGTCTGTCTTTGACGAGCCTGCTTCTTTGCGTTCTTACGATCGTCATTTCGTGTTATACATTGACGAGCGACCTTAAGAGTAAAGAGATATTTCTCGTAGTTACAAAACCTGTAAGACGGTTTCAGATCGTTTGCGGTAAACTGTTAGGCGTAATAATCATCGATATTTTTCTTCTCGCGGTTTTTTCGGGGATAATATACGCACTGACGCTGACCATTTCCAAAGTGACCGAAGTCGAAGCTGTGGAATCTGTTAAGATCCAGCGTGAGTTCTTTACCGCGCGTGACGGCATTAAGGATCCCATCGATAAAGACCGGGTGAACAAGATGGTCGCAATTGCTTATGCCAACCTCGATAAAAACGACGAGTTGCCGCCGGCGATGAGCGAAGGGAGAATACGTGATCAGCTTAGACAGCAGGCTCTTGCCGCTATGCAGTTAGTTGGTGTTGGCGAGACGCGGGCATGGGAGTTTAGTAATTTGAGGCCCCTTGACACCGATGAAACGATTTTTATTCGATACAAATATGAAGTTGCACAAGATACTGCCGACATGAAAGTACGCGGTTCGTGGCGTGTAGGTGACTTCCGGCAGGCACGTTACGGTCCGGGCCAGTGGCAGACGCCGGTGTATGAGGTTAACCGTGCCGACGTGATCGGTACCTTTCACGAGTTCGAGATCCCAGCCGATGCCATAGCCGAAGACGGCAAGCTGATGCTGGGTTTTTACAATTTGCCGATAAACAATGCTACCGTGATGCCGCAGGAGGTAGAGGTTCTTTACAGGGCGGGTTCTTTCGGCGCTAACTATCTTCGCGTTACGGCACTGATCCTGGCCAGACTCGTGTTTCTTGCCGCCCTTGGCATCTCTCTTTCTACATGGTTGTCCTTCCCCGTGGCGATATTGATATGCGTCGTTATATTTTGCGTAGGTATCGTAAGCGGTTTTGTGACCGAGTCACTGGAAGTTCTTAGTACGTCGGTGCAGATGTTTTACAATTTTACCATAAGGCCTGTACTCTGGTTCTTTCCACGTTTTGACGGCGACTTTAATCCGACACATTTCATGGTCGAGGGAAAGCTTTTGAGTATACCCTTTCTCATGAAAACGGTCGCGGTGCTGGTTGGTGTCAAGGCGCTGGTACTGACTTTATTTGGAATATTTATATTTAGTAACCGGGAGATAGCTAAGCCGACGGCTTAGTTCGAATAGAAAATGCGTTTACGCGATCTTGCAATTTGTTCTTTATGTATCGTCCTGGCGGGGGGCGCTCTCTTTGGCGCGTCGCAGCGTCTTGAGAATATCCACAAGGCTCGCGAGGATATGGGTCTTGTCAGTAATACCGCACTGGAAAACGCTCCGCCTTCTCTTGCTTTTGCTACTGTCGCGATGGGAGCGTTTCGCGGTCTTGTCGTGGATGTGCTCTGGATGCGAGCCGATAAGATGAAGGAAGAGGGCAAGTTTTTTGACGCAAGGCAGTTGGCCGAATGGATCACAGTTTTGCAGCCGCGGTTTGCCAAGGTGTGGGATTTTCAGGCGTGGAACATGGCCTATAACATTTCGGTCGCGGTTCCTGCAGCCCAGTGGCAGCAGCGATGGCGATGGGTGCAAAACGGTTATGAACTTCTTCGCGATAAGGGCATTGAAATGAATCCCAAGAGCATTCTGCTCTACAGATCCCTTGCCTGGATATTCCAGCATAAGATCGCAGGTATAAATGACGATTGTCACCATCATTATAAACGTGAGCTTGCGCAGGCGATGGGAAAACTCGTCGATCCGATGACTAATGACAATTTTCGATCCCTTGCCGCAGCCCCAGAGACTCTTTCTGAAATTATTGTCGATCCTGGTGTTACGGAATTTATTTCCGCGTTGAGATCAGCCGACGAAGCGTTCGGCGAAGACGACAGATTCGTTACCAATTATCTTGCTCTGAGGCAAAGCCCTGATATATTTGACGCTGCGGCACATGAGGTTATTAACCATTTTCGCGGCAGCGAGACGCTCGAAAAATTCGATGTTTTTGCCAAAGCTTATCAGTTGCGTAATGTCTGGAAGTTCGATGTTGACCTGATGGTCAGGCTCAACGAAAAGTATGGCCCATTTAAGTTCGACAGTCCGGACGTTCGGGTGCCGCTAAACTGGGGACACCCGAATGTTCATGCAATATACTGGGCCGAAAAAGGCCTCGAAGTCGCCGGTAGACAGGGTAAGTATTCTATTGAAGAAAAAAATACCGACCGCATAGTCTTTCATAGCCTTCAGTCCCTCTATCGCAGAGGCAAGACCTTCATCTACCCTGTTAAAGACAAGCCGTCCTTAGTCTTTCTTCGTCCTGATTTGCAGATGTTTGGTAGCTGCGATCAGTATTGGCAGGACACGATCGCTAAATACGCAGTACTCCAACATGGCAAAGCCAAGGGACTTACAAAGGGTCACAGGAACTTTCTCATAAATGCAGTCAGCTCATTTTATCAGGCTGGTCAAGTCGCCAAAGCTGGGCAAATATATAATTACCTAAGGACCACTTACCCGGACCCAGAAGGAAAATTCAAAGTGGGGCTGCTTACCTTTGTCAAAAGGCGACTGAAAGAGGAGCTTAATTCTTTATCCATGAAAGATGCCACCGAGATGATCATCATGTCGCTGCGTGAAGCGTATTTCAGATATGCTGTTCATGACGACGATCAAGCCTTTGGAAGGGAGAAGTTCGCGAAGGAAGTTTACGCTGTATATCAAGTGGAATTCGGTGGTTTGGAATACGGTGAAGCGGAAGTCGAAAGGTCCGCCATCCCCGCTTTTGATATGCTTAAGTACAGGGCTTTTGTTGATTTCCTCAACGATCCGTTTTATCCCGAGGAAATGCGAGGCCGCCTGGTCGGTCGAATGGAAGTCGAGCGGCCCGATATTCTGGAAAAGCTGCAGCGCCAGCACGAGGGTTTCATCAAAAAAGCTCAGGAGGCCGGCAACACTGCCCCCTGACGCCCATCCCATCAAAAGATATGTATTTGTCTGCGATAATACCCCTTGAAGATGTCGTACTTCATGTTATAATAGGGCACGTTTATTAAGGATTTGAAGACCTCTTAGCGGGTTTTTTGTTTATTGCATGGATGGATTTATTATGGAGCAGGGGGCATTTTCATCGTCGGTTGACGTTAGTATGCTTACGGAGTCGCAGAAGAAAGCTGTTTTTCATAAAGACGGCGCACTGCTCGTACTTGCTGGCCCGGGCAGCGGCAAGACCCGCGTCATCACTAACCGTATCATGGCTCTTATCGACGCGGGTGTGAGATCCTTTAACATTTGCGCTATAACCTTTACCAATAAAGCCGCCGACGAAATGCGACAGAGGCTCAGCATGGTTCGCGGCGTTCATATCAGTACCTTTCATTCGCTTTGCGTGCGAATTCTTCGCCAGTATCCTAGCCAAGCGAAGATA
>DRGS01000125.1 GCA_011053245.1 Phycisphaerales bacterium
AGATGTGTATAAGAGACAGGGTATATTTTGCGTAGTAGATTCTGTCTTCGGTGTGTGCCCTGCAATGAACGATGGGCCTTTGCGGGGCGCCGCCTTCGCTTACCTGCAGGTTAAGAATCTCGGCGACCTTCTCGGACGTTTCTGCTCCGCCGGGTGCGCACTTGCCAAGTAATTCGGGATCTTCGGCTACGGCCTTTGCGTATTGTCCGCATCCGGGAAAACCGCATGCTCCGCAGTCGATATTCGGAAGGGCTTCGTGTATCTGCTCAACCTTGGGGTCAACGGTTACTTTCAACTTTATACTTGCTATCAGAAGTATGACGGCGAAAGAACCGCCCAATACCACCATCGTTAAACCGGCAAGTCCTACACTTTGCAATTCAGCTAATATCATATTATACCAATCACCATTTCAAATTATGTTTGTACGCGGTTATTTTATCATTCCGGCAAAGCCCATAAACGCCATCGTCAGGATGCCGGCGGTCACTAATGTGATCGGAGCTCCCTGCATGGATTCGGGCACATCAACCAACAGCAGACTCTCGCGAATGCCGGCCATAATACATATCGCCATCGTAAAACCAATGCCGCCGCCAGCGCTGAGGACGACAGCTTCGATAAGAGTTTCGACCTCCCAGAGGTTCAGGAAAAGACACAGCCCCATGATCGCACAGTTGGTCGTAATAAGCGGCAGAAATATCCCGAAGCTTTCGTACAGCGGCGGGAAAAACTTTCGTACATACATCTCGACTAATTGAACGGCGCCTGCGATAACGAGAATGAAGCTGACATACCTTAGCACTTCGAGTTCAAGGGGCACCAGCACCATATTATCGATCAGCCATGTAAGCGTACCGCTAAGTGTGATAACGAAAGTTACCGCACAGCCCATACCGAAAGCCATATCGATCCTGCCGGATACGCCGAGGTACGGACAGATGCCGAGGAACTTCGTGAACACAAGATTGTTTACGATAACGACCGAAAGAAAACCAAGCAATAATGTTTGTAGTGTATCCATTGCAATACCTTATATTATGATCTCTGTTTTTTATTTATGATATTAACGACCGCCAGCAGGAGTCCGAGCGTAACGAAGGCTCCTACGGGCATTCCCATCCCGGCCCATGGTGTAAACCATCCGCCGCTTTCGACATTTGCGAAAACCGTATAGCCCAGTATCTCGCCGGTTGCGAGAAGCTCGCGGATCCCGGCAAGGACCGAAAGGGCAAGCGTAAAGCCAAGACTCATTCCGATAGCATCTATAATGCTAATGACAACCCCGAACTTGCTTGCACACGCTTCTGCGCGGCAGATGATCAGGCAGTTTACAATAATGAGCGGGATATACGGTCCGAGCTTTGCGCTCATTTCAGGCATGTAAGCCTTTAGCGCAAGATCGGCGATAGTTACGAAAGTTGCGATGGTCAGCGTGAACATTAAAATACGCAGATGCGGTTTTAGCAGATTACGCATGAGACTAATGACGATGTTCGAGCAGATCAGTACGAACATTACGCTTGCGCCCATGGTAAGCGCGGCTGCGACGCTGGTAGTTACCGCAAGGGTCGGGCACATTCCAAGCAGAAGCGCGAACACCGGGTTCTCTTTCCAGATACCGGCGAAAAATGTCTGACCTAAAGCAATTTTATTTTCACTTGCCATTTATAAAAGACCTTTCTCTTTCAACTGAGTCTTTACCTGTTCGATATATGTATTGAATATGCTGACAACGGCGTCACTGGTAACAGTCGCTCCGGTGATAGCCGCTATTTCGTTGTCGCCGTCGATGACTTTCCAGTCGGCAACCTTAGAAAGTTCGAGAGTAGTCGCCGGGGTTCCGGCAAACTGCTTGACGAAATAATGATCGGCTTTGTTTATCTTATCGCCAAAACCGGGCGTTTCATTACTCAACAGTACGCCAAACCCTTTTAAGGTTTCAAAGTCGGCGCCTGTAGCGATGACGAGTTTGATCTTATCGGCAAAACCGGAGCCTTGAGCAACAAATGCCCAGCCGAGGACAGTGCCGGATTCGTCAACGCCTTTTTTGACGTCTACGGTGATTGCTTTACCTTTAGGCGAGGTTATGGTCAGGCCTTCTTCGGAGATCGATTCAAAGGTTGTTGTACCCGCGACCATGCTGCCGGCAAGGGAGTTAAACTTATCGATCTCATTTTGTTTAATAATAGGATCGAGTGCTGCGTTGGTCCCTGCAAGCAGTACGCCGAAAAACAGTGACGCAACTATTAGAAGCCAGCTTTTTTCGAGAAACTCTTTAATCATTTTTTTTACCTCCAGTAGGAGTGAGGGTGCAGACTCTTTCGATCAGCGGCGCAAGAGCGTTCATGAGCAGTATCGCGAACATTACACCTTCGGGATAGCCGCCGACATTTCTGATCAGCATGACGACAACGCCGACTCCGATACCGAAAACCCACATGCCTGAACGCGTTAATGGGGCGGTTACCGGATCGGTCGCTATGAAAATCGCACAGAAAAGCATGCCGCCGCTAATTATATGGAACGCCGGGTCCGCGAATTTGTCCGGGCTTGCGAAGTAGAATATTGCCGCAAACAACGCAGCCGAACCAAGAACCGCTACCGGTATGATATAAGTGATGGTTTTTCTGATCAGCATATACGCTCCGCCTAAGAGCATTGCCAGTGCGCTGGTTTCGCCTAAGCATCCGCCAACGGTTCCGAGTATTGAATTTGTCCTGAGTGAAGCGGCCTTTTCTATATTAGCTTCGCCTTTGATCGCCTGCTTGCTCCATCCAAGCGGAGTCGCCTGAGTAACGGCGTCTGCATTGATAGCGGTTGATACCTTGATAAGCGGCATTGCCGGATCCATCGTCGCAGGCACCGTCCATGTAGTCATCAATGCCCCGAAACTTGCCGCCATGAATGTTCTGGCGACCATTGCCGGATTGAATACGTTTGCGCCCAATCCTCCGAAGACCATCTTTCCGATGGCTATGGCTATGGCACTGCCAACGACCGCTGCCCACACGGGAATCGCAGCCGGCAGCGAAAGGGCAAGTATGATGCCGGTTACTACCGCACTGAGGTCGCCGAGAGAGTTGGACTTTTTGGCGATCAGGTTACATATCCATTCCGTTACAACACATGTTATCACGCACGCGGCAATGACGGTTACGGCCCTTAGCCTGAAGAACAGGACGGCTGCGACCATTGGAAACGCCAGGCCGATGATGACATCGAGCATAATGCTTCGCGTAGAATGAGCCTTGCTTATGTGCGGGCTTGGTGAAACTGTAATATTTTCAAGCATTTCTTTCCTCTAATAAATATTTGTCATACAGGGCTACTTCGGCATCCTCTTCTTCGCGCGGGCAACAAGTACCTTGCCTGTATTTATATAACCTTTTATTTCGATATTCGCCGGGCATACATAACTACAGCAGCCGCACTCGATGCAGCTTGGCATGTGATACCTTTCGGCAACGTCGAACATTTCATGTTTTACCGCGTGTGCGATCTTCGTCGGGTTGATATTCGCCGGGCAAACATCAATGCATCTGCCGCAGCGGATACAAGGCGTTTCCCTGTTCTCGAATTTCGCTTTGGTGATGTCGGTTTCGGTAAGGATCGTAATCGCTCCGCTGGTCTTGGTCAGCGGCATGGAAAGATCGGCGATAGCAAAGCCCATCATCGGGCCTCCCATCAGGATCTTGTGGGCGTCATCGGTCAACCCTCCGCAATGTTCTATAAGTTCGTTTACCGCCATGCCGACGGGTACATAATAGTTGCCCGGCTTTGCGATGCCTCCGCCACTTACCGTCGCTACCCGGTGTGTAAGTGGTTTGCCTGAAACGACCGCCTCTGCGATCGCCGCACATGTCGCGACGTTGAAAACCGCTACGCCTATCATTGGCGGTATCCCGCCATCGGGTACATCGCGCCCGGTGATCGACTTTATCAATTGTTTTTCGCCGCCCTGCGGATACTTCGTCTTAACCGCTACGACTTCCATCGACTCGACGTCTTTGCACTGAGCCAGCGCCTGGGACATTGCCTTTATTGCTTCGGGCTTATTGTCTTCGATCCCGATAGCTACCTTATCGCATTCGGCAGCTTTGGCGGCGAGCTTTATCCCGGCGATTATCTGAAAACTCCACTTGAGCATGATTCGGTAATCGCATGTAATAAACGGTTCGCACTCACAGCCGTTAATGATAACTATCTTCTTGGGCTGTTTCGGATTCGGTTCGATCTTCACCCTTGTTGGGAATCCCGCTCCGCCCATACCTACGATACCGGCATCATGTATCGCGTCGCGGATCTGCTCAGGCGAATATTGGCTTACGTCGAAGTCAGCGGTAAACTGCTGCGGGCAAGGCCTCTTTACGTTGTCGGCTTCCGGGTCCGTGTCGATGATCACAGCCATCTGTCTGCCGACGACCGGATGCGATGCAAGTGCGATATCCTTTACCGTACCCGTAACAGGCGAATGAACCGGCGCCGAAACGAACGCATCCGAACTGCCCACTACCTGACCGGCTTGTACCTTGTCACGTTTGGCTACGACCGCTGCATTTGGAGCCCCGATATGCTGACCCAACAGGATCGCTACCTGACTCGGCACGGGCAACTGCTGAATTTCGTAGTTTTCCGTCAAAGATTTTTTATCCGGCGGATGAACACCACCCGGAAAAGTCATTTTGCCTTTGGTTTCGATCTTTCGTCTCCTTCTAATATACAACCATTGCTTAGGGTATCCGTGTTTTCACTTTTCCCAAAATGAAGATTGATAGCCCTGATAACGATGATGCAGATATAAGTTACTGCGATAGATGATATAAAGCCAAGTCCAATCCTTTGTTTTTCGCTTTCAATAACTCCTTCAAATATTTTTCCAAATCCTGCCAGCGACGCAATGAACACCGCTATGGGCAACATGAATGCCACGATCACCTTCCAGACCACCGAAGGGCCTCCCTGACGGCCCAATTGTTCGTATGTGCTTTTACAATCGTGGGCCTGTGTGCAATCGGAACATTTCTTTTCAGTATTCTCCATGACGGTCAATGTATGTGTCTCTATAATATGGACAGCACCCTAAAATGCCAGCGATTTTTCAGTTATTGCATGTTAAAAAAACAAAAGCGGCATCAGGGGTTCTCTCAAACTCATGATGCCGCCTGTCTGCCTGACAATTCAGGAAAAAAGCGGTTGAACTATTTCGCCGCGTTTTTTCTCTCTTCGGTCTTACTGTAACCACAATCAGGACACCTGTCCCTGAAATCATTGTTTTGCATCGGAATAAACATCGTATCGCATTCCCCGCATATCATGGCTCTGTATGCAGAACGATTATTGCACTCAGAACAAACAAACTTTGGCGTTTGCATCATCATAAAGTCGTTGTCGCCCATTTGGTTCATCTGCTCTGCCAATTCCTCTTGGCTGAGCTCAAAGTCAGCGTTGCATTTGTTGTTTATACAAAGCATCGTTACCGGTCCGGTCGGCCTCTTGCCTCTACCGCCGCCTTTACCCAAATTCGTCACGACCGTAATGATCCCTGCCAAAACCATGCAACCAACAATTAGCCCTATCATAATCTTTTGTTTCTTGTCTTCGTCCATACTACGGTCTCCACATAGAGTTACAAATTAAGAATCCAAGGTCAGCCGCAACGTCCGGCTTTGTACAAAAACCTTCAACTATCAATATAAACTATTCCATGTATCTATGTCAAACGATTCTTTTCATCGTCGAGGAC
This sequence comes from Phycisphaerales bacterium, assembly GCA_011053245.1. The sequence continues at coordinate 5,747 of DRGS01000125.1, forward strand.
CAGATACCTGTCGATTCTGCATCTATCATACCAAGAATCCGTGAAGGCTCTTCCGGCATACCTGTCTTAGCCGAAAGATAAGCCGATTCGATCACCGCCATATTATTAAGAATAGCATTGCCATCGGGCCATAGAAGCTTTGTTTCCGGCGACCTGATCGCCTTTCCTAAGTTCTCAAACATCTTGATTATCGCCTGCCCCTTGTCGCCAGCGCGGGCGGATCGCTTTAATACCCCGCCCGAACTGTCGCGTATAGTGAATTTTTCAGCGGAAACGGCAAAATTCCTGTTTTTCCCGTAAAGCCTTATCACCTGCTCATCCGGTCCGAATGTCCTGCTGGCGAGCAGATTACAAATAAGCGTATCGGAAAATTTCATCGTCACCACAGCCGTATCTTCCGTTATTGAAAGTCGCTGCTGCTTATCCGGCGCCATATTCGTATTCAGCGAGTACACCTTCTCCGGCACCCCGAAATTCAGTACTATCTGGTCGATCAGCTCATAGCAATTCCGCAGCAGAACTCCGCCGCCAGCCGATTCCGGGGCACTTAGCCACCTTTGATCAGGGTTGTCGGTTTTTGGCGGAACATAGCATGTGACATTAATGAGATTGACCGGATCAGCCTCTTTGGATTCGAGATATTCTTTGAGCTTGCCGAATCCAGCCGAAAACCGTCCGGCGGGCACTGTTGTGAACATCACCTTTTCTTTCCTGGCCAATGCGACCAACTCCGCTGCCTGCTCAAAGTCAAGACACGGCGGGCAAAGTTTTACAACATTGAATGCTTTCTTCATCGCCGCACGGACATATTCTTCGCAAAGGTGCATCGGGTCCGCGACAATAAGCACATCAAGGGCATTTTGAACTACCAATTGCCGGTAGTCGTCAAACGCTGTGGTTTCATATTTCCTGGCGATCTTTTTGGTCTGATCCGAATCCTGGCTTGCAACGGCGATAATATCGAAAAGCTCTGTCTGCCACATCCCCTCGAGCAGTTGACAGCCCTGCTCGCTCAGCCCCAAAATACCTGCCTTAAGCTTGTTGTCATCCATAATGCCGCAACTGTATAAAGATTAGATGCCGGTTTTCCCATTCTGGTTGGTAATAAAGTGATCCGGCACAAAGAACCTGGAGCAAAGCAGCAGAACTTCTTTGCCCACCTGCTCGATCACCGCTTCGTTATCGATATTCTCAGTGACCCGGTTGATAAATCCTGCTATAAGATCCATCTCCGCCTCTTTCATGCCTCGAGTTGTAATGGACGGAGTACCCAAACGAAGACCGCTCGGATTAGCTGGCCCGGCCGGATCGCCAGGTATCGTATTATAATTCGTAACTATTTTTGCACGGTCAAGTGCCTTTGCAAGTTTTTTGCCGCCAATACCCTTACTGCGAAGATCGATCAGTATCAAGTGATTGTCCGTGCCGCCCGATACGAGGTTAAAGCCATACTCAAGCAGCTTCTCCGCAAGCCTCTTGGCGTTTTTTACCACCTGCTTTGCGTACTCAATGAATTCGGGTGTATCGGCTTCTGCGAGTGCAACCGCAATAGAAGTTAGCGTGTGCATGTGAGGCCCGCCCTGCAATCCGGGAAATACCGCTTTGTCAACTTTGGCGGCATGTTCCTGCTTGCATAACAGCATCCCGCCTCGCGGACCGCGAAGTGTCTTATGCGTTGTTGTCGAGACAATATCGGCATAGGGTACCGGACTCTTGTGGATATTTGCTACCACGAGACCGGAGATGTGAGCGATATCGCTTAAATGGTAGGCTCCAACCGACTTGGCTATCTGACCGAACTTCTCAAAATCGATCTCTCGAGGATAAGCGGTTGCACCGGAGATGATCATTTTGGGTTTATGCTTTTTTGCTAACGCTTCTATTTTGTTGAAATTAAATCTGCCCGTATCAACGTCGACTTCGTATTGAACGGAGTTATAGACTTTGCTTGTAAAGCTAACTTTCCAGCCGTGCGTAAGATGCCCGCCATACGGCAAAGAAAGCCCCATTATCGTATCGCCCGGTTCGAGCAATGCCGAATAGGCTGCAACATTGGCAACAGAGCCTGAATATGGTTGAACATTAGCGTGGTCGGCCTTAAAAAGTTTCTTCGCCCGCTCGATCGCTATCGACTCTATAAGATCCGTTACCTGCTGGCCCTCATAATAACGCTTGCCGGGATACCCTTCGGCATACTTGTTGGTCAGGCAGCTTCCTGTTGCCTGCATAACCGCCTTGGAAACGTAATTCTCAGAAGGTATCATCCGCAGGGATCCGCTCTGGCGGGCTTTTTCCTGAGTCAACAGCTCATATATTTGCGGGTCATATTTTTCAAGTGCCGAAAGCATATTTTTTTTCTCCCAAAAAATTCCAATAACGGATTTTTATATCACAAACGGACCGCTAACACAAGCCGGATATGGGGCACTACTTGAAAAAAACGACTTTTTTGCATAACTCATTGTATGTAAAGAAGTTAGGGCCTCTGGTAATACGATATTTCTCTTTTTGGTATTATATGTTGACAAACCCATGTCATTTCTTGTATTATACTGCGTTCTAAACTGTTTGTTAGAGAATAGATACGACACATTTTGGGGTTGAAAAACCTGCGTGATCTTATGAAATATTGGTTTTTTGTAACAAAAACAGGGAGCAAAGTACTGTAAATGCCGAATTCTAACAAAGATTCTGCCTTGGAAAAAGCGGTTGCGTTCTTTGAGCGAGCCGAAGAAGTGGCCGCCACGGAAAACTTCGACTACGCCATTGATATGTACTTAAGGGGCTTGCGCCTCGCACCCAATGCTGTTGAAGAAGGGCACATCCCCCTGCGAAAACTGGCACTGCTTCGCCAGGTTCGCGGCGGCAAGAAGCCTTCTGTGATGAACAAATTCAAACGACATGGCAAGGAACCCCTCGATGAGATGCTCAGTGCGGCAGCACTCCTGGCGAGGGATCCGGACCATCTGCCATACGCCGAAGCAATGCTAACCTCCTGTGTAGAAGGGGATTACAAGCGATCCGCCGAGTGGATAGCACAACTGATCTTTGAAGCAAACCTGCACAGAAAAAAACCTTCCTTGGCAGCCTATATCCTTCTCAAGGAGTCCTATGCCGCGATCGAACTCTATGAAAAAGCGATTGCCGCTTGCGATTGTGCGTGTAAACTCAAACCCTCGGACGGCGCACTCCATGACGAATTGCGTGACCTTTCCGCTCGCCTTGCCGTTCAGAGGGGTAAATATGATCAGGGGGGGGATTTCAGGAACTCGATCAAAGATAGAAAATCACAGGAAATACTGCATTCACAAGATAGCTTGATAAAGAGCGAAGACTATCGAAAAAAAGCTGTCGAAACTGCGAGAAAAGAAGTTGAAAAGAAACCCGACGCTCCAGCCTGTATCATAACATTAGCAGATGCCCTTTATGATCTCGACACCAAAGAATCTTATCAGGAAGCCTTGACCGTTTTGCAGGACGCTCACGAAAAGTCAAAGGACTTTACATTCAAACGCCATCATGGAGAGTTGACAATAAAAAGATTAAAACGCAAGATCCGTTCCGCCAAGGCAGCTCTTGATGCGAAACCGGATAACGGAGAATTAAGACAAAAACTCCACAAGGAACTCGATACATTCGGCGAGCTTGAACTTAACCACTATCGGCTCTGCGTGGAAAATTATCCCACCGATGGCAGAATGAAGTACGAATACGGCGTCAGGCTTACGGTCAATAAGGAATTTGACAAGGCGATTCCCTTATTCCAGGACGCCCAGAAGGATCCGCGACTGAAGATCGCCGCGATGGATAAGACCGGTTTGTGTTTTTTCTTCAAGGGCTGGCTCGACGATGCTGTCGATATATTCACAAAGGCGATCGGCCAATGCCCGGTCAAGGACGGTACCCTCGGCAAGGAGTTGCGTTATAACCTTGCCAGGACCCACGAAGAAAAGGGAGAATATGACAAAGCGCTTGAGATATACCGAAAGCTTGCCCAGCTTGATTTCAATTACAAGGATGTTCGCAAACGTGTAGATAATCTCAGGGACGATAGTAAGGAATAGTACCTGTCGCGAGACAGGGTTGAATGAATTTGAAAGTTATTAACTAATTAGAAGATTTTAGGAGCTTAAAGTGGCACATTCGTTATCAGCGAAAAAAAGAGTAAGACAGAACGCAAAAAGAAATACTATTAACCGCGCTCGCAAAAGCATGGTCAAGACGCAGATCAAGAGCTTTGACGCAGCCATATTAGATGGTGACGTCGCAAAGGCCACCGAGCAGCACAGGCTGCTTGTGAAGAAACTTGATAAGGTTGCCTCAACCAGCACCCTTCACAAGAACACCGCTGCGAGGATGAAATCCCGCATGGCAAAAAAACTCAACGGTCTTAAGGCAAAAAAAGCCTGACCATTTGCAGATATAATAATTTGCGGAATATAGAGCGTCTGGTCGATATGATATTGAACCGTCAAAGTATGCGCTATGAAGTGCCTCTGGTCTTCGGCGTGTTTCAAGGCGATTTGGCAGGATATCGAACAGGCGTTTTTACTTTATGAACTACGACCAGCAAATACTGAAATTTATGGCCCGGCGGGACTACAGCCCCGTCAAGTTCTCGGAAATGGCCACATCATTAGGTGTCGCCGACAGAGATATTGCCGATTTCAAGAATTCTTTCGAGACACTTCGCAAAAACGGCCGCGTCATAAGCGGCGCAAGAGGTATCGTCTCACTTCCGTCAATGCCCAAACGCGTAACGGGAACATTTCGTGAAAACCAGAAGGGTTTTGGTTTCATCACACCACAAGAGCCAAACGCCGACGGCGACCTTTTTGTAAGTCCAGACGATAAAGCCTCGGCTATGACAGGCGACACAGTCGTCGCAAGAGTAGTAAAAAAAGGCGTCCGTTCCGGCGAGATGCGGTATAACGGCGAGATCGTCGAGATTTTAGAGCGGGGCCGCAAAAGCGTCGTCGGAACACTCCGCAAACCAGCCGCCGAATGGATAGTCGTTCCCGACGGTAAGGACACCATCGCTCCGATCGCTGTTGACGATGTTACCGCCAAAGGCGCAAAGGTAAATGACAAGGTAAAAGTCGACATCATCTCATATCCCGAACGGGACAAACGTGCCCGAGGCGTCATTACGGAGGTCTTCGGAAAAGCCGGCCAATACGAAGCGGAGATCGGATCGATAATCGCACAATACGATCTGCCCGGCCAATTCGTCGAAGAATGTTTCGCCCAAGCCAGAAACGCCGCCGACAGCTTTACTCACGCCTCGGATACCTCCCGCGACGACATCACCGGCGATGTAATTATCACGATAGACCCCGATGACGCAAAAGATTTCGACGATGCCATAAGCCTTCGCAAGAATCCGGACGGCAACTGGGTTCTCGGAATTCACATTGCCGATGTCAGCACCTTTATTGAAATGGATTCGCCATTAGACAAAGAAGCCAAAACACGCGGCAACAGCACCTATCTGCCCGGCAAAGTTATCCCTATGCTGCCGGAAATTCTCAGCAACGGTATATGCAGCCTTCAGCCCAACCAGAAACGTTTCGCAAAAAGCGTTTACATTACATACGACGAAAATGGCAACGTTCTTGGCCGCGAATTCGCCAACAGCCTGATGGAATCATCGGCCCGTCTCAGCTATAAACAAGCCGATGACATATTGCATGGCAAAGCCGCCGATTTCCCCGGCGATGTCGTTGCGCTTCTAAAGGATATGGAGACGCTGGCCCGCGTCGTTGAAAAACGCCGCATCAAAAACGGGATGCTGCATCTGGACCTGCCCGAAACCGAACTGATCTATGACGAAAACGGTCAGGTCGTTGACGCAGAACCCGCCGACGACTGTTACCCGCATACGATAATCGAGATGTTCATGGTCGAAGCAAACGAAGCGGTCGCCGCCCTTATCGACAGATTTAATGTCCCGTTCATACGCCGCGTTCACCCGGAACCGGACTCGATAAAGACAAGGAACCTCGCCAGATTCGCAAAGATTTGCGGCTTGAAAGTGCCCCGTCATCTCGACCGCGCCGCTATGCAGGATCTGCTCGCGTCCGTCAAGGGAACGAGCAAATCTTACGCGATCAACATGCACATCCTTCGCAGTCTCCAACGCGCCGAATACGCACCGCTGCACATCGGCCACTTCGCCCTCGCCTCGAAATACTATTGCCACTTTACCAGCCCGATACGCCGGTACGCCGACCTGATGATCCATCGTCTCCTTCAGTGCTATCTCGAAGGAAGGCTCAACATGATCGGCTTGGAGGAAATACTGCCCGAAACCGAACTTGTCGAGATCGGCAACCAGATAACACTAACCGAAGAACGCTCCACCAATGCCGAACGTGACCTCAAAACCGTACTTATCCTTCAGATGCTCAGCAAGCGGATCGGCTCGACCCTCGATTGCGTCGTTTCGGGCCTCACCAACTTCGGCGTTTTTGTCCAGTGCAGAAAATTCGGCGTCGAGGGCATGATCGAACTTGCCAATCTCGGCCTCGATACATGGAAATACGACCAGCACCACCAAGCCATTATCGGTGCCCACTCCGGCAAAAGCGTCCATCTCGGCCAGGATATGCCCGTAAAAATAGTCGCCGTAAACGTCCCCGGCAGGCAGCTTGACGTCGTACCGGTCGAATTACTCGTAGCAACAAGAAAGAAAGTAAAGGGCTTTTCCATCCGAAGAAATACACAGAGAAAAAGGAACCATCGCAAAAAACGCCGCTGACAGGCCCTATGGGAAGGCTTCTTGACTTTATACCGCGATTTTGCGATACTGTCCGGCGATAGAAACTAATATTAGCATAGGAGCAAGTTATGAGAGCATCGGAAATGAAAAAGGGCATGACCGTCAATATCGACGGCAAGCTTTGCATGGTCGTCAGCTACCAGCACGTCAAACTCGGTAAAGGCGGCGCAGTCTATCAAACCAAATTCAAAACCGTCGCCGACGGTTCGATCCTCGACAAACGCCTCCGCGCCGAGGAAAATGTCGAAGAAGCATATCTCGACAAGAGAAACTACGAATACCTTTACTCGACACCGAACGAACACGTCCTCATGGACCTGGAAACTTTCGACCAGATCAGTCTCGACGACAATGCCTTTGGCGACGGGCCGAAATATCTAAAGCCAAACATCCAGTTACAGGTAAGCATGTACGAAGGAAAACCCGTCATCGTGGAACTGCCCAACACTGTCGACCTCCTGATTACCGACACCGCCCCGGAGATCAAAGGCGCAACGGCTACGAACCAGTATAAGCCGGCTACCATGGAAACCGGCCTTATCGTTTCCGTCCCGCCGTTCATTAAAACCGGCGAGATGCTTCGGATCGACACACGGACCGGCGAGTATGTAACGCGGGTAAAGGATTAGACATTTTTGGTAACCGCTGCTCCGATAGCAGCTTTTTTCGGGACTCGTGACTATGGGACTTGAAGGCGTCAGTAAATTCTTTCTGAAGATATTCGGTTCCCGAAACGAACGCATTGTAAAAACATATCTAACGTATGCCGTTGGGGCTCTGGACTTCGAAGAACAGATCAAGGCTCTGGACGATGACGCGCTGCATGCAAAGACCGCCGAGTTCAAGGCCAAACTCGCAGATGGCGCTTCGCCCGAGGATATTCAGCTCGAAGCCTTCGCCGTCGTCAGGGAGACTGCTCTAAGAAAAGTTCAGATGCGCCACTTTGACGTTCAGCTCGTCGGCGGCAACGTCCTCTACGAAGGAAAGATCGCCGAGATGGCTACCGGCGAAGGAAAGACCCTGGTCGCGACTTTAGCTGCCTATCTCGTCCATCTTACCGGCAGAAAGGTTCACGTCGTAACCGTAAACGACTACCTCGCCAAACGTGACGCCGAATGGATGCGGCCGGTCTATGAAAGCCTTGGCCTTACCGTCGGCGCGATCCAGGCCGACATGGACTCAACCGGTCAGGAACGAAAGGATCAGTACTCCTGCGACATCACCTATGGAACCAACAACGAATTCGGATTCGACTATCTCCGCGACAACATGAAAATCACCATCGAAGACATGGCACAGGGACCGCTGGACTATGCGATCATTGACGAGGTGGACTCGATCCTGATCGACGAAGCCAGAACTCCGCTGATCATATCCGGTCCTGCTTTCGACGACGTTACCCGCTACAAAAAAGCCGACGGCGTCTGCCGCCAGTTGATCTCGCTCCAGAGCGGATACACCAGATTAAAATCCGCCATCGACAAAGCAGAACGCACCATCGCAAACGCACAGGGCGAACTTAGCGACGCTAAGAAAGCCAAAGACTCCGGCCGCGGCGAAAAGGCACAGGCTGTAATAGACAAAAACGAAACCCAGCGAGCCGAAGACGAACTCAAACTCGAACGGATGACCCAGTATTACGAAGTCGAGTACGACCGCAAAGCCGTCCACCTAACCCATGAGGGCATAGGCGCCGCCCAGGACATCGCCGGGTTAGGCTCGTTCTTTACCGGGTCGAACATGGAATGGCCGCACATGCTCGAACAATCGCTGAGGGCACACATCACCTTCGAAAAAGAAAAAGATTATGTTGTAATAGACGGCAAAGTTATAATAGTTGACGAATTCACCGGCAGGCTCATGCACGGACGCCAATGGTCCGACGGACTCCATCAGGCGATGGAAGGAAAAGAAAACGTCAAGATAAAGGAAGAATCCCAGACCCTTGCAACTATTACACTTCAGAACTTCTTTAAGCTCTACGGCCAGATCGCCGGCATGACCGGAACAGCCGAAACCGAAGCCGAAGAATTCCTGGCCATCTACGGTCTTGACGTTATCGTCATGCCAACCAATAAACCCTGCATACGCGATGACCAGGACGACCAGATATACAAATCCATGAAGGAAAAGTTCATTGCCCTCGTCGAAGAGATATACGAAGTAAGCGCAGCAGGACGCCCCGTTCTCGTCGGTACCATCAGCATCGAAAAGAGCGAAGCGATCTCCGCCGCACTTACCAAAAGATATAATCTCGAACACGAACTATTAAACGCCAAACAGCATGAACGCGAAGCACACATTGTTGAAAAAGCAGGCTGGCAGAGGACCGACCGCAATAATAAAGTATTCGGAAATGTGACCATCGCGACCAATATGGCGGGTCGCGGAACCGATATCAAACTCGGTGAAGGCGTAGCCGAGATCGGCGGCCTCCACATCGTCGGAACCGAACGCCACGAGTCAAGAAGAATAGACAACCAACTCCGTGGCCGCGCAGGCCGTCAAGGCGACGCCGGATCAAGTGGATTTTTCCTGAGCTTTGACGATGACCTTATGCAGCTCTTTGGCGGAGATAAGATCCCGAAACTGCTCAGCCTTATCGGATGGGAAGAGGGCGAGCCTATATACCACCCGCACATCAGCAAACAGATCGCAAAGACCCAGAAAAAGGTCGAAGAGCGAAACTACGAAGCTCGCAAGAGCCTGCTCGAATACGATGAGGTGATGGACTATCAGCGTAAAGTTTTCTATTCGCGCCGCCGCGGCATCATTGAGGGCATTCGCCTCAAGGAAACCATCTCCGACATGATCGAAAATGTCATCAACAGTATCTGCGACGGCATCCTGACCGTAGGCTACCCCCACCATTGTGTTGTCGAATGGGCACGGACCAACTTTGGAGTCGACCTGCAAGCTGACAGGATCAAAGACGCCACGCCCGATGAGATCGAAAGTAAGATCAAACAACAGGCAAAGAAACGCACCGCTAACGAAATATCCCTCTCGTTAGGCGAGTACCTTGAGGACTACGAAGACAAAAGCACATGGAACATCGATTCGCTCTGCCGATGGGCGATGAGCGCATTCGGAGCTGGCCTCAGCGCCGGAAAACTAAAGAACATGACCGCCGAAGAAATAGAACAAACTCTCGTCGATGCCAGTGCCGATCAGGTCGATAAAAAGGACTGCTCGCAGATCGATGATTTCCTGAAAACCGGATTCTCCCTCAAGACTTTCATCCAACTGATAGAATCGAAATTCGACTTCCGCCTCGACTATAACAAACTCAAGGATTCAACCACCGCCGAGATAAGAGAGGAACTCTCCGAAAGCGTAGCCGAAAAATATAAACAACGCCAGATCGAATACCCCGTCGAGTACGCCATGAACATGGTCTTCACCCCGCAGGGCGCAAATGTTTATGGTTTTGAAGCCCTCGCCGACTGGGCAAACAGAAAATACGCCGCCGACCTTACCGCCGAATCCATCCAGAACCTTTCGCCAAAAGAAATGCACAAAAAACTACTTGAGTTAAGTACCAGCTATAATAACGGCCAACTGCTCGAAGAGATCCAGGCAAAGGCGGATTCCGCTGATACCGAAGAACTTTTCAACTGGGCAAACGAACGATTTCATGCGAAACTCGATACGTCGCAGATCGAAGATGACGCAGATCCAATCGAACTCGTAACAGAAGCTGGAGAAGCGTTCCTGCACGAGGAACTTACCGGCCTCGAAAAATATGTCCTCATCCAGATTTACGACGGTGCATGGAAGGACCACCTCTACGCGATGGACCACTTAAAGGAGAGCATTTTCCTGCGTGCCTTCGCCGAAAAGGATCCCAAGATCGAATACAAGCAGGAAGGTTTCCGAATGTTCAACGAGATGCTCGACGTCATCGAGGACCGCGTCACCGGCACGATATTCAAGGTCCACCTCGAAGCCGGCACAAGTGCCCGCAGCGTCTGGAACGTTTCGCAAACCTCGCATGATGAGGTCAACCACTTCGCCATGGCCCAAAGACAGCAAGCCGCCGCAACCGCACCACAGGGCGAGATTAAAGTCAAACAGATCAAACTCGAACAACCCAAAGTAGGCCGAAACGAACCATGCCCCTGCGGCAGCGGAAAAAAATACAAAAAATGCTGCGGCAAAAACGCCTGATACCACAAGCTACATTAAATTAACCGGATCAACATCCACACCTATCGTAACCGCCGGACGCACACTTGCTCCTGTACGAATTGCCGCGAAAAGTTCCTGTATCGGGCGCACATCGTCAGCCTGGACGATGATCTGCATCCTGTGAAACCCCCCTATCCTGTTTATCGCCGCTTCCATCGGTCCGCGCACCGTAAGCTTCAAACCCTTGTAATCCGCGACGTCATCGATCATCGCCCGCATCGCCTCGCTCGCAGCCGTCAGCTTATCGTAATTGCCATCCTTTAACCGAACTATTGCCATCTTCCCGCACGGCGGCAGATTACACTTTCGCCGATGCCCCATTTCCTCAGCCACGAACCCCTCATAATCATGCTTCAGAGCAAAATCTATCGCCGGCTGACCCGTCAAGAAAGTCTGCACGATAACCTCTCCGCCCTTTTCCGACCGCCCCGCGCGACCGGCTACCTGCGAAAGCAATTGGAACGTCCGCTCGTTCGCCCGAAAATCCGGCAGCGAAAGAGCGGTATCTGCGCTGATCACCCCCACCAACGTAACATTCGGAAAATGCAATCCCTTCGCCAGCATCTGCGTCCCAGCCAGAATATCGATCCTGCCCGCGGCAAAATCGCCAAGCAGTTTATAATAGCCCGCCGCCTTACCCGCCATCGCATCACTATCAACCCTTGCGATCCTCGCATCCGGCAGCTTCTTAGCAAGCTCCTCTTCAAGCCGCTGCGAACCTACCCCGATCATCGTCATCGACTTACTGCACAGAGGACACTTTCGTGGAACTAACGTCTTAGCCATACAGTAA